>CAZUGK010000037.1:0-30744 GCA_964619815.1 uncultured Clostridiaceae bacterium | reverse complement strand
TATGTGCAATATCTTTATATATGTTTTAAAGCAAGAATTTATATCTGTTCTCAGTCATTACAAATTGTTTTTGTCAATGGGGTAATACCGGCATACTAAATAAAGGCTGTTTATTATACTATAATATATAATAAATTCTTGATTTAGGCAATATCTGACAGGGTTTTCAAATAAATTTTCAGTAAATTTCGAATAATGTGTTTTGCAATACATTATTTTTTTTTGTTTTATTATAGAATAACAGTAAAACATAACATTTATCAATTACGGTGGTAATATGGAATTTTGGGGAGGTGCGGTTTAAATTGGATCAATGGTTACAGACAAAGAGCTGGATGGAGGCAAAACAGCTCATAAAAGACAGCAAAGGGGTTGCTATCCTTCCTGTCGGGAGTATCGAGCAGCATGGATGCCATCTTCCGGTAGGCACTGACAGCTATGTTGCGATAACATTGGCAGAGGAGGCAGCAGAAAAAACAAATGCTCTTATTGTTCCGCCGGTATGGTTTGGATGGAGTCCACACCATATGGTTCTTCCAGGAACAATAACTATAAGGCCTGAAGTTATGATTGGCCTTACTTATGATATTATTGCTTCTTTAAAACAGCACGATGCAGATAAAATTATTTTAATCAATGGCCACAGAATCGTTAATGTAGTATGGATGCAGCTTGCGGCTGAAAAGGCTCAGAGAGAGCTGGGGGTTACAGTAAGAATTTTTGATCCGGCCTATATGTCCAAGGATATTGTCAGTGAACTTGGCTTTGGTGTTGTAGGACACTCCGAAGAGGTTGAAACCTCGCATATGATGTATAAATATCCTGAACTCGTTCATCTTGAGCTGGCAAGGGACAACCCTATCGTACCACAGGATTTATATTCTGTAGACCCTGCTTATACACATGATACGCTTTGCTATGTTCCAAGTACATTTGAACACGCGAAGAAAAATGCGGCAATTGCCGGCGGAACAACAGGGGAACCTTCAAAATCAGACGTGGAAAAAGGCAGGCTTTATCATGAACATCTAGTCAATAACCTTGTTAAAATTATAAAAGACTTACAGAAGAAGTGATGTTAAAAAAACAGCATGGAATAGTCCCGATGAAGCATTTGTGATTTATTTTCATATCTAACAGGAGGTGAAGTTTATGAAGTTATCAATAGGAGAAAAAGTCGTATATGCTATTTTTGTTTTAGTATTGCTAATGGTTAATCCCCCGCTTCTTAACGGCATAAACAATTATGCCCTTGAGAAGCCATTTACTTTTGGCTGGCCTACAATGCTTGTCTGGCTGGATTTCTGGTATATTGTCGCAGTCGTTGATTTCCTTGTGGGCGTTATTACAATTAAATCCTGGAAGAAAGATTACGATAAGTTTAAGCTTAGCTCAAAAAAGTAAAGGGGGTTTCTAAACATGAATACTGGTCTAATTATTTTAGTGCTTTATACTGTTTCTTTGTTGGGAATAGCTTATTATGCTTCCAAGCAGGATAAGAAAAACATAAAGGATTTTGCGACAGCCGGAAGTTCATTGGGTATTTTCGTATTGACACTTACCTTCAGTGCCACATACCACAGTGCTTATGCATTTCTTGGAGCTCCCGGTTTTGTTTACAACAACGGTGTAGGTTGGTGGGTAAATGGTATCTGGACTGTTTTCCCGGGCGTTCTTTTCTGGATCATAGGTAGGCGGTTCTGGCTTCTTGGCCAGACACAGGGCTATATTTCAATGGCGCAGTATATAAGCGATGTTTATCAGGATAAGAGAATAGGCTTTATTGTTACTGTCATAACTCTTGTTTTTACAGTTCCTTATGTTGCTATGCAGGCTATAGGCTCCGGATATATTTTTCAGGCAATAAGCAACGGACAGCTGAGTTATGCTGTCGGTACTATCATATTCTTTGCCATTATGATTCTGCTTGTATGGATGGGCGGTATGAAAGGAGTTGCCATTACTGATGCCGCGCAGGGTGTATTTATGTGGATAGGTATGGTAGTTGGATCATATATTGTAATAACCAAAAATTTCGGCAGTATAAATGCTGCTTACGAGCAGGTTTTTGAAACAATGCCTGCCCTGTTTACTTTACCTGGGCCAAATGGAGTTGTTACTTCAGCCGACTGGGTTTCCAGATGGATTGTAATAACAATCGGTATGATGATGTTTCCGCATGTTACCCTGCGGTTTTTCTCCGGAAAGTCCTTGAGAGTATTGAAATGGTCGTCGATATTTTCATCAATTTATTTAACATCAATATATATATTTACACCTGCCATTGGTATGATAGGAAGAGTTCTGATGCCGGATATCGCTTCACCTGATACGATATTTCCTGAAATGTTATTGAAATATACACCTATAGTTTTTGCAGCCCTTGTTATTGCAGGTGCCCTTGCGGCGTCCATGTCAACAGGAGACTCACAGCTCCATGCCGTAAGTACAATGGTTTCAACCGACGTCTATAAGACATACATCAACAAGGATGCTTCCGAATATAATCAGTATCGGGTAGCAAAAATAGCTACACTTGTATTTGGTTTATTATCAGTAATTGTTGCTTTGATGAAGCCTGGACTTCTGGGCAATATTCTTGCCTTGGCAAACGGCGGTGTTGCAGCTTTAGCTCCTGCCATGCTCGGCGGAGTGTACTGGAAGAAGTCTACACCTCAGGCTGCTATGAGCAGTATAATTATCGGTGAGACTGTGATGTTATTTACAACATTTGTAGTAAAAAATCCTCTTGGTATTATGGCGGGTGTATGGGGGCTGCTAGTTGCTTTCATAATTTTTGTTGCAGTAAGCTTGAATACAAAACCAGTACAGAAAACACTTGATATTATTGACTCAATAAATGGATTTTTTGCATCTGAAAACTAATATGATAGTGTTCTGAATTACAGATGTTAGTATAGCTTCTATTCGGATACCGGTTTGTCAGTAACCTCCCTCCTCTGCGATTACAGCACAGAGGAGGGAGGTTACTCTACCCATCGTGAATTATGTTTATCTGAGATTGTCTCCGAGTTATTACAATTATTAAATTAATAAGCTGTAACTCAGGCACTCATTCTCGATCAATTAGCTTTAAAATGATGCTTGAATAAAACATGAGTTTATGATATTATAAGGTTAAACGTTTTAATAAAACGTTTAACCTTAATTTTTTAAGATACGAAGGAAGATACTTATGAAGCTGACTATAAAAGATATTGCAAGGATGGCAGAAGTTTCTACCGCTACAGTATCGCTGATTTTAAACAATAAGGATGCAAATATCAGTGCAACAACACGGGAAAAGGTACTGAGAATTGTAAAGGAAAGCAACTATATCCCTAATACTATGGCAAGAAGCCTGGTTACCCGAAAGACCAAAACCATCGGGTTGATTATTCCGGATATAGCCAACCCTTTTTTCCCGGAGCTGGCCAGAGGTGCGGAGGATAAAGCCAGTGAAGCGGGATACAGCCTTATATTCTGCAATACAGATGACGATTTTGAAAAAGAAGAAAAGTATATTGACATGCTGGCTGAAAAGATGGTTGACGGCATTGTTTTTGCACATTCCGCCAAGAGGACCGGAGGTCTGGCAAGCTATGACAGATGGGATATTCCGATCATTTTGATAGACAGAGACCTGGAAAGCGAGAACGTTAAGGGTAAGGTGCTGGTGAACAATCTTGAAGGTGCGTATCATGGTGTAAAATACCTTTTGGATAATGGACGCAGGAAAATAGTCTTCGTTACCGGAGCTCTTACTTCGAACACCGCCCGTGACAGACTTGCCGGTTATAAGAAAGCATTAGAGGAATATAATATAGTATTCGATGAAAGTTATGTGAAGCCTGGACAGTACAAGAGCGAATGGGGTATCGAAGCCGTCAGGCAGTTTCTGAAAGATGGCATACAATTCGATGCTGCGTTTTGTGGTAATGATTTGATTGCAATCGGTGTTATGAAGACCTTGAAGAATTCCGGTTACTCAATTCCTACAGATATTAGTGTGGTGGGTTTTGATGATATACAGATGGCAAGTATGGTGGAGCCGGAGCTGACTACTGTAAAGCAGCCGAATTATGAAATGGGATACAAGGCTGTAGAGCTCTTGATTGAGGTATTGGAAAAACCGGATAAGAAAATTGAACAGAAAAAAATTATTTTAAGTACAGAATTAATCGTAAGAAAGTCATCATAATTTTTTTACCCGTTAGTAAAACGTTTTAATAGATTGTAAATGATTTAAACTGTGAGGAGTGATGTTATGATAACTGTTATTGGAAGCTTAAATGTAGATCTTGTGACAAATACCTCAAGAATGCCTAAAGTTGGTGAGACCATTATGGGAAAAAGCTTTAAGCAGGTACCGGGAGGAAAAGGCGGGAATCAGGCAGATGCCATTGCAAAACTTGGATCGAAGGTAAAAATGGTTGGATGTGTCGGAGAGGACGAACTGGGAAATATGCTTGTTCAGTCACTGCAGAAGGATGGTGTGGATGTCTCAGATATAGTGCGTGCGAAAGGAGTATCTACAGGTATTGCCTCCATAACAGTCGACAACGATGGCAATAATTGCATAATTGTTGTGGCAGGTGCGAATAACATGCTTACGGCTGAACGGATTCAGAAGGCTGTTAATGCAATTAAGGAAGCATCTGTTGTTGTTGCACAGCTGGAGGTTCCTATTGAGACGGTAAAATATGCGCTGAAGACGGCCAAACAACTTGGAAAGACTACTATACTGAATCCTGCTCCAGCCGCAGAATTGGATGATGAAATGCTTGCAAGCATTGACATTTTAATACCAAATGAAACGGAGCTGGAAGCAATAAGCGGCATAAAAGCTACAAATGATGAAGATATTTTTTCAGCGGCACAGCTTCTCATTAATAAAGGAGTCCGGGAATTGATTGTAACTCTAGGTGACAAGGGCTGTATCCACGTAACCAGACAGGGTTCAAATACTTACAAGGCTTACAAGGTAAAGGCTGTTGATACGACTGCAGCAGGTGACAGCTTTATTGGTGCATTGGCTGCAGCAATAAGTGAAGGAAAAGTGCTTAAGGATGCTATTGCCTTTGCAACGGCTGTAGGTGCCCTTACAGTAACTAAGGAGGGTGCCCAAAGCTCACTGCCCCTTCGTGCTGAAGTAGAAGAGTTTATAGGAAATCTGGCGTGAGGGAGGATAATTCAATGAAAAAGACTGCATTATTGAACTCTGAAATATCATATGTTATATCAAAGCTTGGACATGGAGACAGCTTGGTAATTGGAGACAGCGGTTTGCCGATTCATGATGGAGTTAAGAGGATTGACCTTGCTGTGAAAAAAGGAATACCCAGCTTTATTGATGTGTTGGATGCCGTACTTTCAGAGCAGAGGGTTGAAGAGGTTGTATTAGCAAGAGAAACAAAGCAGGCCAGCCCTGTATTATATGAAAGCATTATTTCGAGGTTAAAGGATATTGAGAAGCAGGAAGGCATTACGATAAAGCTGACAGAAGTATCTCATGAAGAACTCAAGCATTTGACTGGTGGTTCAAAAGCGGTAATACGGACAGGGGAGTTTACATCCTATGCAAATATCATCCTGAAATCCGGCGTTGTGTTTTAAGGAGTGGTGCAAATGAGCAGCGCAATTATCCAGATGAAGGGGATATCGAAAGTATTTCCCGGAGTCAAGGCACTTGATTCAGTAAATATGAATACTTATAAAGGCAGGATTATGGCACTGGTTGGAGAAAACGGTGCGGGAAAATCAACTTTAATGAAGGTTCTTACCGGAGTTTATGAGAAAACTGCCGGAGAAATCTATCTGGAGGGAAAGCCTGTTTCCTTCAGCAATACTAAAGAATCTCAAAATGCAGGAATTGCAATAATTCATCAGGAACTGAACCTGATTCCCTCCCTTTCCATCGGAGAAAATATATTTTTAGGAAGGGAACCAGTAAACCGTTTAGGAAAAATTGATTGGGGCAAGCTTTTCAAGGAAGCCAGGGTCATTATGGAGCAAATCGGAATCGATGAAGGCCCTGAAACTTTAGTTGCTGAACTCAGTATTGGCAAGCAGCAGATGGTTGAGATTGCGAAGGCACTTTCTATCAATGCCAGGGTCATTATCATGGATGAACCTACAGGAGCACTGACGGAAAAAGAGACGGAAAGCTTGTTCAATGTAATTCGTGAGCTGAGAAAAGAAGGCAGAAGTATAGTATATATATCCCACAGGCTTAAGGAGATATTTGAGATTTGTGATGATGTAACGGTATTAAGGGATGGACAGTTTATCGGCGAGTATCCGATTACTGAGTTGAATGAAGACAAAATAATTGAACTTATGGTTGGCAGAACCTTGAGTGAGCAGTTTCCTCGGGTTGACTGCGAACCTGGAGACACTGCGTTGGAGGTAAGAAACCTAAACAGTCCTCTTGTTAAGAATATCAGTTTCGAGGTTAAAAGAGGCGAAATTATAGGCGTGGCAGGTCTTATGGGTTCAGGGAGAACAGAACTGGCGCGTACTTTATATGGCCTATACAGGAAAAGCAGTGGAGAAATCTTTATTGATGGGAAGGATGTTGACATCAAGTCTCCTGGTCAAGCTATCCGGAGCGGTTTGGTTTATGTTTCGGAGGATCGTAAGTCAAACGGTGTTGTCCTTGGGCTAAGCGTTAAAGAAAATATAAGCCTTTCTGTACTGCAAAAATTAACAAGCTTTCTGGGCTGGATAGACACGCGCAAGGAAGAAAACATGGCGAAGGATGCCATTAGAAATATGTCAATAAAGACATCCGGCTTAGGGCAGTTGGTTAAAAACCTTAGTGGGGGGAATCAGCAAAAAGTATCTCTTTCAAAGACTCTGATGACAAAACCCAAGATCCTTATATTGGATGAACCAACCCGGGGTGTGGATGTAGGTGCAAAAAAAGAGATTTACGATATCATGAATAAGTTTAAGAAGGAAGGCATGAGTATTATAATGATTTCCTCAGAAATGCCGGAAATTTTAGGTATGAGCGACCGGATACTTGTAATGCATGAAGGCAGAATTGCGGGCAGCCTTGATCATAAAGAGGCAAACCAGGAGAATATAATGCGTCTTGCTGTAGGAGAAAAGGAGGTGGCATTTTGAAAGAGGGAATAAAAGAAAAGTTGGTCAAAAATAAATCACTTCTGGTACTAATAATATTTTCACTTGTTATTGCTGTACTGAACCCAAGGTTTTTAACAATCAGCAACATTTTAAACATATTGAGACAAACTTCAATTAACTCCGTTATTGCAGCAGGTATGACCTTTGTTATTCTTTCCGGAGGAATAGACTTGTCAGTAGGCTCAATACTTGCAATCGCAGGTGCATTTGCCGCGACAATGGTTGCCCAAGGAACAAATATCCTTATTGTGGTTCTTTTAGCACTTTTAGCCGGTACGGCAATAGGAGCTTTTAATGGTGTTGTCATAAGTAAAGGCAAGATACAGCCGTTTATTGCAACACTTGCTAGCATGACGCTGCTCCGAGGCTACACTCTGGTTTTTACAGACGGTAAGCCAATTGGCACAGGAAGCTTTGAAAGTGCCAAAGTATTTTCTGAAATTGGAGCCGGTTATTTCCTGGGTGTCCCAATTCCTATTTACATCATGGCTGTGGTTTTTATACTTGCCTACTATATTCTCAGGCATACTAGAACAGGCCGGTATGTGTATTCCGTAGGAAGCAATGAGGAAGCGACTATATACTCCGGCATCAATACAGAACGCATCAAGGTTTTTGTATATGCTGCTTCAGGCTTTTTAGCTGCTCTTGCCGGCATTATCATTACAGCAAGGCTATCCTCGGCACAGCCGCAAGCCGGCTCGGGTTATGAGCTGGATGCTATCGCAGCGGTAGTACTTGGTGGCACAAGCTTGTCAGGGGGCGTAGGCAGCATCTTCGGAACGATCATTGGTGCATTGATTATCGGGGTGCTTAATAACGCATTGAACCTGATGAATGTATCCTCATACTATCAGCTGTTGTTGAAAGGATTTGTGATTCTGGTGGCTGTGCTTCTAGACCGCAAACAGAAACTTAAATAAGTACTTAATGTATCAAGGAAACTTGAACATTAATAATAAAAAATAAAATTGGAGGGGAATTATATGAAAAAGACTCTGATATTGGCATTGGTTGTAGTCCTGGTGGCAGGTATATTCGCAGGATGTGCCGCACCTAAGGGAGCAGAAACACCTGCACCGGCAGCAACACAGGAAGGCTCTAAGAAGGTTGGGTTGGTTGTATCCACTCTCAACAATCCGTTCTTTGTTACACTTAAGGAGGGTGCAGAAGCTAAGGCTAAAGAGTTGAACATTGAATTGGTGGTGTTGGACTCTCAGAATGACCCGGCCAAAGAAATGGCTAATGTGGAAGATTTAATTACTAAAAATGTATCAGTTATTCTTATCAACCCTACTGATTCAGATGCAGTAGGAAACGCTGTAAAAGCAGCTAACGACAAGAAAATACCTGTAATTACCCTGGACAGAGGTGCAAATGCCGGCGATGTAGTAGCTCATATTGCTTCCGATAATGTAGCCGGCGGCAAAATGGCAGGAGAATACATGCTTGAGAAGCTGGGTGGAAAAGGAAAGGCTGTAGAGCTTGAAGGTATCGCCGGTACTTCAGCTGCAAGAGATAGAGGGCAAGGCTTTAACGAGGCAATCAAAGGTTCAGGCATTGAAGTAGTAGCTAAGCAGACAGCTGACTTTGACAGAACAAAGGGACTTTCCGTAATGGAAAACATCCTCCAGGCTCAGCCGGAAATCAATGCAGTATTTGCTCATAATGATGAGATGGCATTAGGTGCACTGCAGGCTATCAAGGCATCCGGCAGAGACATTATGGTTGTGGGCTTTGATGCTACAGATGATGCAGTGAAAGCTGTAAATAACGGTGAAATGGCTGCAACTGTTGCCCAGCAGCCTGCATTGATCGGTTCTCTTGGTGTAGAAAATGCTGTTAAGGTAATCAATGGGGAAACTATTGAAAAGTCAATACCTGTAGATCTTAAGCTGGTTACAAAACAATAAGCGGTAGAGTTATTAGTATATCCAACAGATATATAATAAATTGAAAACAGCCTTCTGATATTATGAAATTTGCATAGTGTCAGGAGGCTTTTTCCATGAGAGACGATGGTGCTACTGCATAAAAGCAAGAGATATTTTGAGAAATATGGGTATAAATTTAAGTATTATGGTGACATTAATAATTATCGAGGCTGGCTATGATTTTAAACTATTGAAATATATCCGGTTTGATATATAATATAGTTAAAGGTCAAAGAAAGTCAAAGTCAAAGATGACGATGAAGACCAAATATAACAAATTTCCTTGGAGGTGTTTTTATGTTCTTAGTACCATACGGTAGAAAAAATAGAGATTTAACAAATAGGTCTCAGGATGTTTTCAACATAGACAGCTTGTTTGATGATTTCTTCGGTGATTCCTTTATGCCGGCCTTCTTTGCAGATGATTCACAGATCAAGGTGGATGTAAAGGAAAATGAAAAGGAATATATTGTAGAAGCCGATTTGCCTGGTGTAAAAAAGGAAGAGATAAATGTAGAGCTCAACAATGACAGACTTACAATATCAGTGGCAAGGAATGAGGAAGTAAACGAAGAAGGAGAAAATTATATCAGAAAGGAAAGAAGAAGCGGCAGCTACAGCAGAAGCTTCCATGTTGAAAATGTAATTGAAGATCAGATTTCTGCTAAGTTCGAAAATGGCGTTTTATCAATGGTACTTCCCAAGAGGGAAAAGGTAGTAAATAAGAAAAACCAGATAGTGATCCGATAACAGGAAAAACTACACCGCAGCCTTTAAGCTGCGGTGTAGTTTTTCTTTTAAGCATCTCCTACGATTGTTAATTTAATAACTACTACAAATTAAGCTTGATATTATTTATCAGATAATTCATAATTTAATTATAATTCATATATTGCGGAGGGATTATATATGGATATTAAAATCACTGATAGGGCAGAAAAAGAACTATCAAAGATTGAACCCAAGACCTTCAGGATAGCATATGACAATGATTGCGGGTGAATATCCATGGCCTATAGTTTGGTTCAGGATGAGCCACAGCCGGATGATATAGTAACTCATGTAGGGGACAGGACTTTTCTTGTGAAGAATAATATAACAAATGATGTGGACTTTTTTGAAGTAGACTTTCATAATGGGTGGTTCCGTAAGGTATTTGTAGTTTTTCCAAATGGTGAAAGCTACTAGATAGTTTTTGAATAGGAGAAATGATAGCAGTTAGGGTAATCTTTGGATTACCCTTTTTTTATACCAAAATCCATGCAGAAAGAAGTGAAATCCTATGGCAAAAAGAAAACTTGGCATGCCAAATACTATGCAGGACGACGTCCGCATACGAATGACAGGTGGCCGATGAGCCCTTCATCGGGACAGACGGCTTCTGTTCCCCTCTGGGAGAAAACTGGCGAAGTGTGGTCACCTCGGAATTTGGCTGCAGGTTTTTCTGATTACTGTGGTATAATAAAGAACAAGAAAAGAAAAAGGAGGGATGTGTTTGGATAAATATGAGCAAGCTGTCGCTCTGTGGCAGTCTTATAAAATCTCTTCCGCTGCTGATCTGGACAAATACCTTGACAGTTTCCGTGTCCTGTTTGCGTTCCATTCCGGACGCATTGAGAATGAAGAAGTCACCTATCATGATACAAGAGAAATCTTCGAAAACGACAAAGTTTTCAACTATACAGGAAGTCCTCGAGCCTTGTTTGAACAGCAGAATCAGAAATTATGCTATGAGCTTTTAAAAGAAAAAATCATAGGAAAAGAGCCTTTGAGCATCGAAATTATAAAGGAAATCCATAAAGTCCTCACCGGTGGTACCTATGATGAGCGCAGATACATTGTAAATGATGAGCGACCGGGAGAATTCAAAAAGCATGATTATGTTACAGGAATCCATGAAGTCGGTTCTGCTGTGGAGAATGTGGAAAGTGATTTAGCCGAACTGATAGTGGAAATAAATGATCACAGCGGTAAGGATATTCTGAAAGCTGCCGCTTATCTTCACGCAAGGTTTGAGTTTATCCATCCCTTCGCAGACGGTAACGGACGTGTCGGAAGGACGCTCATGAATTACTATCTCATGATACATAACCATCCGCCTCTCATCGTCCATGACGAGGATAAGCGGATGTACTTTGAGTGCCTGCAGAAGTATGATGAAGCCGAGGAACTAAATCCACTTTACAAATTTCTCAAGTATGAAACGGAAAAAACATGGGAAAAAGCTATTAGCCTGGCAAATGGTATAAAGCAGGAACGGAAAGGCTTGTCTGGCTTTACACACGGTATGCAATAAACAGAATAGAGTTAAAGCGAAAGTCATCTCGAAATGGATGGCTTTTTAATTGTGGGTGGCACAGGTTATACCTCTATGGCAGAAATCGGTGAAATTTCTTACCGGAGTAAAAGTAGAGCAAATTATGAAATGAGTTCAATAGGCGAAAAGGCCGTGGAAGAAAACCAGAATAGCTTTCAGTATACACACTCATTTTAAAATAGTAACGGCTAATGAAGACATTAAATAGACTCTCATATAACCTGACCTACCGTATGTTTATCTTATCGAGTAAGACAGAACCGCTCGGTAAACCCACAAATAATAATGCTTAAAAAGGAGGACATTACCAATGAAAATCCCTTATGGTTTTATTGCAGTATAATTCGAAAAAACAGCACGCTCCATAGCAGGTATAGGTAAATGCATGACATTTACAAGCAGGCGGTTTATTACTATAATGAATAGTATAAAGTAAAGGGTGGATTGTATATGGAAGAAAAGATTCTTGTAGTTGATGATGAAAATGGTATTGTAAATGCCATAGCTTATGCCTTCCGAAAGGAAGGCTATATTGTTGAGACCGCAAATAACGGTCAGGAGGCGATGAATAAACTTTCAAGCTTCTGTCCCGACGTCATGGTCCTTGATGTGATGATGCCAAAAATGAGCGGTCTTGAAGTTTGTAAGAAACTAGACAATGGGGAAAATATGGGAATCATTCTGCTTACAGCGAAGAATGATATTGTCGATAAAGTTTTAGGTTTGGAGCTTGGAGCAGATGATTATATTACCAAGCCCTTCGATATGAGGGAGCTGATTGCCAGAGTTAAATCCATACTGAGAAGGCTTCAGAAAAGTTCCGACAGGCAGCTGCTTCAAAAAATTGAAATAGGGGATTTAGTGATCATTGCAAAGCAGCGAAAAGTAATTCTTTATGGTAAGGAGCTCGAAATGGCTCCCAAAGAATTCGATTTGCTGAGTCTTTTGCTGTCAAACCCCGGAAGAGTATATGAAAGGGACGAGCTGCTTAATATTGTATGGGGAATAGAATACGTGGGAGGTACAAGAACTGTGGATATTCATGTTCAGAGATTGAGAAGCAAGCTGGGAGAGCAATATCATTACTTGATACAAACAGTATATGGTATCGGCTATAAAGCAATCGGGGATACATATGAAAATAAGTATTAAAGTAAAATTAAGTGCATTTCTTGCCATACTTTTGCTCGCGGCAGTAAGTACCCTCAGTGTACTGGTACTGCAGGGAATACGGAACAACCAAAAACAACAGTATGAAGAGTACCTTGTACAGCAAGGGGAGATTGCAAGCAATTATATAAAGCAGGCTTATCTTATGGAATCTATAAAGGATCCGAGGGAATTTCTTAAAGCACGGTCCCAAGAGCTGGCAAAACGATTTGAATTGATGAACGGAATGCATGTTATACTTTATGACATGTCAGGCAAAGAAATGTCCAATTCCAGGCCTGCTATGGGCAAAACAGACGTGAGCAGCCTGCTTGAATATGCCCTGCAGGATAAAAATACTTATCTGGAGGAAGGGAATAACATAATTTTTCTTTCGCCTCTTCACAATTCAAGTGAACAGATTGGCGTTATCCAGTTTAGCTATTCAATTGAAAAAAATAAGAGCTTTTATGCAGGTATAAAGTATCTTTTTTTGTCTGCGGGTTTTTTTGTTTTTGCCATTTGCTTTATAGGTGCATATTTGTATGTTTATCCCCTGACACAAGGGATTTTAAAATTGAAAAATGCCGCGCGGAGAATTGAAGAAGGAAATTACACTGATCTTGTCCAGTTAAAGAGAAAGGATGAACTGGGCGAATTAAGTCAGGGTATTTATTTTATGGGTCTTAGAATAAGAAAAAATATGGAAGAAATGAAAGAGGAACAAAGCAAACTTAAGTTGGCTGTGGAAAAACTTGAAATTTTAGGGAACCGGCAAAAGCAGTTTATAGGAAATGTTACCCATGAATTTAAAACTCCCCTTACCGTCATTAAAGCCTATACCGATTTAATGGACATGTACACGGAGGATAAGGACTTGCTCGCAGAAGCCAGGGAGAATATTGATAAAGAGGCCCGGCGCTTATCTGCTATGGTGGAAAAGGTGCTTGAACTATCATCCCTGGAAAAATATGATTTTGAATTGCAGAAGGAGGAAGTCGACATTTATGAGGTACTAACTGAGATTTGCGAACACATGAATGGGAAAGTTCAGAAATTCGGCTTGCATTTGCATACCAGTCTTGAGCATCACAGGATTACAGCAGATAAAGAAAGCCTTATGCAGATATTCATCAATCTTATAGATAATGCTATAAAGTATAACCGTCCGAATGGAGAAATATGGGTTGCCTGCAGTAAGAAGGGAAATTGGCTGCACGTCCTTGTAAGGGATACGGGAATAGGAATTCCACCGGATGAAAGAGATAAAATATTCCAACCTTTCTATATGGTAAATAAGGACCGTTCAAGTCAATCCGGCAGTACGGGACTGGGGTTATCCCTTGTGAAAGGGTTAACCGAAAAGCATGGAGCGGCGATATCAATTCTTGACACTAAAGAAGAAGGAACGGTTTTTGAAATTAAATTTCCAATCTGCTAAAATGTTTACAACTTTGAAACAATTGTTTATTCTGTCGAAAAGTTTATTTTATAGAATTGTTTTATAAAATAAAACGGAGTGTGATAAATATGAACAAACGCAAGAGCATGGGATACATAGGGGTATTACTGGCGGCGCTTACCCTGGCTTCCGCTTGCGGCTATACGGCTGATGGGCGTGAAGAGATTCAGAAAGGTAATAAAAAAATAACAGTGCTAAATATAAAAACTTCATCGAAAACCGGAAATACAGCATTGGCCAATGATTTCGACATTGAAAAAATTGACAGGTACGAAGGGATCAGAGGCGAAGACTGGCTTAGTGACGATTCTATTCTGATTACCAGAGAAAATCCGGAGCTGGAGCCTATACGCATCTTTGACCAGATGAGCCTAATTCGGAACCTGTATTCCTATAACCTGAAATCCAAAGAAGAAAAAAGTATTTCTAAAAAAACGGAATATATCTGGATGCCTATTGTGTCTCCTGATGGCAAGCATATATTTTACGAAAAGTTTGAAGCCGGCAGGTACACCGGCCTAATTTCGGACCTTGAAGGCAATGTAAAGGCTACCGTCGAAGAGGATGCTGCAAAAGGCTTCCGCCTCTCCTTCAATCAGGCAAGGTGGGTAGATAATGAAGAAGTCATCGTTCCGTCTTCCGGTGAGGGTGTTTGCCTCATCAATGTAAATTCAAAGGTATCGAAAATTGAAGGCATTGGGCGAATGCAGACGGATCGTGCTGCAAAAGTGGATGATAAAATATACTATATAACCGCCGAAAGAAATTTGGCTGCATACGATATAATCAGCAAGCAAAGCAAGGTGGTCAAGGACAATGTGCTTGACTTTGAATTGTCTCCTGAAAAAGATATGTTCGCTATTCAAAAGAAGGTGAGTGAAAACCGGAATGCACTGGTTTTAACCGATCTGGCGGGAAATGAAAAGGCGACGCTTACGGAGGCAAAGGCAATATTCGGGATCAGTTGGTCGCCGGATCAAGGCAAGCTGGCATACCTTATGATTTCTGAGGATGAAAGCAAAAACGGATTGAATGTAATAGACTTGAAAAGTAAAGAAAATCTTTATGTTTCCCGTGATTTCCTAAACGTAGACAATGGACTGAAATGGAGCCCGTCCGGAAAAAAAATTCTTGCGAGCATTGGCGAAGTAAAAGAAATGAAAGTAATAGACAATACTTATGTTATCACATTAAAGTGATTTAGAGGGTTTATGTAAAGCAGATCGGCCAATTCAAAGAATCTATAAAGTCATGATAGATTAGGTATTATGCAGGAAAACGGACATTGTTATACTACAGGGATTGATTGAAGCACTTTTGGATAAGTGGTATGATTAAATAAACAATATTTACAAATAAGTAAATACTTGATTGGAGGTGCAGTAGTATGCTTAACCAGGGAGATATGGCAGTGGACTTTCTGCTTAAGGACAGTTATGGAAAAGATGTCAACCTTTCTGAGTTCAATGGGAAAAAGGTAGTATTGTATTTCTATCCCAGGGACAATACCCCAGGCTGCACGAAGGAGGCTTGCAGCTTCAGGGATGTTTATGATTTGATACTTGCTGAGGGTGCTGTCGTATTGGGTGTAAGTGCAGACAGTGAGGCATCCCATCAGAAGTTCAGAGAAAGGCATGGGCTGCCATTTTATCTTTTGAGTGATGTTGAGCATAAAGTAGCCGAGGCTTATGGAGTCTGGGGCGAAAAAAAGCTTTACGGAAAGACCCATATGGGAATGATAAGAAGCACTTTTATAATTGATGAAAAAGGCAAAATAATTAAGGCACTTCCAAAAGTAAAGCCGGAGAATCATGGAGAAGAAGTATTGAATATACTTAGAGAGGGAAAATAAACATAAGAAGCATAATGGCAGGAGGTTTGGAAATGTTTGAAAAACTGGCAACTAAGCTTGAAAACCTGATAGCAGAGGGAAAAATCAAGACTAAATGGTCTGAAATTGAGGATTATGGGATAGCTGAGCTTGTACATATGATATTTGATTTTGATCCCATGGAAGATAGTGTGGCAACCACGGCTGTAGTTGATAACAGAACGGTTTACCTGGACTTGTACGAAGGCATTATGTATGAGTATGAAGGAGAAATGTATAATCTTGCAAGAGCTTATATTGACTCCGACAACAACCTTATATTTGCAACTCCGAGGGGCGAGCTGTTCCTGTATGAGACAAATACAATAGATGCAGAAGACCCAAAGCACTATTTTGGAAATGAATAGAATTCTCTGGCAAAAAAGCAGCTCCGACGTTTTGCGAATCGGGGCTGTTTTTCTGTAATTCATGGAAAATACCAGTATTTATTGTCTTTATCATGATTATCAAAAATGGTAAAATAAAAGCAACTAAAGGATTGGAGGAGGATAAATGGAGGTTTTAATGATTGCAGGAGCTATCCTGCTTGTGTGTGCGATTTCAAGCAAAGTTTTGTACCGCTACGGCATACCGACTCTTATAATATTTCTGGCCATAGGAATGCTGATGGGGTCTGACGGACCAGGCGGTATCTATTTTGATGATTCGCTGCTTGCACAGAATTTATGTAATTTCGGGCTTATATTTATTATGTTCTCAGGCGGTTTCGGTACCAATTGGAAGACCGCCAGGCCGGTAGCATTAGCTTCAGGCTTGCTTGCAACAGCTGGAGTTGTGCTGACGGCATTGCTGGTTGGTATTTTTGTACATTTTGCACTTGGTTTTTCACTTCTTGAAGGGATGCTGCTTGGTTCAATTATATCATCTACTGATGCGGCATCAGTATTCTCAATATTACGTTCAAAAAAGCTCAACCTTAAGCATGGATTGGCTCCGATGCTTGAAATGGAGAGCGGATCCAATGACCCTATTGCATATATGCTGACTACGGTTTTTCTTGGAATGATGGTTGGTAGTGAACAAAATGTAATAGTTCTATTATTAACACAGATTATAGTCGGGGTGTTGATAGGTGCTCTTATAGGGAAAGCTGCAGTATGGCTTATAAACCGTATTAACCTTGATATAGACGGCTTGTATTCAATTATTGTAATTGGAATTGCATTGCTGGCATTCTCCATTGCAGATGCGTTTTCAGGCAATGGATTTTTATCGGTCTATATTGCAGGTTTGATTATGGGAAACAGCAGGCTTGTACATAAGGTAAGCCTGGTCCGTTATTTTGACGGCTTTTCCTGGCTGATGCAAATATTACTGTTCTTTACTCTGGGACTTTTGGTATTTCCTTCAAGACTTCCCGGTATCGCTTTGGAGGGAATTGCCGTAGCAGTTTTTCTCACCTTTATCGCACGTCCCGTTGCGATATTCTGCGTACTTTCATTTTTTAAAAGACCAATAAAAGAACAGCTGTTGGTAGCTTGGGTAGGGTTCCGCGGTGCCGCCTCTATCGTTTTTGCTACCTATCCTTTGACTGCAGACCTTACTATTGCGGATGGAATATTCAATATTGTGTTCTTTGTCGCACTAGTGTCGGTATTGGTGCAAGGAACATTCTTCATTCCCATAGCAAAGAAGCTTGATATGATTGGCAAGGATGAAACAGTATTAAAAACTTTTACTGACTATTCAGGCGAAATTCATACCGAACTGTTGGAGGTCAAGATTCCTGAAGGCAGTCCGGTGGCAGGAAAAGCAATAATGGAGCTGGATATCCCTATGGACATACTGATAGTAATGCTCAGACGTAAGGGCAAGCTGATTACACCCAGGGGAGCAACGGTAATTGAAGCAGGAGATACTATTATGCTGGCAGGGGAAAACAAGAAACAGCTTGTGGAAATGAATAAAAAAATTAAGGCTGGACTTTTGGCAGCGGATATTTAGAATAAATAAAGCCCTGGTGTTAGACATCAGGGCTTTATCTTTACTCTTCCAAACTTACTGATTTGCTGTTTTCCCATAGCCCGTGAATATTACAGTAAGCCAATGCATAGACATTTCCGGACTTCTTTACCTTTATCTGAGTCAATCCTACCGGGTCTGTGAAGGTTTCTCCTTCTCCATGAGCTGAGAAATTGAAATGAGCAATCTCAGCAGGGAATTTTGAGCCTTCCGGCTGGAAAAACACCTTAATCCAGACTATATGGTGCTCAAAGGTATTTGGATGAGGCACAGCGTCGCCTATAGACACTTTGATTTCAAAAGGGGTATCGGGTTTTACCTTGTCAGGGCAGTGAATTACCGGTACATGCTTCTCGCCTTTCCAGTCACCGGATTGAACCAATTGGCTTAGTGGATTCATAATTGTCACCATCCTTAAAATATATTGATTCAATTATATCCCATTTAGTATATACAAAGGAATCCTTGTTTTATTACATAAAGTTTTGTAAAATTATATTTTTGTCCATTATTTCACCAATATTTATGAAAAAATACTGTCAAAACTTGCGAAAAAATAATGCAGGATAAGGCTTCCAAATATAGAAATTATTAAATGGTATTAGTCATTAGCAGAATTTGGGGTGGATAGGATGAAGGAAGCCGGCAGAGCAATAGAAAAGTATCAGCCGCTGTGGAGCTACTGGCAGGTGGAGGAACTCATAGGTCAGGGAAATGGTTCTGAATTGTACAAGGTGTATAAGGAGGAGTGGGGTAAGAGGTATACTTCCACAGTAAAGCTTCTGAGTTTTTCCATCGGCAAGAATGATATTAAGGAGGCTCAGGCCATAGGGATTGATAAATCAGCGGTGCCGGAATACTTTAAAAGCCTTGTAGGCAATATACTGAATGAAATAGAGCTGATGTACAAGCTAAGAGGAAATAGCAACATTGTAATCTATGAAGATCATGAAATACATGAGAAGAAGGGCGATTTGGGCTGGGATGTGCTGATAAGAATGGAATTTCTTCAGCCGTTACCGGATTTTCTGGCAGAAAAGGAACTTGAAAGGCTCGACGTGGTCAAGCTGGGGATTGACATCTGCAAGGCTCTCGAAGCCTGCGGCAGGGAAAAAATCATACACAGGGACATAAAGGATTCCAGCATATTTGTTTCACCAAAAGGTGAATTCAAGCTGGGCAGTTTCAGCATGGCAAAGGAGCTTTCAAAAGGCGGAAGAATAATACAGGCACAATTTAACCACTTATACATGGCTCCTGAGCTGTATAAGGAACAGAGCTATGACTTCTCGGTGGATACATACTCCCTCGGAATTGTAATGTATAAGCTGCTGAACAAGGGAAGATTGCCATTTTTGCCGCTGCCGCCTGACAATATCACCGTCGAAGATACTGAGAGGTCAGTTACAAGAAGAATGAAGGGTGAGCGGCCGGAGCTGCCTTTGAACGCCGGAGAAAATCTGGGGAATATGATTCTTAAGGCCTGCAGCTATGATAGAAAGGATAGATATAAGTCACCCTACGAGTTCAGGCAAAAGCTTGAGCGTTTTCTTAAAACAGAGGTAAAGTCTGTAAGGGGCGATATCGTGATAACAAACAGCATACCGGACTATACGGCTGATGAAGCCAATTATGAAGAAACTCAGGTATCGGCTGAAAAGGAAGAAGCTGATGTCCAAACGGCATATGCGGAGGAGCTGGGGAGAATAGCAGTGGTTGAGCTTGCCTCATCGGTTGACAGGATGGACAGTGCCCGAAAGCAGATGAAAAGGAAGCTTATAAGAAATGCGGGTATTTGGATTTCAATGATGGTGCTGGCATTTGCAGTTGCTTTTATTTACACTTATGAAGCTCAGCCGGACACAGGGGAGCCAATTTCTGAGACTGCCAAAGAGACTGTACTGCCCAGTACTTCACCAACCTTGGCTGAAATCCGGGCTCCTGAGCCTACAGTGGCAAAAAGTGGAGAGGAGTATTTCCAGGAGGGCTTGAGGTACATGAAGGCTAAGAGGTATGAATCTGCACTCTCAGCCTTCAATGAGGCAAAAAGGCTTGGGTATGAAAGTCGGAAGGCGGATAGTCAGATAAGGGCGGCACAAAAGCAAGTAGAAGTGCAGGAGCTATATAATAAGGCTTCAAATTATTATGAGCAGCAGGATTATGAAAAAGCAATCAATGTTTTTGAGGAATTGGCAAAAGCTGATGCTGCATACACAAACTCGGATAAATATGCCGATTCATTTTTTAAGCTCGCTGAAAAGCATAATGCACTGGGTATGAGATACTACAATGAAGGCAAAATGGAAAATTCGGTTGATGAGTTTGATACAGCTCTTGAGCTGCTTGAAAAATTGAAGAAGAGTGTAAGTAAATATAACGTAGAACGGTATGCCGAACGGAATGGCATATATGCCGGCAATAAGAGCAGTGTGCAGGAAAAAATACAAAAAATAGAAGCATGCTTAAAACTGGCTGATGAATACAATAAGGCAGGAGTAAACTATTTCAGCCAAGGTTTCTATTATCAGGCAAAGAGGGAATTTGAAAGCGCATTAAGGCAGCTGGCAGAGATAAGGCTTCTGGTGCCAAAATACACATCCAATGGCTACGATGGCCTGATGAAGCTTTATGAAGAGAACCTGAAACGTGCTGAAGAAAAGCTATAAAGGACAGAGATTAAATTCAAGCAGCTGTATATACGGATGAATTCCTGATATAATAATACTTGGAAGACTTTTATTGCGTAATTTTGAAATTTACATAAAAAATTAAAACAACGTACAAGCAGTTAAAAAAGCAGAGCTTGGGTGAGATAATAGAAAAAAATAAATCCTAATCCGCAAATAACCTGTTGACAGAGCATGCATTCTTTTGTATAATAAAAAAGTCGGTTGACGAAACCGTTCAAAACAAACAAATGTGCGCCATTAGCTCAGTTGGTAGAGCACCTGACTCTTAATCAGGGTGTCCCGGGTTCGAATCCCTGATGGCGCACCATTTTTTATTTTTTGAAGAAAAGCCCTTGAAGTTCAAGGGTTTTTGTATTTACATAAAATAAATCGGATATTACTTTTTTTATTTTTAATGTATTAAAATGCCAATTACCCAGAATATTCGACAGATAATATAAAAAGGGGTTTCATAACTGTGCTGTATGCTATAATTATCATAAATTAACTTTTTGACATCATAAGAAGGCTCTTGCAGCAATATGGATATGCATTAGAGGAAGGGAGTGTGACTATGACAAATATTGACCATGAGAAGGAAATGATATTTGTTAAGCTCATACGGAAGGGCCCTCATATATTGGAGTTCAGTGACGATTGCCTGATGGTTCATAACGGCAAGATAACTCTTGCCACATCCCGAGTTCTCGAAAAATACCATTCAATAAAAAAAGCTGAGAATATGGAGTCAAGGTATAATCTAGTTAAAGCGACTGCTGAATTAATTGACAGGGAGTATTACAGCAATTGCAACTTGGAGTGGTACAGCTTATGGGAATACATAGCAAATTTTAATGTCAACAGGCTGGAGGAGCTGAAGCAAAAAATCAGTTAGGCTGCTTCGGAGAATTACGGGGTACACGCGCATGAACACTAAACTTGAAAGGGCTATTAGAGAAGCGGAAAATAATATATATAGCGGAGTGAACTTTTCAAACGGTGCAATAGTGTTTCTTTGGACACTTTTGTGCCTTTTTCTTATCAATAAGGCCGATGGATTTTTGTATACAGCTTTTCTCGGAGGGGCATTTTATTTTTCACTATTGGTTTTGTGCCTGCTGTTATTCAAGGGAATAAGAAAATATCTGCGTTTTCCGAAAGAAAATAAAAAAATGCCCGTTTTTATCGGGCATAAGCTTGATACAATATTTACCTATCCGGTTTTAATAATGTCATTGATAGGAATAATCGAAAATTTACTCTCATCAGCCGGAATATTCTCCACCGACCTTGAGCAGTTGTATGCGGCAGGTGGCGCTTCAGCATGGGAGTTTATGATAAGAAGCATTCTTGTGCCGCTTACTGCTTTGGCAGAAGAACTCCTCAACCTGTTGCTGGTTTCTTTTTTTTACAAGTATATGAAGGTTCACAAAAATTTCAGGCTTATTGGAAGCATATTTACTGCGGCCTTGATTTTCGGCATTCTTCATACCTTCGGCTGGGGGCTTGAAGCTGTAGTCCCCATAGGTATTGCATATATACCGGTATTCATAGCTACCTTGTATACAGGGAATATATGGATAAGCTTTTTGGCTCACCTTTATAATGATTTGATTTCTTTTACAAAGTACTATTACGGAGGTTTTCATTTTATAATAATAGCTGTTATATCCCTAATACCGGTTACGTGGGCAATCGGGAGCATGTTCAGGAAGACGCGCTGACAGAGGGAAGCTCCTTAACGAAATTATAAAAATCCTCGTAATGTCCATCAAAGGTAGTGTCTATTGAAGCCTTGGACCTCTGAATCATGTGATTCTTTACCAGGAAGGTTTTTATACCAAGCTTAAGTGCTACAAGATCCTCCTGTACATCATTTCCGACCATCATGCATTCCTCAGGCTTTTTGTCTATTATATCAAGTATCTCCTCGTAAAAATGCAGCTGCGGTTTGCAGTAATGGTTATCTTCGTAAGAAGTGATATATATGAAATCCTCCGAGTTAAGCCCTGCCCATTCAATCCTATGAAGTATAGCCTTTCGTGGAAATAATGGGTTGGTAGCCACAACCAGCTTGTAATTCTTTTCTTTGAGAATTTCTATACTCTCTCTTATTAATGACTGGCTTTGCACAGCTTCTTTTGCTTTATGGAATTCCGTATCATAGAAATTATCGAATCTCTCTCTGTACTTGCTGATATCTCCGCCGATAAGCTCGGCGAATTTATTCATAAATACCTCTTCGTTTGTCTTGTACTCTGTATTTTCAACCATTTCTTCCGTAGCGGCCCAGATATATTTGATGAGAAGCTTGGGGTCTATCATATCTCTGAACTTATATCCCATTTCATGAAAGTAAATTTCCATAAACCTTTCCATATCCAACGGCAGCAGTGTTCCATCCAAATCAAAAAGAATAGTGTTTATCATATGCATTTTTCTCCCTTGTACAAATCAGATAATTATGTTCTAAGGAATAATATATATAATAATCAGGGAAAAGTAAATTAAAATATGATAAGATGAGGCAAACAATATGCGGCATTTATAGTTTCCTATAAATGCCGCATTCTTTAAAATGAGGGGGAGGAATAAAGAGTATTAGCATTAATCACTTCTTCAACTTTATTATATTAAATCGCGAGGCATAAAGATATAGCAAAAGGCTAGTTGTTACAAATTGTTTACATTTATGACAATTAAATATTTCGCACTAGATCCATTACATAATATATAAAGACTGCGTCTCAAATAGAACATGGTTTTTAGTCGCTAGACACTAGTCTCTAGTCCCTAGAATTAGGGTATTCCTTATAGGCATGGCTAGTAATTCGTAGTTTAACCTAGCCTTCAAAGCCCTACCCTGGTCTAGCGACTGGCGACTGGCGACTAGTGACTTAAAAATGCGACAACGTCGCATCTTTAATATTTAATACTTATCTCCGCCTAATTCTCCAAGCAGACTGCCAAGCCCTCCGAGCATGTTGCCGCTGCTTCTGTCTTCTGCAGAGGGTTTAGTTGCATTTCTGAAGAGTGTTCTCGCAAGCGATGTTATATTCATACTCTGGAGTATTACTTTTCCGCTGCCCGAGAGAGTGGCAAGGAAAAGGCCTTCACCGCCGAACAGAAGATTTGTGGCTACCTGACCTACACTTTTGCCTACCCATTCAACGTCATAATTTATATTCTTATCAAATGCAACCAGAGCACCGGTATCTATCTGTATCTTTCCGCCGTAATCTGCAGGGTTAAGCTCGATAAAATTACCGCAGGCACCTATGAAAACAGTCCCTACATCACTGAACTTCTCAAGAATGAAGCCTTCACCGCCGAACATTCCCGCACCAACCTTCTTTGTCAGGGCGATATCGAAGTCTACAGTGTTTTCTGCTGCTAAAAATCCGTCCTTCTGAACAAAAAGAACACCATAGTCTTCGATATTCAAGGCTTTGATTTCGCCGGGAATTGTCTGGGCGAAAGTGACCAGCCCGCTTTGTCCATGAGTAACATTAAATACCTGAAAAGCAGCAGACTCTCCTGCAAGTTTTCTCTTGCCCACAGATACAGCGGTATCCATGAACTTGCCCAGGAAGCCTCCGCCGCTTTTTTCTTCAAAGTGGCCTTTCTTATCGCTTACATTGAAGGAAGTCTCGAATTTGATATTGTCTGTTTTCCAAAGAAATTTCCCGGCCTCACTGTACATTGTCTGGTTTGCTCCCAACTCGACAACAACCTGCTGCATTGCATTGCCTATGACCTTGTAATTGAGCATACATTACCCACCTTTCATTTTTATAACACAGTATCTCTGTGCCAACAATACTTTTCTATGAACGTGATTTATATTTATATTCTATTATAATTATGCTCTGATTTGAATATGTGATTTCTAATTTATAGAGGAATATGATAAATATGTATAGGAAGAAGGACTTTTCATATTTATAACGAAAATAACCTACATTATATATGTTTAGTTCAAAATATATAGTTTTTTCCGCTGGCGAATAGAATAGATATATAGTTGCGCTTATAATGCCATATAATAATTTATGTGA
This sequence comes from uncultured Clostridiaceae bacterium, assembly GCA_964619815.1. GTDB lineage: Bacteria > Bacillota > Clostridia > Lutisporales > Lutisporaceae > BRH-c25. The sequence goes on along the minus strand of CAZUGK010000037.1, from coordinate 6,150 downwards.
ATGGAGGCTGGAATTATGCAAGAAATGGTATTACTGACATTTCCCTATGATATAAAGAAGGAATACCCGAAGGGTACAAAGCTTCAGGAGATTGCAAAAGATTTTCAGCAGGATTTTAAATCGGATATAGTAGGAGCTATTGTGAACAACGAACTAAAGGAATTATGGGTTGAAATACATCAGGATTGCCGGCTGCAGTTTATAGATACTACTACTGCTTACGGAAACAGATTTTATTCCAGAAGTGTGGCTTTCCTGTTCATAATAGCCGCAAAAGAAGTTTTTAAAGGCTGCAGAGTTACGGTCGAACATTCTCTAAGCAGAGGGCTCTACTGTGAGGTCCATAAAGAGGAAGTGCTGACTGAATCGGATATTGCAAAGATAGAAGAAAAAATGCGGGAGCTTCAAAAGCTGGATATACCCTTCGAAAAAAGAAAAATACCGAGCACTGAGGCAATTAAACTTTTTGAGGATACACAGCAGCCGGATAAGGTAAATCTGATAAAGTACCGTAAGAAAAAGAATATCAATGTGTATAGCTGTAACGGCTACTACGATTATTTCTATGGTTACATGGTTCCATCCACGGGATACCTGAAGCTTTTTGAGCTGGAATTCAATAAGCCCGGGCTTGTATTGAGATTTCCTGAAAAGTCCGCTCCCAATGAACTTCCGGAATACAAAGAACAGAAAAAGCTTTTCAGCATATTCAGGGAGTTTGAAAACTGGGGAAAGATACTGGAGCTGGAGAATATCAGCCAGTTGAACGATGCAATAAAAGGCGGAAGGATCAGTGAGCTGATAGCAGTTGCCGAGGGGCTTCATGAGAAAAAAATAGCACAGATTGCAGATATGATTTCTGCTTCCGGCAACAAGAAGCTTGTTCTTATAGCCGGACCATCCTCTTCAGGAAAAACGACCTTTGCCCAGCGCTTGTCCGTTCAGCTCCGGGTCAACGGCTTGAAGCCGGTTGCAATATCCATAGATGATTTCTTTAAGAACAGGGAAGATACTCCTATAGGTGAAGATGGAGAATATGATTTTGAAACTATAGACGCAATTGATATAGTAACCTTCAATGATGTTTTGAAGAGGCTCATAAAGGGTGAAGAAGTAGAAATGCCGGTATTCAACTTTCATACAGGAAGCAGGGAATGGAGAGGAAAAAAATTAAAAATCAGTGAAGAGCAGGTGCTGGTAGTTGAGGGGATACACGGGCTTAATGAAATACTGACACAGTATATTCCCAGGGAGCAGAAATTCAAGATTTATATAAGCGCCCTGACACATCTCAGTATAGATGATCATAACAGGATTCCAACCTCAGACCTGAGGCTCATAAGGCGAATAGTAAGAGATTTTCAGTTCAGGTCAGCTGATGCTCTTTCAACAATAAAACGTTGGGATTCAGTAAGAAGAGGAGAAGACAAATACATCTATCCTTTCCAGGAAGAAGCAGACGTAATGTTCAATTCTTCCATGGTTTATGAACTGGCAGTGCTGAATAAGGTGGCATTGCCCCAGCTGCAGAAGATTGACAACAGTGTCCCTGAATATATAGAAGCCAAGAGGCTTACAAAATTTTTACAATATTTCCTGGAAGCAGATATCGATGAAATCCCTACAAATTCTATATTGAGGGAATTCGTAGGCAAAAGCTGCTTCTTTGAAAAAAATAGCTAAATAACTAAAAGCTGCATGCTATGCAGCTTTTTTGTATGGAATAAAAGTAAAAAAGTTTTTTAATATTATTAAAAAATAAGCAAAAAATATTAGTGCAAAACCAAAAAAATAAATGTGCCTGTGCCCGCATTTGAAGTCCACGCGTCTTTTCTGAATATAATGAGGGAATTCCGGCACGGACATTTAAACCTAGTTTTTTATTGTATAGGAAAGCTATACTTTCCTATACAATAAAAAATATGGAGGAATAACAGCCTATGAGAAGAAGAACATTTGTAATATTGGCTTTAGTATTGGTTTTTGCATTAATGTTCACTGCCTGTGCGGTCAGAAGACCTCTCCAGACACCAGTACAGCCAAGGCAGAATACCACAGGACTTTATGACAATAATCGCGGCATAGGTGCTGGAACTGGTACGACAACAGGTGCAGGTACAAGAACAGGAGTAGGCACAACTTACCCAAGAACAGGAGTAGGCACAACTTATCCTTATGACCTGGGTTATGGCACAACAAATAATGCAGGCTATGGAGGGGCAGAAACTCCTTCGTACTATGGCGGTGGTACTGGCGGTTATGGCGGCTTCGGCAACTATAATAACGGTATGTATGGCGGCAATGTCGGTTACGGTGGCTATGGCGGATACGGATATGACTACAGAAATATAGGAGGAAGCAATAATTCTCCAAACTATGGACTGAATAATACAGTAGGAACAACCCAAGCCGACGGGATAGAAAGGTCTCTTGAACAAATGACAGGTGTTAGAAATGCAACTGTTGTGGTAAATGGAAATACAGCTTATGTAGGCGTAGATACTGACAGAGCAACAGGCACAAATGTTTCGTACGGGAATGCAAATGACGTTTCAGCAGTAAAATCAGCATGTGCCCAGCGGGTAAGATCAGCAAACCCGAATATAAAGACGGTATATGTAAGTACAGATGCCAATTTCACTGACAGACTCAGAAGAGTAGGAGAGGGAATAAGAACCGGAAGTCCTGTAAGCACCTTCAGAAATGAGCTTAATGCGCTTATAAGGGGATTAACTCCTGACAGACAGTAATTAGTGCCTAGTAACGTATATTCCTTCTAGAGCGCGCGAGGCACTAAATCAAGGTTGTGATTATTAACACTATAAAAGACAAGAAATATGTTGTGTTAATAATCACTAGATATTTGAGAATTAAAATAGCGTTCCGCAGTAATGCGGGGCGTTATTTTTTGGTATAATATAGCTATAATATAGTTTTTCTGGTATTATATTTGTGGTCTAAATATTTCGCGAAAAACATTTTACATTATTAATTCAAGTTTCGCGAAATGTTTCCTTGATTGTTATTGAATTCGCGCTATACCCTGATGGAATACCTTAAGCGCGTTCAATATAGAATTATTATGGCAGTGCTGGTTAAATTTTATATAGTTTGAGATAATAATTTAATATGGTTCAAACACATATTTAATGGTTCCAATTAAAATATAGTAAGAACGAAAAGAAGTTTGGGGGTAGTACTTTTATGAGCTTTGGAAGTCCTTTTGACAATTTTATGTTTTCTGCTGTTCCATTTTTTATTTTCATTATTTTTGCGATTGTAATAATGGTTTTCATAACTTCTTTTGTGAAGGGAATCGGACAGTACCTGAGGAATAACAGCATTCCGGAGGAAAATGCTCCGGCAAGGCTTGTGGCTAAACGTACACATACCTGGGGCGGACATGGAAACATGAGTGCCCACACCAGTTATTATGCAACCTTTGAATTAGAAAATGGGGAACGGCTGGAATTTCCGGTAAGCAGTCAATTTTTTGGAATGCATGTGGAAGGTGATGCAGGAATGCTGAATCACCGGGGGACAAGATTTATTGGTTTTGAAAGAGAACATATATAGAAAGGTAAATTTACAATGGAAAAAAACACATTTGTTGTTACTGCTTCAGCACAATACCTTAATCAAGGCCTCAATGAACTGCAGGAGCTGGATGGAAGCGTAAGAACCGTCAAACTTCTGGAGAATGGAATTGCAATTATCGAAACACAGCTTTCTAAGTATGAGTTTATCCGGATAATAAAGGCAAAGAGGCCGGTATTTATAAGGCATATGAATGCAGTGGATTATATAATTGATATAGAAGCCGGCGGACCTCAAACTATAGCAAAAACAGCCGGATAATTCAATAGCATATCACCGGAGCAAAAGGTAGCCGTTCAAGTTAGAAAAGGCTCGGGAGAATATCCTTACAGCCCGATGGATGTAAAAAATGCTGTTGACAACCTGCTGTCGGAAAGTATGGGTGCTGTACCTGAGGTCAAAGAGCCTGAGCTGATTATTTCGATACTGTTGTGTAATGAAAAATGCTATATGGGGCTTGGCACACCTGAAGACAATATCTCTGGCTGGTCAGGCGGCATGCTGCACTACAAGAAAAGCGAAAATGACATTTCCCGTGCAAAATATAAACTGATGGAAGCCGTAGAGGTATTTCCTATTAATATGGAAGGCTTCCGTTCCGCTCTCGATCTTGGAGCAGCGCCGGGAGGATGGACCTCGGTGCTGTTGGAGTATGGACTTGAAGTCACGGCAGTAGATGCCGGAGATATGGATGACAGACTATACAAATACCCCGGTTTCAAGTTTATAAAGGCAAATGCTTCAGAGCTGCAGCTGGAAAAGGAAAGCTTCGACCTGCTGACATTAGATATAAGCTGGAACCCGAAAAACACTGCAAGGCTGATAAATAATGCTTCAGAATATCTGAAACCGGGCGGAACTGCGGTGGTAACCCTGAAGCTTATGGGAGGCAAGGTTAGAAAGACAATAAAGGAAGTACTGGCTTTATACAGAGAGGTATTTGATATCCTGGAGGTAAGGCAGCTGTTTCACAATAGGGATGAAGTAACGCTTTACCTTAGAAAAAGATAAAGTAATGTTTTACACTTAGGAATTCCGTTTATTAATTATCAAAGCAAATGGGGTGTTTCAATGAAAGCAAAAAGATTGACACCAGGTGATACAATAGGAATGGTAGCGCCTGCAAGTCCAGCTGATTTTTCAAAGACGGAAAAGGCAGCCAAATACTTGAATGCCTTAGGCTATGCCGTAGTGACAGGGGAATCGGTCATAAGCTCCCGAGGCTATCTGGCAGGTGAGGATGAGCTTAGGGCGCATGACATAAACTGTATGTTTGCGGATAATAGGATAGATGCTGTATTCTGTTTAAGGGGCGGCTATGGCTCACAGCGGATACTGGACCTGATTGATTACCGGACAATCCGCGATAACCCTAAAATATTCATGGGTTTCAGCGATATTACAGCCTTGATTAATTCAATATATCAGAAATGCGGGCTGATAACCTTTCATGGACCAATGGGAGGAGATTTCGCAGGAGGGCTTGGCAAGGCAACAAAAGCAGCTATGAAAAAAGCATTGGAAAACGCAGAGCCGATAGGAGAGGTGCAGAATCCCGAAATGCCTGAAATTGTTTCAGAGGGCATGGCAAAAGGAGTACTGGTAGGAGGAAACCTTTCAGTAATCGCAGCTTCCTTGGGAACTCCATATGAAATTGACACCCTGGGCAAGATACTGCTGCTGGAGGATGTAAATGAAGAGCCGTACAGTATAGATAGGATGCTGAACCAGCTAAGGCTGGCGGGAAAGCTGGAAGCTGCGGCAGGAATCATACTGGGTGACTGGGGAGATACGAAACCTGAGGAGCCGGAAAAAAGCTTAAGCCTGGAAGAGGTATTTGACGATATGTTCAGGGATATAGGCAAACCGGTGCTGAAAGGCTATAAGATCGGACACTGCAAGCCTAATTTGACAGTTCCGATAGGTGCTGAGGCTTATATCGACACCTGCAGCAGATGCTTCTGCATACTTGAGTCAGCAGTCAGGTAGCTTATGAAAATGTGAAAAAATGTTGATAAAGGTAATAGGTATGTTATAATATAGAGGATTAAAGGAATTTAGCATTATAAAAGCAGTAATGAGTAATATCGCTGCTTAAATATAGATAAAATCAGATAATCAAAATAGAAGCTTGCATAATAGCATAATTAAGGAGGAAACAAATGAACTCAAAATTAGAAAAAATCGAAAACAATGTTGCGACATTGGAGATATCTGTATCACCGGAGAAGCTTGAGGAAGGAATAATGAAATCATACCTCAAGAATGTAAAGAAATTTAACATTCCCGGTTTCAGAAAAGGAAAAGCTCCAAGGAAAATCATCGAAAGACATTATGGCGAAGCTGTGTTCTATGAGGATGCCATAAATATAATTTGTCCGGATGAATATGATGAGGCAGTTAAAGAGCACAATCTGGAGCCGGTTGACAGGCCTGACATAGACATAGTTGAGATCGAAAGCGGCAAAGGCTTGATTTTCAAGGCTACCGTTACAATAAAGCCTGAGGTTGTTTTAGGACAGTATAAAGGAATAGAAGCTGTTAAAAAAGAGT
>CAZUGK010000036.1:0-31939 GCA_964619815.1 uncultured Clostridiaceae bacterium | reverse complement strand
CCGCTTTTAGACAGGATGGAGATAATACATTTGTCTGGTTATACAGAAGAGGAGAAGCTTCATATAGCTACTGACTACCTGGTACCCAAGCAGATAAAGGAGCATTCACTCAGTAAAGAAAACGTAGTAATCTCTGAAGGTGCGCTAAGAAGTGTGATAAACGGCTACACAAGGGAAGCGGGAGTAAGAAGCCTGGAGCGTGAGATTGCCAATATCATCAGGAAATGCGCCACTCAGATAGTGGAAAAGGATAAGAAGAGAGTAAGGATTACACCGGCTAATCTCAAAAAGTATCTTGGCATTGCAAAATACAAGTATGATTTAATTAACCAGAAGAATGAAATCGGTGTTGTGACCGGCCTGGCATGGACAGCTGTCGGTGGAGATACACTGTTTATAGAGGTTTCTGTTATGCCTGGAACAGGGAAGCTTGAGCTTACAGGCCAGCTTGGAGACGTGATGAAAGAATCTGCAAGAGCCGGTTTGAGCTATATTCGTTCCAGATCTGACGAGTTCGGCATAGATAAAGATTTTACAAAGAATGTTGACATACACATACATGTGCCTGAAGGTGCCACACCAAAGGACGGCCCTTCAGCGGGCATAACCATGACTACAGCCCTGATATCGGCACTTACCAAGACACCGGTATACAGGGATGTGGCGATGACCGGTGAAGTCACCCTGAGGGGAAGGGTACTCCCTATAGGCGGTTTAAAGGAAAAGGTGCTTGCAGCCAAACGCGCGGGTATCAGAAAGATAATCCTGCCCTTTGAGAATGAGAAGGATCTTGAGGAAATACCGGATGCAGTGAGAAGGAATATTAAGTTTGTGTTGGCAACAAGCATGGACGATGTACTGTCCCATGCCCTGGTAAAGGACGATAAAAATGATAATTAAAAAGTGCGAATTCTTAAAAAGCGCAGTTACAAGAGACCAGTACCCAGAGCTGAATCTGCCGGAAATAGCTTTTTCCGGCAGATCTAATGTGGGGAAATCCTCACTCATAAACTCACTGCTTAACAGGAAAAAGCTTGTTAAGGTAAGCTCAAACCCTGGGAAGACCAGGACAATTAATTTCTTTCTCGTCAATGAGCAGTATGTAATGGTGGACTTGCCCGGCTACGGCTATGCAGCAGTATCCAGGGGTGAAAAGCAAGCCTGGGGCAAAATGATAGAAGACTATCTCAAAGGCAGGGAAAATCTCAAAAATGTAGTTTTACTTGTGGACATACGTCATTCTCCAACAACTGATGACAGGCTGATGTATGATTTTATCAAATATTACCGGGAATCCGTAATTGTTGTTGCTACAAAGCTTGATAAAATAACAAGGTCATCGCTTAATAAAAACCTGAATATAATAAAGCAAACACTTGGATTGGACGCAAAAGATATACTGATACCTTATTCCTCGGAAACCCATACAGGCAGGGGTGAACTCTGGAAAGTGATAACGGGTGAGGAGTAATATCATCTGACAGGGGGGACACTATTGTTATTATATGAGGCATTCATTCTGCTTCTTACTTTTTTGCTGCTTAATGTCCCAATTTTTTTATCGTTATATAAATATGTATTCAACAATTTAAATCCATTTGCAAAGCTTACCATTGGCATCTTTTACTGGTCCTTTGCATTTCTGACCCATGAGCTGGTACCTTTTATCGGGGTGATTATTCTGCTTTTCAAAGTACACGGAAAAACAGACTGTGAAATGCAGACAAGAGATATCAATATCTGGTCAATAAAATTCCGGGATGCAGCTATTGTTACCGTCGCAGCTCTTGTTTTTAAAGCAGCAATAAACCAGTTGAATATGTTATATGTGAACATACTGGATTTGTTTCTGGGAATGGAGGCCAAGCCCCAGGAGATTGTTGAGGAGTTTGCAGCAGGAGACCAGTATTACAAAATGCTGCTTTTTGCCCTGGTGGTAATATTAGCGCCTTTTGTAGAGGAATACATTTTCAGGTATTATATATATGATAGGCTATTGCTTCCGAGAATGCCTGCCGTTACAGCTGCAATCATATCCTCGGCTCTTTTCACCCTGCTCCATCTGAATGTGTCGGGAATTCCGACCTTCTTCGGCTTGGGGCTTTACTGCACCTTCATATATGAGAAAAAGGGCTTTTATGGAGCTGTAATAACTCACACTATATCAAATCTTGCTACTACAATGTTCTTGGTTTAAATTATAATTTGAAAGGATTAATATTCATATGGAAAAGGAGTATCATACCGCGCTACTGGATGCATTGACAGAAGCCATAGTAAGAAAGTCAGTGGTAACTCTGAAAAATGCTGAAAATAACAGCATTTTGGTTATAACGGCCACTGATGATGAGATAATTGTATCTTTGAGCAGGATCCCAACACTCGTGAATGATGTTATAACTGCAGTATCCGATTGCCTTGGCAGAAGTCCGGACATGGTATATAACAGAAGCAGTGTATTACAGGATGATTTTATCATATATTATATGGTTTGGCTGAATAGCGAGGAAGGAGCAAAATCCTTTGTGGAAAAGGAGTTCTCGACACCTCAGAACAGAATAACGTACTTGAGCCAGAAGGCCCTAAATCTGCTGCAGGATATGAATTAATAATATATTTGCAAATAAGTGCAATAATAAGGTATATAGCCTTATTTTTTTGAAAGAATGAGTATATTGGACAAATTCTAAGTATAATTACAATATATTGAGTTATTATCAAATAAAATGTGAATAATGGGAAAGCAATGGAAAATATAATTATCCGTAATGTTTTATTATGTTGGGAAAAGTGTTATTATGGTAAAGTGTTAAGAATCAAACCAGGAAAATAATGAGGGAGTAGAAACACTAACGTAAGCGGAAGGAATGACATTAATGGTTAAGGATATTGTCAATGTAGTATTTCTGATAATGCAGATACTGTTCTTAGCAATCGGATTTTACTACTTTGCTACTTCGATATTTGGACTTGCAGAAAAAATATTCAGAAAAGCTTCGAAAAACTATTTGCCTCTAAAAAGATTCGCAATTTTTATTCCTGCTCACAATGAGGATTTAGTAATTGATAACATAGTGGAAAATCTGAAACAGCTGAATTACCCCCAGGACTCCTATGACGTGTTCGTAATTGCAGACAACTGTACGGACAACACTGCAGCAGTCGCAAGGGCAGCCGGGGCTAACGTACTCGAAAGGTTTGACGATAAGGATAAAGGCAAGGGCTTTGCTTTGAAATGGGCTTTTGAGAAGGTACTCTACGCAGAAGATTGTGATTATGATGCAGCGGTTGTATTCGATGCTGATAATTTGGTATCCAAAAATTTCCTGAAGGAAATGAACAACAAGCTTTGTGATGGATATAAGGTACTCCAGGGTTATATTGACAGTAAAAATCCCAATGACTCTTGGATTACTGCCAGCTATTCAATGGCTTTCTGGACTTCCAACAGGTTATTTCAATGTGCAAGGTCATTCCTTGGACTGAGCTGTGAAATAGGGGGCACAGGCTTCTGCATGGATGTCAATGTTCTGAAGCAGGTAGGCTGGCATGCCACCTGTCTGGTAGAAGACCTTGAGTTTACAATGAAGTTGGTGCTGAACGGGATTAAAGTAGGCTGGGCTCATGAAGCAATAGTTTATGATGAGAAGCCGCTGACTCTTGCCCAATCATGGAAGCAGAGAAGAAGATGGATGCAGGGCTTCGCAGATGTCTGCTCGAGATACTTTTTCAAGCTTTTTATAAAGGGTGTCAAAGAAAGAGATGCAGCACTTATCGATTGTGCAATATACACACTGCAGCCCTACGTGCTGCTTATAAGCGGCGTGATGCTGCTGCTGCCGACAATAAATACATATTTGATGGATTATGATTTGTTTATTGTATCAACACAAGTTATGCCTGAATTCTTCATGCTATATGGAATAGTACAATTACTGATTATGCCCATAGGTATATCCTATGATAAAAAGCTGTCTCTCAAAATGCTGCTTTTTCTTCCGGTATATATGCTCTATTGCCTGACATGGGTACCTATAGCCATAGAAGGAATAATAAGGATGAAAAACAAAGAATGGAGCCACACAGTACACACAAGAAAAGTTACTATACATGATTTGGAATAAGGTAAATACCTTATTCCTTTTTGTTTGCACAGATAGTATTCAAATATCTGTCTTGATAGTATATAATTCTTATGAGGGAGTTAAATTTTTCTAAATATCTTTATTGGGGGTTATGAGAATGGAGTTAAATGTGGTTAAAACAAAAAAGACATTGCTGCAGAAGGTAAAGCTGTTTTTCATCAAGCCTTCGGAGCTGTTCAAGGACTATCTGGATAAGCCGGCCTGGGCTTTGAAGCTCCTGATGATATCCGTTGTTACGGCTTTGTATACTTATGGAACCAAGATATTGGGAAAGGATCTTTTTGCAGAAATGATGGAGGAAAAGGCAGCTGCAATGCCGCCGGAACAAGCTGAAGCTGTAAGGGGCTCTATTACATTTATGAATTCACCGGCGATGAACATAGGTTCTGCAGCTATCGCCGCAGTATCCATGATTGTTATAATACTGTTGGTTTCACTGGTATATATGGTATTCATAAGAGCTTTTAAGGGTAATATAAATTACTCCCAGGTTGTTTCGGTATATACTTTGGCTTATATGGCAACTGCAATAGGACTGGTGGTTAAGCTTGCATTTATGTACCTGACGGGCAATCTGCTTTATATAGATATGAGTCCTACATATCTTGACGCTTTGTACAACAATCTTGACGTATTTGTAATATGGCAGTCAATACTGATGGTATTCGGCATCTCTGCCGTATCAGGCATACCGGAGAAAAAGAGCACGGTAATAGTAGTCAGCATGTGGTTAGTGTCTCTGGCTATTTCACTTGGCTCTGTCATGCTTGCGAAGTAAATCCAATAAAATTTCTTTTTTATTAAGCTCCGGCTCCTCAATTACCTTTTCTAAAAGGCTGTCGAGGAGCTCTTTAATTCCTTTTCCTGGTCTGACACCCATGGCAATCAGGTCATCACCGTTTACTGCAAGAGTTTTCAGGCTTGTACATTGGCCTTTTACTCTTATATCCGTATATATTTCCCATATTCTTGTGAAGGTCCTTTTGCGTTCATCTAAAAGCTTGGGGTTTTGAGCCATTTTGTCCGCTTCCATGACCTTCAGAAGGTCTTCGAATACGTCCTCCCCTACCTTGCACATTGCTTTTCTCACTGACTTATACTCTGCTTTTATGGACATATCATGACATTTCACAAGTAGAAGTATCCTGTCCATTGACTTTTTGTCAAACCGGAGTCGGAGCATGGCTTCCTTCGCAAGCTTGATGCTCAACTGCTGGTGACTGTAGAAGTGGTCTATACCCCTCTTATCTGTAGTTTTCGTACCCGGCTTTCCCATGTCATGAAACAGCATAGTCCACTTTAACACATTTTCCTTTTCTATATTAGCTACCGAGTGCAATGTATGAACGGCTACATTGTAGGCATGGTAAGGATTATTCTGATCAGTAAGAAAACATGGTTCAAATTCCGGCAGAGTATATTTTATCAGCTTTGTATCCATTAATATTGAAAAGCAAAACGGGTTGTCGGATAAGAGTGTTTTGGTCAGCTCGTCCCGTATTCGCTCACCGCTTATGTTTTCTATCAGGCGGCTATTTTTTTCAATAGCCCTAAGAGTGCTTTCATCAATGGCAAAACCAAGCTGTGCGGAAAAGCGGACAGCACGAAGCATTCTGAGTGCATCTTCAGAGAACCTTTTATCAGGGTCGCCAACCGTTCTTATAACACCTGCTTCAATATCACTTATTCCCCCGAAAGGATCTGCAATTCCCTCTAAGGGATTGTAAGCAATGGCATTGATGGTGAAATCCCTCCGGGAAAGGTCTTCCTCGATCAATGAGGTAAAGCTGACTGAATCAGGCTTTCTGAAGTCAAGATATTTACCGTCAATTCTATAGGTAGTAACCTCATAGCTGCTTTTATCTATCATTACTGTAACGGTACCATGTTTAATACCAGTATCAACGGTCTTGGGAAAAAGCTGCTTTACCACCTCCGGCAATGCATCGGTAGCAATATCCCAATCCACCGGCACCTTGCCGAGGATACAGTCCCTGACACAGCCACCTACTATAAAAGCCTGATGCCTGTGCTTATGCAAGGTTTCCAAAATATACTGCACATTCTGGGGTATAGAAATACTCTCCTTATATCCCATAAGCTCTCCCCCTGTAGTTACCCTCCAAGTGTGACATCCTGATCCTGATACCACTCAAGGGCTTTATAAAACTGCTCCGGCTTAAAATCCGGCCATAAGTCATCAATTATATAAAAATCGGCATATACTGATTGTATAGGCAGAAAACCGCTTAGTCTGCGCCTTCCGCCCCATCGTATCAAAAAGTCCACTCTGGATATATCCCTGGATGCTATATGCTCTGCCAGGTTAATGTTTTCCTTCGAATCACTGTTTTTTATGCTGGAAAGTGCTTGATTCAGATCCCAGTTCCACCCGTAATTGACTAAAAAGTTTAATTTAATAAGCCCTTTCCCGAACTTTACCCTTTTAGTAAAAGGAAGCAGTTCGGGGGGGAACATTGGAGATTCTGTATTTCCTATGACTAATAGCTCCGCATCCTGGCCGGCAAGCTCCATAACAGCATCAACGCAGGCTTTTCTAAAGGCCTGGGTTTGGACGGAAGGCCTCTTGGTATTGTCTTGAGTGAAGCCATACAAAGTCATTTCTTTTATGCCAAGCTCAACACATAATCTATAAAGCTCAAAGCCGGGTTTTATTCCATGGCCATACCCATCCTGCTTCTCAAAGCCCTTCATCTGGGCCCATCTTCTGTTTCCATCAGGAATAATACCAATGTGCTGTGGCAGTCTCTTAAAACTAGGAACGCCCATACGTTCACCTCACATTTCAGCAATTGCAGATTTTGCCTTAAAAATGTTTAAAAGTCCGGCATCAAACCTGCATTGTTTTATTATTTCCCGATACAGTAAAAAATAGACTTATTCATGGTCTAAAGTTCGATAATCTCATATTCCTGATTCAGCAGGTCTATGGACAGCATTTTCTTTCTTAGGGTGTCTCCGCGCTTTATCATTATCTTTACAGCTTCTGCAACCTGTACAGATGCTACTAATGCAGGCGTGAAGGATGGATTTCCAAGCTCCTTCTCTATGCCATGCTTTGCTCCGAGAGGATATAACCGGCTTAAGGTCCTGTCACCGGGGAAAATTGTTGTCACCTGTCCGAACCAGCCTGCTATTGCTCCATGTACCATTGGGATTCCGGCTTTTTCTGCAAGCTCTTCAAGTATAAGCCGGCTTTCTATATTATCCAAAGCGTCAATAACTACATTATGGTTTTTTATAATTTCCATGCCGTTATCCATATCGAGTCTTTGACAGACCGGCACTATGGTTATCAAAGGATTTACTTTTTTCATCCGTTTTTCTGCTTCAATAGCCTTGCTGCAGCCAAGGTTGTCCATATCCGACAACAACTGCCGGTTAAGGTTCGACTCTTCAAAAACATCCTCGTCGACAGCCGTAATATAACCTATCCCAAGACGCCCCAACTGCTCGATTATATTGCCGCCGAGCCCGCCGCAGCCTATAACACAGACCCTGAAGTTCTTCAGGCTATCATTTTCTTCGGCACTGAGAGTTTTTACATTCCTGCTATACCTCTTCATTATTTCGCCTCCATAAAGTTCAAGGATATATACGTTTTATATAATTATAACTTTTTTATCTGCTGCAGCACAATATTAACCTTTCATGACTGTTTGCCGAAATAGTATATGTATACCGATTGCTGCAGTTTAAATAATAAAGGGATTGCGTCAATTGTGTTGAATATATATATGAATAAACAAGTAAGGGGAAATAAAATGAAAAGGCTTACGACGGCTTTCATATTAGTATTTTTTATCATGTCTGTCCTTTCAGGATGTACGAATAAGAGCTCAGGTGCAATTGGAAATGAAGGAGGGGTACCCTCCGAAGGCTATGGAAACACCCTGGGCAATATATCAAACGGCGGTGTTGTGGCATTTCAGGACGGCTGGCTGTATTACAGCAATGGTTCTGATGATGTGAGCATATACAAAGTAAAATTAAACGGCTCGGGTAGAACCAAGTTGAACAGTGACAAATCAATGTTCATAAATGTGCAGGGGGACTGGGTGTATTACAGCAATATTGAACAAACTGAAAACGGCAGGCTATATAAGATAAAAAACGATGGTTCCGGAAAAACAAAGCTGACAAATGATTCTGCTTCTTTTATAAATGTTGTGGATGACTGGATATATTACAGCAATGCTTCGGATAACAGGCGCATATACAGGATGAAAACCGACGGCACGGAAAAAGAATGTATTGCTGAGAACTTTTCTTCATATTTGAATGTGTATGGAGACTGGGTATATTACAGCAATGGAGAAGACAAAAAGAGCATTTACAAATCCGGCACGGACGGCTCGCAGAAGGTCAAAATTTCTGAGGATGCTGCTGTATATGTTAATGTTGATGGGGATTGGATATACTACAGCAATGGTTCAGACGGAAACAAGCTTTATAAAATAAAGACTGACGGCAGTGAGAGGACTGAGCTGACAAAAGAAGAGGCTCTATATATAAATGTATCCGGGGACTGGGTTTATTACAGTAATGGATACAACGGCAACAGGATATATAAGATTAAAAAAGATGGTACTGAGAAGAGCATTTTGAATTATGAAAGCTCCAAGTTCATAAATGTTGCCGACGGCTGGCTGTATTTTATAGTTGATTCGGCTTCCAACAGGCTGTATAAAATGAAAAATGACGGTACAAAAATACAAATGGTTGAAAAGCTTGAAAGGTAGGAGAATTCCTACCTTTTTATGTTATACTATAATTGTATCGATACAATAAGAACGGAGTGGTATTATGAGCGATATTGTTAATTCGGAAGAAATTCATATGGAGTTGAATAAAAGCAGTGAAAAACCGATTTATATACAGCTTTACGAGCAGTTGAAGAAATTGATAATTGAGGGTGTTCTTGGCGAAGACTGTAAACTGCCCACCATAAGAAGCTTTGCAGAGCATCTGGGAGTAAACAATGTAACAGTAGTGAATGCCTATAAGCTGCTGGAGGATAACAAGCTGGTATATAAGAAGGTAGGCAGCGGCACCTTTGTAATGCCTTTGAAGGAGGAAATAAACCTTGGAAGTGACGCAATTACTGTAAGTGATGAGATGGAGTTTGATTTGGACAGTGAAGAGTATGGAGATACAATAAACCTATCAACTGCTTCTCCTGATCCTAAGCTTTTTCCCGTGAAGGATTTCAGGCGTGTACTCAATGAAGTACTGGAGCGTGATGGAGGCAGTGCTTTTATGTACCATGAAAGCATGGGTTATAAGCCCCTCAGGGAATCAATAGCCAAATATTCTTCATTATACGGAATCGGTGCAACAGCTTCTGACATTCATATAATATCCGGCGCACAGCAGGGTATTGATATTATCTCGAGAGTTCTTCTTTCTAATGGGGATTATGTCTTCGTAGAAAGCCCTACCTACAACGGAGCGGTGGCGGTATTCAAGTCAAGAGGAGCAAGGATAGTGGAAATACCGCTTCTGGCAGATGGTCCGGATATGAAGGAACTGGAGAAAATGCTGAAGCTTATTAAGCCTAAGTTTATCTATGTTATGCCTAATTTCCAGAACCCCACCGGCTGCACATATTCCGACAGGAAGAGAAAATATCTCCTGCTGCTCTGTAGAAAATATGATGTTATGGTAGTTGAGGATGACTATATGAGTGATCTGAGTTATCTTGACAAGGGAGTAAGACCATTAAAAGGGCTGGATCATGAAGACAGGGTAGTATATATAAAGAGTTTTTCCAAAATATTCATGCCGGGGCTTAGAGTCGGATACCTGATAATTCCTGCTTCCATCAAGGAAAAGGTCATGAGCATTAAGCATATAACCGACATATCAACATCCGGACTTATGCAAAGGGTGCTGGACTTATATTTTAGAAGCGGGATTTGGAGCAAGCACCTGGAATATATGAAACGTGAATATAGTGTAAGGTATTTTGAAGCGGTAAGAGCAGTAAAAAAGTATCTGAGAGGAGCAAGCTTCACTCAGCCGTACGGAGGGCTGAACCTGTGGATCACATTACCTGAATTAGTCTCTTCCAGTGAGCTTTTTGAAAGGTGTAAAGAAAGGAAAGTACTTTTTACCCCCGGAACTGTATTCATAAAAACCGAGGAGGGAGAAAAGCACATAAGGATAAGCTTCGCCGGCGCAGGTCCTGAAAAGATAACTGAAGGCATATCCATAATAGGGCAGGTAATGGAGGAGATTAAAAGTACTAAATAATCTCCTTCAAAGCCTTTACAACACCGGCATCAATATTTCCTATCTGAACCATGGAATCAATTATTCCAAGGGCTTTCTCCTTCGACATACCATCCCTGTAAGGCCTGTTTTCCGTTAGGGCTTGATATATGTCACATACAGCGATGATTCTTGACTTATGGGATAAACGGTCTGCTCCTAAAGCCTCAGGGTAGCCTGTACCCCTAAGGGTCTCATGGTGGTTGGCAGCCCAATCGGAAATATCCTCCATCCCGCTTATACTACTAAGCAAAAGCTTTGTATAGTAGGTATGGGATTTAATTATGGAGAACTCCTCCATGCTGAGCTTGCCGGGTTTGTCCAATATATGGTTGGGTATGGCGAGCTTTCCTATGTCATGGAGCAGGGCGGCAATTTTCATTTTTATTGTATGTTCTTCATCAAAGCCATAATAACTTGAAAACAAAGAAGCATAATTCGATAATCCTATGGAGTGCTCATGAGTAAAAGCACTCTTTTTATCTATTATTGCTGCGAAGACAACAGAAATATTTCTTATTATATCCAGGGAAACCGGAGCCTTTATCGGGGGAATCTTGCGGGTCAGAATATCAGGATTGGTATTGATGTTCTCCATATCAAGCCAGAACTTTTCCGGTCCGCATGCCTCCAGGAAAGCGTCTGATATTTGGTTGCTGAACAGCCTTCCTCTCTTTGATTTGATCCAGTTGACTATATTATCCTTCTGTATCCAGTAGGGCTGCTCATTATTATAAGTAAGCTCAAACATATCGGCAATATGTATTAGCTGGGCTTCCTCGGGAATGTCACTTCCGGCAATGCCATTAGGCCCTGAACCATTCCAGCTTTCATGATGATACTTTATGAACCTTGATATGCAGTCATCCAAAGGGAGCTGCTGTACTATGCTGGAACCGAACTCGGAATGCTCAAACATGAAATTACTGTCTCCATGAGCCTCGGCAAAAGCTTCTACTGCCCCTATGTCATGGGTGCAGGCAGCTATATAGAGATTTTTAAGCTTTTCCTCATCATAATTAAGCTTTTCTGCAATATAAATTGCTGCAAGTGCTGTTCTTTTTGAGTGACTTGCAAAATTGTGGCTATATACATTGTAGCCTTCTATCGGAACATTGAAATCAACTTTCTTATTTTTATCGTTGAAAGCTGCTCCTTCTGCCAAATCCAAAGACAGGGAAACAGAGTTTATGAAACTGCTGAAATCAATATATGTGCTGGTTTTCTCCAAAGTTTATCAACTCCTTGCTTAATGTCGAATTATGGATAATTTTTGTATATATAATTTATTATATTATATTATAAGTGAAAATGCTGTGAAAAGAGTGTGAAAAATATTGTTTTAGGATATCTATGAAGTTATAATTTTACTGTATAGGGACTAAATACAGTTAAACCATATTTTGAAGGGGGGACTTTTATGCAGGGTGTGATTGATAATGCGGTGAGCTACGGCAGGGCTTTCACCTGTGAAGGCAAAACTGCCTCATATATACCGGAGCTAAGCAAGGCTGATCCGAATCAGCTTGGTATATCAATAACCCTGGCTGATGGAAGCATAGTAAGCAGCGGGGATTATAGTTCGAAATTTACAGTGCAGAGCATATCAAAGGTTGTAGCTCTTATGCTTGCTGTCATTGACAGGGGAGAGGAATATGTTTTCTCAAAGGTTGGCATGGAAGCCACAGGGGATGCTTTTAATTCCATAATAAAGCTGGAAACGGCAAAACCCTCAAAGCCTTTGAATCCAATGATAAATGCCGGGGCAATAGCCATTGATTCACTTTTGCTGGGGAAGGACCCGGAGGAGAAATTCCAAAGGCTGATTCAGTTTTTTAGAAGGTTATGTTCCAAGGATACGTTGTGGTACAATGAAAGAGTTTATGCTTCAGAAAAGAATACAGGCTACAGAAACAGGGCTTTGGCTCACTTTATGAAGGATGTCGGTGTGCTTGAGGGTGAGGTAGAGGAGGTACTGGATCTTTATTTCAAGCAGTGCTCAATACAGGTGGACTGCCGTGACATAGGAATGCTTGGAGCGGTACTGGCCTTTGACGGGATAAACCCTGTGACCGGGGAGAGCCTGGTGCCTAAAAAGGTTGCACGGCTGGTTAAGACCTTCATGGTAACCTGTGGAATGTATGACGGTTCAGGCGAGTTTGCCATTAAGGCAGGGTTTCCTGCAAAAAGCGGAGTCGGAGGGGGCATAATGGCAGCTGTCCCGGGAAATATGGGTATTGGAGTCTTCGGTCCTGCCCTAGATGCAAGAGGAAACAGTATCGGAGGAATAAAAGCCCTTGAATTTTTATCTGAGAAATTGGAATTAAATATATTTTAATTGAGTAAAAAAATACCTTGTTATCAAGGTATTTTTTTATGCAAATTTTGATATTAAGTGATTATAAGGAAGCTTTAAGGGGAACTATTGAGAAGGTAAAGAAGAATAAAAGCAAGGATTGTTGGAGAAATATAAATTGTGATAGAGCTGTAGAATCCTTTAATGCAGAGATGGAGGTAAGAAATGAAGGAGTTTTATGTAGGCATAGATGTAGGATCGGTAAGTACTAATGTGGTAGCTGTAGACAATAAGTGCAATGTGCTGTCAAAGCAATATATCAGAACCAATGGGCAGCCCTTGGAGTCGGTGAGGCAGGGCTTGAGATGCTTAAGGGATGAGTTCGAAAATGATGCAAGGGTGCTGGGAGTAGGCACTACCGGCAGCGGAAGACAGCTTACGGGCATAATGGTGGGTGCTGATGTAGTGAAGAACGAAATAACTGCTCATGCAACTGCTGCAATCGCATATTTTCCTGAAGCGAGAACAATATTTGAGATTGGAGGCCAGGACTCCAAGATAATACTGCTTAAAGACGGCATGGTTATAGATTTTGCCATGAACACGGTTTGTGCAGCAGGAACAGGTTCCTTCCTGGAGCACCAGGCTGAAAGGTTGAAGGTAAAGATAGAAGAGTTTGGAGACCTTGCCTTATCAGCTGAGAAAAATGTGAGAATTGCCGGAAGATGTACTGTATTTGCAGAGTCAGATATGATTGCAAAGCAGCAGTACGGATTCTCAAAAGCAGAAATAATCAACGGCTTGTGTGAAGCTCTTGTAAGGAACTATATAAATAACCTCGGGAGAGGCAAGAGGCTTGAGCCTCCGTTCATATTTCAGGGCGGCGTAGCTGCAAACAAGGGAATAAGGGCTGCCTTTGAAAGAGAAGTAGGCTATAAGGTTGATATACCGGAGCACTATAATGTAATGGGAGCAATTGGTGCTGCATTACTTGCCAGAAAGCAAGTCGAAGACAGCGGAGCTGCAACCAGGTTCAGGGGATTTGAAGCCAGTGACTACGATTTCAGGCCGACAAGCTTTGAATGCAGCGGCTGTGATAATTCCTGCGAGGTGATCAAGGTGGAGCTGAACGAAAAAGTTGTAGCCATGTGGGGCGACCGGTGCGGGAAATGGACAAATTCAGTGGTTAGTTGAAATTTAAAAAAAGGTTGCATATATTTATCTCTTCCGTAATAACTTTATATAAAGAAATATTAAGGGCGCATATTACTGACTAAGATGGGAGGGATATTTATAAAACCGAGAATTATATTATTAACCAAGAAGAATCTTATAATTTATGCCGTACTGTTGTTGATCCTGATTGTTGGCTTGGTCTTATTGTTTACATTAAGAAGTAATGAGGTAGGACTTGCTACCTCAGGCTATACATATCTAAGATATAATGACGGAGTATACGTAGGTGCTGAAAAAACAGAATCCGGGTATGTGAAGGCAGAAGTGACCATAAAGAACACAAGGATTAAAGATATAAAGCTTATTGAAATGCCTTCCGAATACATAAGTAATAACCCCAACATAAAGGATGAGATATCAGAGATTATCTACACAACAATAAAATCTCAGGATGTAGCGGCAGCAAACGAAAGCGGAAACAGCTCTTATGTACTCAGCAAAGTAATAAAGGCAGTAAGGAATGCTCTGAATGAATCATTGATACAGCAGTAAAATAAAAATCTCAATGGTATTAATACCATTGAGATTAATTTATTGCGGTTTTCTGCAATCAGGACAATAACCGAAGAAATACAGCTGCTGGTTAATCAGCTGATACCCTGTTTTATTTGTTACTTGCTCTATCAGGTCAAACAGCATTTCGTCATCAACGTCTTCGACCTTGCCGCACTGTACACAGGTAATATGGGGGTGCTGGTTAACATTGGCATCATATCTGAATTTGTCTTCACCAACATTAAGCTCTTGTACCAGTCCAAGCTCCTTGAATACTTCAAGAGATTTATATACTGTTGCAAGGCTCATTGTAGGATATTCAGGCTGTAATTTGTTGTACAGCATATCCACGCTTGGGTGTTCCTTAGTGTTCTTCAATATGTCATAAACTGCGATACGCTGGGGAGTCACTTTATAACCCTTTTCCTTCAGATATTTAATTAAATCAACCATAATTATTCCTCCAGCGAAATTATTATTTTTCATACAAAAAGCATAATGTAAATATTTACATTTGTCAATATATTATAGGTACTTAATGGAAACTGTGACAATTAGTTCACAATCACATTTTATTTAATAATAAATATTAATAGATAGAATCTTTAATTTAATTATACCACTAATATATAAAAAGTAAATACTATAATTATGATTTTTATAGAATAACAAAGCCTCTCGAATCCGAGAGGCTTGTTTGTCCGTTATAGTCCTGCCGCTTTTTTTACTGCCTTTTGGTGTCCCGAATCCAATCTGTTCCCGCTGTGGGTTCTGCTGTTCTTAAAATGTATGCAGAATTGCCCTTTGAAATTATTATCGGTTATTGATTCACCGCCGTGAGGCATTCCATTCATTGAGGCAGCTATTTTTCTTTCTGCCTTCTTGTTTTTGTCGTAAATGGTCACTATTACGGCTCTCCTGTCCCAGCTCCACTTTCCTCCGTATATTTCCTTCATAATTTTGGTGTCTTCCGGGGTTAAGGGTTCGGCATCGGCATGGTTTCTGCCGTATAATCTTTTTACATTAAAGGATTTGCCGGTATCTATATCAGTCACTACGGCCTTATCCTCCTTGTCAAATATATACTGCACTTCTTTGAACCAATCAAGGTATTCACCCTTCATTGCCAAGTCGTCGGAGCTTTCTTCAGAGCCTTCTTCAATATTCTTATCTGCGGCTTCAGGAATTTTTATTTCCTGTCCGATTTGCAGTCCGGAATCCTCAGAAAAATTATTTTCCTGCATTATCGATTCTGCGGCAACTCCAAAATCTTCTGCTATGGATTCAATAGTATCCCCTTCTTTTACAACATATATGTTCTGGTTATGCTCATAAATGTTACCCAGCTCGGAGCTGTCCTGCACCGGTGTTTCCGGTTTGGCATCAGGCTCGGGCTTGCCGCTTTCTACAGGAGGCACAGCTTCCGGTTTTGCTTCAGCGGGCTTCACCGGCGAAGGCTTAACCACTTTTACTACGTTTGGTATTATTATCTCATCGCCTATATTTAATACGCTTTTTTCATTAAGACTGTTATATTCAAGAATGGAATCGACTGATACATTATAATCAGCAGCAATATCCCAGATGGTATCCCCTTTTTTTATTTTATACCTGACATTCACCTTGGTGGTGTCTTTTTTTGCTGCTCCGGAACGGCTGGGGACTGTGATGTTCTTTTCTGCAAGCTTATTAAGCCAGCTTATCGTTGTGGGTCCCAATACTCCATCAGCACCCAAGTCATATTTTTTCTGGAATTTCAATACAGCGTCATAGGTGACTTCTCCAAAATAGCCTGTACAAACTTCGTTGAAAAAGCCCAGCTTTTTCAGCGCTTCCTGCGCTTCTGCTATCACAGGGGAACTGTCCCCTTTCTTAAAAGAAGCAGAGTCGGCGTATGTAGGTATGATCACAGTGAGGAATAAGGTTAAAGATAATGTGATTAGAAATGCTCTCTTGAATATAATGCTGTTTTTCATATGATATCTCCTCTCATAAGGCTTGCGAGGTTAGTTGACGGGTTCGGGTCGAGAGTAACCCTAAGCATGCCATTTACATGTCATGCTATTCACCCCAGAGGTATGTCCCCCGCTTCCATAAAGGAACTCAGCCTGTCTATAATCCTATTACATTATACTATAGTTTGAAAATCATGTGAAGTTAAAATTTAGTATTTGCAGAATATTTGGTATATGCAGGAAATACATAACATTAGTCGAATTAATCAATAATAAAAAAAGAAATTGAAAGTAGCAAGAAGCCTGAGGTGATACCCTTTGAAAAAAGGAAAAAGGATGAATAGTAGGTGAAGGTATGAGAAAGCTTGCAGCTTTGCTTTCAATTATTCTGGTGCTCCTGTTTTTCGGATGTGCAGGGGAAGACAATTACAAGGATGATACACAGGTCAGCCAGGAGAATTTGCATAGCGGTCAGAACAATATACAAAGCAGTGTTGGACAGGAAACACTGCAGCAAAATGAGGAAGTGGAAGAGGAGCAGGAAGAACTGGTGCTCTCCTTTGTAGGGGACATGATGTTTGACAGGTCTGTGGCAGGCTTTATAAAGTCCAAGGGATCGGACTATGTTTTTCAGGGTTATGAAAAGCACTTCAGGGACAGCGATATAGTGTTTGGAAATCTTGAGACATCCTTAAGCTACAGGGGACAGCCTATTCAGGAGAAAGAGTATGTATTCAGGAGCAGTCCCAAGATTGCCCCGTTTTTGAAGAAACATAAATTTTCCGCATTAAGTATTGCAAACAATCATGTTCTGGATTACGGGCCTGCCGCATTTACTGATATCATGAAGCTATTGAAGGAAAACGGAATTAACTATGGAGGCGGGGGGCACAACAAACAGGAAGCCTTGGAAGGCGTTGTAGTAGAAGAAAAAGGCTTGAAGATCGGTTTTATCGCCTTTACAAGAGTGACTCCCAGTGTGGATTGGTATGCAGGGGCAAAGAAACCCGGAATAATAGGAGCATACAAGGTTCATGAAGCAGAGGTGCTTGAAGCTGTCGTGAGCTTAAAGTCCAAATGTGACATTCTGGTTGTCTCTCTCCATTGGGGAAAGGAAGGGTCAACAACTATCCGGAAAGAAGAAAAAGATCTTGCACACAAGCTGGTTGATACGGGTGCCGATGTGATAATGGGGCATCATCCGCATGTTGTCCAGGGAATTGAAATGTACAAAGGCAAGCCGATATTCTACAGCCTCGGTAATTTTTTCTTCACAACCTCAAAAGCAGCAATAAACAACAATACAATAATGGCAACAGCAAGGTTCGACAGTACCGGAACACTGAAATCTGTTGAGGCAGTGCCCGGTATTATAAGCTACGGAAGGCCTGTACCAATGGAGGAGGCTCAAAAAACAGAGTTTATTGAACAGCTTAACAAAATGAATATCAACATAAAGCTGTAAGGCAGTTTTACATATTAAGCAAGACAAGGAGGGGATGTAAATGAAAATGCAACCCCTTAGCTCCTATGATGCCTATCTTTTTGGGGAGGGAAACCACTATAGGAGCTATGATTTTCTGGGAGCACACCTTATGAATACGGATGGCCTTGACGGAGCAATATTCCGTGTCTGGGCGCCTAATGCCGTTGCTGTAAGCTTGATAGGTGATTTCAATGGCTGGAAGAGTGACGGCTTCAGCATGGTCAAATCTGAAGCTTCCGGCATTTGGTCAATATTCGTTCCCGGGTTAAAAGAATGGGATATGTACAAATATGAAATAAAGGCCGGGGATGGCAGAGTTCTTGTAAAATCAGACCCTTACGCCTTTTATTCCGAGCTGAGGCCGGGTACCGCTTCAAAGCTGGTTTCCATAAAAGGCTTCAACTGGAATGATTTCCAATGGATGGAGCATCGCAAAGAATTAAACATATATGAAAGTGCCGTAAATATATATGAGGTACATGCAGCTTCCTGGAAGCAAAAGCCTGATGGAGAGTTTTATACATACAGGGAGTTGGCGGAGGAGCTTGTGGACTATGTGAAGCAAATGGGCTATACTCACATAGAACTGCTTCCGCTTGCCGAGCACCCCTTTGACGGTTCCTGGGGATATCAGGCCACCGGGTATTATTCTGCAACCAGCAGATACGGTTCACCTTATGACCTGATGTACTTTATTGACAAGTGCCATAAGGCGGGCATAGGAGTGATACTGGATTGGGTACCGGGACATTTTTGCAAGGATGACCACGGCCTGAGGCTTTTCGATGGAACCACCCTTTATGAGTACAGTGACCCAAGAAAGGGTGAGAATTATGGCTGGGGTACCTGCCATTTTGACCTTGGAAAGCCGGAGGTCCAAAGCTTCCTGATATCAAATGCAGTATTCTGGTTTGAGCTGTATCATGTAGACGGACTGAGAATGGATGCTGTGGCCAGCATGCTTTATCTTGATTATGAAAGAAAACCGGGAGAATGGGTGCCCAATAAATACGGGGGCAGAGAGAACCTTGAAGCGGTAGACTTTATAAGAAAGCTGAATAAGACTGTTTTTGAATACTTCCCCAATGTTATGATGATTGCTGAAGAGTCAACCACTTGGCCTCTGGTGACAGCTCCCACCCATCTTGGAGGACTCGGCTTCAACTACAAGTGGAACATGGGCTGGATGAATGATATGCTTAAGTTTATGGCAATGGACCCCGTACACAGAAAATGGCACCACAACCTGATTACCTTCTCCCTTATGTATACATATACCGAGAACTATATCCTTCCGCTATCCCATGATGAAGTTGTACATGGGAAAAAGTCACTGCTGGATAAAATGCCCGGGGATTATTGGCAGAAGTTTGCCAACCTCAGGGTATTCCTCGGCTATATGGCTTCGCATCCGGGAAAGAAGCTGCTTTTTATGGGAGGAGAAATAGGGCAGTTTATAGAATGGCGCTTTGATTCCGGCTTGGACTGGCTTCTGTTGGATTATGACATGCACAGGAAAATGCAGCATTATGTAAAATCCCTGAACAAAATATATATCAAGGAACCTGCATTGTGGGAGCTGGATCATTCCTTCGAAGGCTTTGAGTGGATTGACCCCAATAATTACAACCAGAGCATAATTATTTTTATGCGGAAAGGCAAGGAACTGAAGGATACAGCTATTATAATATGCAACTTTACACCGGTGGTTTATGATGACTATCGAATAGGAGTGCCTTATAATTGCTCCTATACTGAGCTGTTCAACAGTGACTGGCAGGAATTCGGAGGCTCAGGTCAGAAAAATTCGGGTCTATTGAGTGCCAATAGGCATAAATGGCAAAACCAGAAGTACTCAATAGAAATCAAGGTTCCACCCCTGGCGGTTGTATTCTTTAAGCCGGTCGGCGCCGTAGAGGAAGCGGAAGAGGCAGAAGAAGCAGAACAGCCGGAGTTTGAGTTAATAAAGGATTAAAATATTGTTACGCGTTGCATGTTTCGCGTTACGCGATTTAGCAAAGCCTTCGAAGCCCTTTCTAAAAGCACGCAACTCGTAACGCGCAACTCGCAACCAAAAACTATAATATAGCTAAGTTACAAGAATAAATCTTTAGGGGTATTAATAAATATCGATAAGTATAAATATATGGGGGAGGGGTATGCATGAGGAAAAAAGAATGGATTGCCATGATACTCGCTGGAGGACAGGGCAGCAGGCTTACATTGCTTACGAAGAAGATTGCAAAGCCCGCTGTATACTTTGGAGGAAAGTACAGAATCATTGATTTTGTACTAAGCAATTGCTCCAATTCAGGAATTGATACCGTAGGTGTATTGACACAATATCAGCCGCTGGTTTTGAACTCATATATCGGGATAGGCAGTCCCTGGGACCTGGATAGAAAGAATGGAGGAGTTACGGTGCTGCCTCCTTATGTGAATGAAAAGGGCGGGGAATGGTATAAAGGTACAGCTAATGCAATATACCAGAACATAAACTTTATCGATGAGCATAACCCTGACTATGTTGTAGTGCTTTCAGGGGACCATATTTATAAAATGGATTATTCCAAAATGCTTGAATACCATAAGGAAAAATCAGCAGAGGCCACCATCGCAGTTATAGAGGTTCCATGGGAAGAGACAGACAGATTCGGGATAATGAATACTGAGCCTGATGGCAAAATATATGAATTTGATGAAAAACCCAAGAATGCAAAAAGTAATTTAGCCTCAATGGGCATCTATATTTTCAACTGGGAGGTTCTGCGGAAATATCTTGTGGACGATGAAGCAGATACTGATTCCAGCAATGACTTCGGCAAAAATGTTATACCGAAGATGCTGAATAATGGCATAAGGCTGTATGCATATCATTTTTCCGGCTACTGGAAGGACGTTGGAACAATAGAGAGCCTATGGGAAGCAAATATGGACTTGTTGAAGGAAGACAACGAGCTTAACCTTTATGATTCAAAATGGAAGATATACTCTGTAAATCCTATCAGGCCCCCACATTTTGCAGGTGAAACCGCCATAATCAAAAATTCAATGGTAGGTGAGGGCTGTGTCATATATGGAGAAGTCAGAAACTCAGTTCTATTCCCGGGAGTCTATGTAGGAAAGAATACAAAAATCGTTGATACTGTGGTAATGCCCAAGGTTATAATCGGTGACAATGTCACAATAGAACGCGCCATAATAGGGTTGGAATCTGTCATTAAGGATAATTGCAAAATAGGAGACCGGAATTCTAAATCCATAACTCTTATCGGAGAGTATAAGCAGATGCCTGAGGAAGCTGCTTATATTGAGTGATTAGCGGGCAAAAAAACACCGGGAGGGATAATTATGATGGATTACATGGGAATCATCAATCTAAGTGACAGAGAGGACAATATTAAGGAACTGACTTACCATAGGCCTATAGCGACAATACCAATAGCCGGAAGATACAGGATGATAGACTTTACTCTTTCGAACATGGTAAACTCAGGGATTCAAAATATCAGTATATTTACACAGCATAAATACAGGTCGCTGCTGGACCACCTGGGGACAGGAAAGGCATGGGACCTGGACAGAAAAAATGACGGGCTGTTTATTATGACTCCTGTAATAAACAATTACAATATGGGAATCCCAAGGGGAGATATCGAGAATTTCAAGAACCACATAGATTATATTCATTTGAGCAAACAAAGCAATGTCATAGTATCCGGCAGCAGCATGGTATGCAATTTGGATTATGAGAATGCAATCAAGCACCATAATGAAACGGGAGCAGACATTACAATCATATATAAAAGGGCAGAAAACTGCACAGAGGATTTCCAGTACTGTCATACACTTTCTTTTGACGAAAGCGGCAGGGTTAAAGGTGTCAGTTTGAATCTTAGAAAAGAAAGCGAATGCAATATTTCAATGGATATGTTCATATTAAAGAAATCACTGTTCCTGGATATTGTGAGCACCTGTGTGTCAAGAGGCGATTGCGGCTATTTCAAGCAAGCCGTGCACAACAATCTGGATAAGTTGAAGGTTTACGGATATAATTTTGAAGGCTATCTGGCCTGCGTCAATTCAATACACAGCTATTACAAGACCAATATGCAGCTTTTGGATCTGAATACTTCAAATGAGCTCTTTTTCAGGAATGGCCTTATATATACAAAGGTAAAGGATGAGCCGCCGACAAAGTATGCGGAAAATGCAAGGACTATAAATTCTCTTGTAGCGAATGGATGCATAATAGACGGACAAGTGGAGAACAGCATTATATTCCGGAGTGTAAGGATAAAAAAAGGAGCAGTGGTTAAAAACAGTATCATAATGCAGAACTGTATAATAGAAGAGGATGTTCTCTTAAACAGCGTAATATTGGATAAAAGCGTAAAAATAACTCAGGATAAGCAGCTTAAGGGAGATAAAAACTATCCCATTGTTATTGAAAAAAAGGCTATAATTTAGTGCTTGTTAACACAACGAAGTTCCTGTCTTTCAAAGTGTTAATAAGCACAACCTTGATTTGTACCTCACGTGCCCTGGAAAAAAATACTTTACGAGGTACGTAACTGTCGGAGAGTCGAAAAAGAGCGCACATTCTGCGCTTTTTTCATATCATGGATATACGAAAAAACTGAAATTATTACCCATAGTTAATGTATTGAAGTTATTGTATAATATATGAAACAATCAATATTTTTTGGCTGAAATTGTTATTTAATTTATTTATTGGAGGCAAATATGGCTGTTAGTAAAGATAGATTCAAGGAAGATTATTTGAAAAAGCTTATGACCATGTACGCAAAAAGCTTTGAAGAAGCATCGAATAACGACAGGTATTCTGCTCTTGGGAGCCTTATCAGGGATTATGCTGCAGAGAATTGGGTTAATACAAAGGAGGAATATCTTAGCAGGAATGTGAAGCAGGTATATTACTTTTCCATAGAATTCCTGCTGGGAAAACTGCTGGGCAACAACCTGGTCAACATGGGACTGGAGAAGGTGTGTGAGGAAGTACTCCAGGAGCTCGGCACCACCCTTAAGGAAATAAAATCCGCAGAGCCTGATGCAGGACTTGGAAATGGCGGGCTCGGAAGGCTTGCAGCTTGTTTCCTGGATTCCATGGCTTCCCTTGGGATACCCGGGCATGGCTGTGGAATAAGATATAAATATGGCCTTTTCCAACAGAAAATAGTAGACGGCTATCAGATGGAACTGCCTGAAAATTGGCTCCGTGAGGGAAACGTATGGGAAATGAGGAAGGCTGACAAGGCTGTGGAGGTCCGCTTTGGGGGTAATGTCACAACAGTATATGAAAACAACAAGCTTAAGTTCAGGCATGAGAACTATGAATCAGTGCTTGCCGTTCCTTATGACACACCAATAATAGGCTACAATAATGAAACGGTAAATACCCTAAGGCTATGGAGCGCAGAAAACCCGGAGAAGGATTTCGATTTGTCCTCCTTCAGCAAAGGGGATTATATGAAGGCTGTTGAACATAAGTATTCTGTAGAGGCTATATCCCAGGTGCTTTACCCGGATGACAGCTATCTCGAAGGCAGGAAGCTCAGGCTCAAGCAGCAGTATTTCTTTGTGTCTGCAGGCCTTCAGAGTATTTTAAGGACTTATAAGCTTGCAAATGCAGATATCAAGGATTTTGATGAAAAGGTGGCAATCCATATTAATGACACACACCCGGCTATTGCCATACCTGAGCTTATGAGGCTTCTAATAGATGAGGAAGGTGTGGATTGGGATACTGCATGGAAGATAACAACCAATACAATTTCCTATACCAACCATACCATTCTGTCTGAAGCCTTGGAAAAATGGCCGATAGACATGTTCAAGTCCATGCTTCCGAGGATATACATGATAGTAGAGGAGATAAACGAGCGGTTTTGCAAAGACTTGTGGAACAGGTACCCGGGACAGTGGGACAAGATATCAAGAATGGCAATTACAGCTGACGGTTATGTGAAAATGGCTCATTTGGCAATAGTAGGAAGCCACAGCGTAAACGGTGTTGCCAAAATCCACACTGAAATATTGAAAAAGCAGGAGCTTGCAGATTTTTACAACTTTTATCCATACAAGTTCAATAATAAAACCAACGGTATTACTCACAGAAGATGGCTTCTGAAGTCCAATCCGGGGCTTGCCGGGCTTCTTAAGGATACCATAGGAAGCAGTTGGACGAAACATCCTACTGAACTTATCAAGTTTTTAAAATATCAGGATGACGCAGCGGTGCAGGAAAGGGTAAGGCAGATTAAGCACAACAACAAGCTGGAGCTTTCTAAAATTATAAAGCAGAATTACTCAATAGATGTGGACCCGAATTCGATATTTGATGTGCAGATAAAAAGGATGCATGCATACAAGAGGCAGCTTCTGAATGTGCTTCATATAATGTATTTATACAATTGTCTCAGGGAGAATCCCAAGCTTGACATCGTCCCCAGGGCCTTCATATTCGGAGCCAAGGCGGCACCCGGCTACAAGCTTGCCAAGCAGGAGATAAAGCTCATAAACACCCTGGCCGATAAAATAAATAATGACAGGTCTATAGAGGATAAGCTTAAGGTTGTATTTATGGAAGACTACAAGGTATCCCTGGCAGAAAGAATAATACCGGCTGCTGATGTGAGCGAGCAGATATCTACTACAACAAAGGAGGCCTCCGGTACAGGAAATATGAAGCTTATGATGAATGGTGCCGTCACAGTTGCCACACTGGATGGTGCCAATATAGAAATAAGGGATGAAGTCGGGGATGAAAATATAGTGATATTCGGAATGACCGAAAAGGAAGTGATGAATTATTACAGGCATGGGGGCTACAGCTCAATTGAGCTGTACAATAGTGATCCACGGATAAAGGCTGTTGTAGACCAGCTGGTAAACGGTTTCTTCCCGGTGAGCAGCATAGAATTCATGGATATATACAACCATTTGTTGCTTCATAACGATGAATACTTTGTACTGAAAGACTTCAATGCATATGCTGAAGCTCACAAATGGGTGGATGAGCTTTACAGGCAGAAGTCCAGATGGACCAGGATAAGTATTGTGAATATTGCTCATTCAGGTGTTTTCTCCAGTGACAGGACAATTTCGGAATATGCTTCAGGCATATGGGGGGTAAAAAGGGTGGCCATATGACGGA
Source organism: uncultured Clostridiaceae bacterium (assembly GCA_964619815.1). GTDB lineage: Bacteria > Bacillota > Clostridia > Lutisporales > Lutisporaceae > BRH-c25. The sequence goes on along the minus strand of CAZUGK010000036.1, from coordinate 6,855 downwards.
TATATTGATTTTTCACAACTCCCATGAGAAAAAATACCGTTTCCCCTTTGGTGCAGTCCCATACGGCAGCAAAGTCAGCCTGGGACTTACAGTGCAAGCTTCAAAGCCGGTTGACTCTGTACAGGCTGTAATCAGTGCAGGGGATGGGCCGGGAAAGAGGGTAGCCCTGGAGGTCCAGGACAGGATGGGCGAAGCACTGCACTATGCCGCCAATATAGAAATGCCGCAGGAGCCGGGGCTTCTGTGGTACTATTTTGAACTGGTTATTGGCGGGGAGAAGCAATACTACGGAAATAACGAAAGGCACCTGGGGGGTGAAGGAGGCATATACGGAACAATCCCTCCCGGGTATCAGATCACGGTGTACAGGTCAGGAGCAGAGACTCCCGGCTGGTACAAGAAGGGGGTAATGTACCAGATATTTGTTGATAGGTTCAGAAACGGCTCCAAGGACGGCAGGGTATTGAACCCCAAGAAGAACAGCTTCATATATGCTAATTGGGGGGATACACCTACTTATATAAAGGATTGCGACAAGGGCGGAATTTCCCGGTGGGATTTTTTCGGAGGCAATCTCCAGGGAGTGATTGATAAGCTGGATTACCTGAAAGAGCTAGGGGTGACAGTGATTTATATGAATCCCATTTTTGAAGCGCCCAGCAATCACAAGTATGATACTGCAGATTATAAAAATATAGATCCCATGTTCGGCAGCAACGAGACCTTCAGAGATTTGTGCGTAAAGGCGGGAGGGCTCGGGATATCCATTATGCTGGATGGAGTCTTCAGCCATACCGGCAGCGACAGCATATATTTCAATAAGTACGGCAGTTATCCGGGGCACGGGGCATATCAGTCGCCGGAATCCCCATATTACTCCTGGTACCGTTTCAAGAACTCCAGGGATGATTATGAATGCTGGTGGGGAGTCGAAAGCCTTCCAAATGTAAACGAAATGGACCCTGGATATATTGACTTTATAATCACAGGAGAAAACAGTGTAATCAAATACTGGATGGACATGGGTGTAAAGGGCTGGCGCCTGGACGTGGCTGATGAGCTTCCTGACGAGTTTATCCGCTTGATACGGAAGACAATGAAGGAGAAGGATGCCGATTCAGTGCTTATGGGCGAAGTATGGGAGGATGCCTCAAACAAGATAAGCTACGGCAAAAGACGGGCTTATCTCCTGGGGGATGAACTGGACTCGATGATGAATTATCCCTTTAGGGGAATAATGATAGATTTTTTACTGGGAAGACGGGATGCAGGAAGTGTAAAGAAGCAGCTTTTAAGTATCTTCGAGAATTATCCTGCTCACAATTTCTATTGCAATATGAACTTAATCGGTACCCATGATGTTCCAAGAATACTAACAATATTGGGGGAAGCTCCTGATGAACAGCAGCTGTCTCAACTGCAAAAAGAAGGCTACAGGCTGCCGGAAGGGCAAAGAGCCCTCGGAATAGCAAGGCTCAAGCTTCTGACTATTGTACAGATGACCTTCCCGGGTGTTCCCAGCATATACTACGGAGATGAAGCGGGAGTTGAAGGTTACGGGGACCCATTGAACAGAGGGACATATCCCTGGGGCAGCGAGAGCCCTGAACTTCTTGGATGGTACAGGACTATAACCGCTATAAGGAATAAGTATGATGTTTTCAGCACAGGCAAATGGATACCGGTATATGCCGAAGAAGATATATTCGGGTATGTCAGGAAGATAGAATCCGGAAGGGATGTATTCGGAGAGCCCTCTGAGAACAATACTGCCCTTGTGCTGGTAAATAGGAACAAGGACTCGGAATGTCATGTATCTATAGATATCGGCAGCTGGTATAAGGGGATAATGCATGATCTGCTGGGAGGCGGCAAAGCCGTAGACTTGTCAGAAGGAAGGCTGGACATTGTCCTGGAACCACTGCAGGGGAAATTATATATCGAAAAGCTATAGAAATGTAAGAGGTTAAAATGAGTATAAAAAAATCAATACTCGAACAGAGTGACACCGTACAAGCAAAAAAAAGCCGAAGGGACAGGAAGGACAAAGGAATATTCTACACTCCCCCTGGGGTAGTGGCGAGAATGACCGAAAAAGTGCTGTCAGAGATTGACCTGGCAGCAGATCCTTACATAAGAATATTAGACCCTGCCTGCGGTACCGGACTTTTTTTAATAAAAGCTTTTGAAGTCCTGAAGGACAAGTTCGAAGAAAATTATAAGGCCATACTGGACAGCAGCAAGGAACTGGCGGAAAGCCTGAAAAAAGAGGATATAGGCCGTTTTATAGTAGAAAATAACCTATGGGGTGCTGATATAGACCGGGAGGCTCTGAATACAGCCGAAGAAATACTGGTGAAGCTTGCGGGGAAAAAATGCCGGGTCAACCTGGTATTACGCGACAGCCTGGTTGACGAAACAGAAGGGCAATTTGATTACATATTGGGAAACCCTCCATACATAGGCCATAAACAGGCATCAAAAGAATACAAGGAGGTTTTGAAGCGGCTCTATACAGGCATATACAGGGACAAGTCCGATATATCCTACTGCTTTTTGAAAAAGGGCATAGACCTCTTAAAGGAGGGCGGGAGCTTAAGCTTCATTACTTCAAGATACTTCATGGAGGGGCCCTCCGCAGTAGGGCTCAGAAAATATATTACAGACAGCTGCACTGCAACTGAGGTAGTAGACTTCTACGGGGGCCGGATTTTTAAGGAGGCAGGAGTTGCAGCCTGCATTATTACGCTTCGGAAGGGAAGCTATGGTGATGAAGCTGCAGTACTGAAGCTCAGGCAGGATATAAATACTTTGGGGGATAAATTATTCGATCCGGCAAACTTTGAACGCTTCACTGTAAGCAGGCGGTCATTGAAGGATGAGGGTTGGGTGCTTTTAAGCCCTGAGAAATATGAAATCTTCTATATTGCAGAAGAAAAAGGCAGCCTGGCATTATCGGATGTTGCAGATAGTTATCAGGGGATCATAACTGGCTGTGACAGGGCATTTGTCGTGGGCAGCGATGAGATAAACAAACATGGGATAGAGGAGACTTTGCTGAGACCGTGGATTAAGAACAGCAATATCTCAAAGCACCACATCAAGGCTGGATCAAGGTTCCTCATTTATTCTGACTTTATAAAGACAGAAGAGGACTTTCCCAATGCTATAAAGTATATTTCAAACTTCAGGGAAAGGCTTCAGGAGAGAAGAGAGTGCAAGCGGGGAGTGCGAAAATGGTACCAGCTGCAGTGGGGCAGAAACAATGAAATTTTTGAAACCCCCAAAATAGTGTATCCTTTCAAGTCGGGAAGCAGCCGTTTTGCAGTTGATGAAGCAGGCAACTACTGCAGCGCAGATATATACAGCCTTAAGCTTAAAAAGGAATATCAGGGGAAAATAACTTTGGAATATATTGCAGCAATACTTAATTCCAGGCTCTTTGAATTTTACTTCAAGTGTTATGCAAAGAAAATCAGCGAAGACCTTTATGACTATTATCCCAATACTGTTCTTCGAATGAAAATCCCCGTGCCGGAGGCCGGAAGTCCCATTCAGAGAATGGTCGATGAACTGAAAAATTGTAAAAATGAGGATTGCGAAAATACTGTTACATATGAAATTGACAGGGAAGTATATAAGCTATATGGTTTAAGTGAGAAGCATATAAAAATTGTAGAAAATGACGGCAGTACGCTTATTACCAGAGCTATTACACAAAGGGGGAAGTAAACGTTGGAAAAAGTGATTGTTTTATATAAGTCAAATACTGGATTTTCCAAGAAATATGCTGAATGGATTGCAGAGGAATTGGGATGCAGGGCTGTTCCGGTAAACAATGCGGAAGTAAATGAATTGCCGGCCTATGAAACAATTATATTCGGCGGAGGATTACACGCAGGTCAAATAAACGGACTTAAATTTCTAAAAAACAATATTTTGAAAATGAAGGATAAAAACATAATAGTATTTGCCACAGGTGCAACACCAAAAGAGGTTATGAATATCGAAGAAATTGAAAATGCTAATTTTTCGCCTGAAGAAAAAGAGGCAATCCGCCTTTTCTACTTTCACAGCGGCATGAATTATGAAGCAATGGGAATTGGCAGCAAAATGATGATGAGTATTTTCAAAGCCATGCTAAAGCAAAAAAAGGACAAATCAGCAATAGAGCAGGGTATGTATGATACGATTACCAAGTCAAATGACCATTCAAGGAAAGAATATATAGAGCCGTTAATCGAGTATGTCGGAACTATAAATACATAAAGTGCCTTTGCCAAGATTAAAAACCGGCCGGAATCATTGAAAACAATACAACAGTAAGAAATTTTCATTATATATTTTAAATTCAACAAGGAGGAGTCTTATGCTTTTGTTGGCTGCTGCGGTAGCTCCATCTGCCGCTTTGCTGTTCTACTTTTATGCCAGGGATAAGTATGAAAAGGAGCCCAGGCGCTTGCTCCTGAAAGCGTTTTTGCTTGGTGGAGGTCTTGTTATTCCTGTACTTTTTGCAGAGATGGCTTTGAATGTATTTAATATGGAAGAAAACAATCTGCTTGCTGCCGGTTATACTGCATTTGTGGTTGCCGGGCTTGTAGAGGAGTCATTTAAATTTCTGTTCTTTTTCCTATATATTTGGAAGGATAGGGAGTTTGACGAAATGTATGACGGCATATTATATGCAGTGTTTATTTCTTTGGGTTTTGCTACCGTAGAGAATCTTGCCTATGTGCTCTCCTCAGGCTTTAACACAGCTTTGGTAAGGTCTCTTACTGCCGTTCCGGCCCATGCTCTTTTTGGGGTGGTAATGGGCTATTACCTTGGCATTGCAAAGTTCGCAAGGCCTCAATATACGCGGAAGTACATATGGCTCGGCTTTATAACTCCTGTGATACTTCACGGAATATATGACTTTATGCTGTTTTCCCAGAAATTTTTCCTGCTGCTGTTTTTCATTCCTTACATGCTGTATCTCTGGAAAAGAGGACTCAGGCATGTGGATGAACTGGTAGAGTTCTCACAGTTCAGGAATAGAGAAGATGACGAAAGCTAGTGAAGTACTTCACTAGCTCTGCTGCTTCTGATCCTGCTTATATAGTCCACGAATGCCTCCAGCCTCGTCTGGAATCCTGCTTCGCCGGTCTGTTCATCAACTATCAGGTACATAATCGGGATACCGTAATCCTTTTCCACCTGCGGAAGTATCGCCCGGGAAACTATTTCCGGCATGCAGGTCATAGGATAAATCTGAACAAGCCCGTCGTAGCCAAGCTTTGCATAATGTATTGCATGACCGATGCACTCTTGTGAATGCCCCCCAATGAGAGTCGGCAGGTAGGGCTTGGAAAGCCTTTTCTCAAGCTTATAACCCTTTCTTCCTGTAATGGGCAGAATGATAGTGTTACGGGCCCAGTCCTTAACGGTAAGTGATCTGTGTACCTCTACACCCAATTCACCCAGCTTTTCCTCAATGTTCAAATTAGTGAAGGGCTCAATAACTGTGTATATCTCGCCGATAATGCCGATTTTCACAGGTTTATAACTTCTGTCTATACTGATTTTTTTAAGGCGGTTCTTGGTTTCATTTATCAACTCCAGCATTTCTGCAGTGCCTTTTGCATTCATTACATTACTTTTGAATTCATGCATGGTTGCCCTCACCTCTGCCTTGTTAACAGCTCTTGGTCTGGTATAATAAAGCAGCTCATTCAGATTGTCTATTTCACAGCACACCTTGTATGCATTGATGAAGGCTGCTATAATATTAGTTCTGCTGCCTCCCGCGATTTTTCTTATTGATTCAAAAAACTTCCGATAATCTTCCCTGGGAGGATCAAGAATAATGATATCTACGTCTTTATACCCAGCTTCCTCCAGAGCTTGCTTCTGCAAGGGACCATAGTAGCCGAACCTGCAAGGCCCGCAGCTCCCTGTAATGAGTATGGTATCTGCTCCTGCTTTGATACTGTTTATATAATTTCCGAGCATTATTTTGTATGGAAGGCATATAGTCTCCGGTGAGATGTCAGAGCCGAGCCTCAAGGTGGAGTTGGTGGTAAATGAAGGTATAACACTTTCAACGCCAACGTCGTCCAATAGACTCTTAACTGCTATATATGCTTCGCCCATGTGCGGATAAGTAAGCCGCATTTGAATTCCTCCAGTCCAACAAGTCAAAAAATGCCTCCAGCCGGGTATTAAAGCCTGCTTCTCCGGTATGCTCATCAACATTCAACACCATGTAGGGTTTTTTATAATACCTTCTCGCATGTTTCTCAATAAACTCCCCGGCCAAGGAATCTACTCCGCAGCCGAAAGCCGTTATTGCAAGCATTCCATCTATAGAGTTGTTATCCATTATATATAATGCACTGCCTATCAGGCTTTTGCCGCTGCTCCAGAACATTCTTTTTGAAAGCTCCATGCATCTTTCGTTTATTATGTGAGGATCTATCATATCCGGGGTTATTACTTCAACACCCCGATCCCGGAGCTTCTTTATAAGGTCCATATTTATAAATCTGTCATACAGCAGGTAAGGATGTCCGATAAGCCCTATCCTGGCTTTGCTTCTGCAGGGCATACGGGGTGTTTTTGCTATTACACTGTCAGGAGTATTGCCTTCATGCACTGCGGATTTAAAGTTTTCATGAGCTTTTAACGACGAGCTTATACTTTTGTTTATTTGCATAGGGTTCCTGAATTTCAAGGAGAATGCAATTTTGTACAGTGCTCTGGCAAGCTCCCTGCGGCTTTTAATAAGATTTATCTCAGTGTCGATAAGGGTCGGCAGGCCAGGAACCGAATACTTCACCATTTCGGGAAGCCCTCCGAATTTGGGGCATATATATT
>CAZUGK010000035.1:30414-32500 GCA_964619815.1 uncultured Clostridiaceae bacterium | reverse complement strand
CAGGTATGTCTTCTGTTTGCGGAAGCCCAAGATTCTGCTGCAGCATGCTCTTGTTCTCGAATTTTCCTTCCAGATTTTCAGTATCAAAGTTCTTGAATATTCTTTTATCTGTCGCAGGGTTATTCTCCTGATAATCTATTCCGTTTACAATTCCATAAAGCCTGTCAGAGCGTTTGTCTATAATACCATTCAGGTTTTCGCCGAAGAAGTCGCTTTTTATTTCCTCTGCATAGGTCCTGCTGACTGTCGTGATTACACTTGAATGTACTATGGCTGCTTTCATATAATTCACACAATCATGGAACTCCAGCCCCTCGGCACTAAAGTACTCCCATCCCAATCCAAGAATATCTCCAAGAATCTCTTTCGGGAAAACTCCCTGATATTTGAGGTTATGAATAGTGTAGACAGTTCTGATATCCTTATAATATTCCTCATAGCCAAAATGAGCTTTGAGAAAAGTACTAACAACACCAGTCTGCCAGTCATTGCAATGAATTATATCCGGCTTGAAATCAATAAGCGGAAGCACTTTCAAGAGTGCCTTGCTGAAGAAAGCAAATTGCTCTGCCTCGTCATAATGGCCGTACAGTCCGTCTCTATTAAAGTAATATTCATTATCTATGAAATATGCCGTTAGCCCCTCATGCTCCAGCTTCAGTACAGCACAGTACTGATGCCTCCATACCAGGTCAACATACACATAGCCCAAATATTCCATCTTCTCCACAAAGCTTTTGGGGATGGACTTATACTTTGGCATTATGAGTCTTGCATCAGCACCAAGCTTGACAAGCTCCCTGGGCAAAGTGCCGGCAACATCCGCCAGTCCACCCGTCTTTGCAAAAGGCACTGCTTCAGAAGCAGCAAATAATACTTTAATATCGCTCATTTTAAACCTCCTGAAATTGAATAAGCTTATGCTTCCTTGCCCCGTACAATACTTATATTATTCTACCGGCAATTTATTGGATAGTATATAGATGTATTTCATTAATAATTCTACAGAAATAATAATATTCCTTCCAATTATTGAACCGCTTCATTTCTGTATTTATGCCCATGATTTGCTATAGGTATTTATATTTCCGGGTTCTAAAAACTGTTTAATCATAATAATATTTTATGGTACATCAGCGAGGAAAAAAGGGGGTTTAGAATAATGTTAATTACATATGTTCTATTTACTGTCGGAATGCTTCTGATAATAAAAGGCGGAGATTTTTTTGTGGATTCTGCAATTTGGATAGCAAAGATTACACATCTTCCAGAGGTATTGATAGGAGCTACCATTGTAAGTTTGGCGACCACGCTGCCGGAAAGTTCGGTATCGGTTATTTCCGCAATTCACAATCAAGCTTCCGTGGCCATTGGCAATGCTGTGGGCTCGACAATCTGCAATACAGGATTTATCCTTGCACTTTACAACTTAATAAGGCCCTCAAAGGTCAACTCAAGAATTTTTACCGTGAAAGGCTTACTCATGATACTTTACATTATTTTGCTTTGGTTTATATCAAAGAATGGCGTAATTGGCACACGCTCTTCCTATTTTCTAATTTTAATGCTACTTTTTTACGTACTTATAGACCTAATGATAGCAGGTTATAAAAAGTCCGGCAGCAAATCAAATAACATGGCAGTACATATTAGCCGCGGTAATTACGTTATACAGACAGCAAAATTCTTTATCGGCATATCTCTTATCATAGCCGGTTCAAATTTATTGGTTAAAAATGGCGTTGAAATTGCCGGGCTATGGGGTGTTCCCTCGTCAATAATCGGTCTTACACTTATAGCCGTCGGAACCTCATTGCCTGAGCTGGTTACTGCAATTACCGCTTTGCTGAAAGGTCACGCAGGCCTGTCCATTGGTAACATACTGGGAGCTAATATTCTCAATGTTACATTGGTCATAGGGCTCTCGGCACTATTCCGGCCACTGGAAATAACCAAGCAGGCTCTCTATTTAGATATGCCCGTATCTTTGGCTATTAATTCGCTGCTCATATTTCCCAGTCTTTATACAAAAAAAATAACCCGCCTCCAGTCAATATTGCTCTTAGCGGGATATTTTTTATATATA
>CAZUGK010000035.1:0-30404 GCA_964619815.1 uncultured Clostridiaceae bacterium | reverse complement strand
ATGTCGCTTACATCGTTCATTCCCTACAAAAGACACCCAATAGGCATCCTTACACCCCGTAACCCCGTGATTTCGTGACCCCATAACCCCGTGGCCTAATTCCTGTATATCTCTTCCTTCATATGAAAACCGTCTTTAATAATAGTAGTATCAATATTTTCCTTATCCACAGGAATCGGTTCAAGCTCAAAATATGGAATGTCGTACTTGCCGTCATAGATTGTTTTCTCTATATTGAGGGGTTCACCTTTAGCCAGCATGACTGCCAGTCTGGCTGTTTCTCCTGCCAGCTTCTCTATCGGCTTATATACCGTCATAAGCTGGGTCCCTTCCACAATCCTCTGGCACGCTGACAAGTCGGCGTCCTGGCCTACTACAGAAACCTTTCCGGCCATTCGGTGCTCTGAAAGTGCTTCAATAGTTCCTTCAGCAAGACTGTCATTCCCGGCTATAATACCGTCTATATGCTTTCCTTCCTGTATCGCCTTGACTGTCTCTTCGAAGGCATACTCCTTCATCCAGTTATCAGCCCATTCTTCTGCTATAATTTCAATACTTCCGTTTTTCACCTTATCATTTAATACCTTATCGTAGCCTTGTTTGATAATTTTTGTGTTGTGGTCCCTTTTGGCTCCGTTTACTATGAGAACATTGCCCTGCTGAACTTTTCCGAGTATATATTCTGCCATCAGCTCCCCAACCTTTTCATTATCAAAGGAAATATACAGGTCTGCATTGGATTTCAATACCAGCCTGTCATAGGAGATAACCTTTACCCCCTGCCTTTTTGCAAGTTCAACAGCACTTGAAGCCTTCTCCAGGTCGTTTGGAACTATGATAAGTACGTCAATATCCTGCTCCAACAGGTATTTTACCTGTTTCATCTGGTCCTGGTCATCATTATTTGCATTCTGTACAATGATATCAGCTCCCAGTTCCTTCACCTTCGCAACGAGAATATCCCTATCCTTAAGCCAGCGCTCCTCCTTAAGCGTACCCAGCGAAAAACCTATAAGTACCTTGTCATCCCTCTGTTCAGAAGCCTTCATGTTCAAGTAGCTCTCAATATTTATTATATCCAGCTTTTTCATTATGAAGTAGAAAAGCACTAAAAGTACAAAAACTAATAGAATCAATATCCCTTTCCGAAGTCTATTATTCTGTTTCAATGCTCATCACCTCGTCAGTTTTTTGATTATCCCTGTACTCGGTAGGTGTCATTCCTGTTACTTTCTTAAATATCTTGCAATAATAATTTGGGTCGCTGTAGCCTATCTTATAGCATATTTCCTTAATACTGTCGTTGGTTTCCCTCAAAAGTCCCTTTGATTTATCCACCCTCAGCTCAGTAAGGTATTCTACAAAGCTCTTTCCTGTTGAATCCTTAAAAAACTTACTGAAATAGTGGTAGCTCAGGTTGGTTTCCTTAGCAGCATCATCCATACTGATGTCTCTGTGGAAATTATCATTGATATATTTCTTCACTTTTGCACTTAGGCTGTTTATCTCTATCTCCCGGGCCAGCCTCATATCAGATATTATCTGCTCAAGATGGCCTTTACAGACAACCTTCAGACCGCGCAGGTCCTGCGTTTTCAGGACACTGTTCAAAAATCCCTGGGCGTGTAAGCTGTCAGTTTCCGAACAATATGGCACAGACCTTTTTATGAGGAAGAATAATTCAATCACTCTGGATTTTATCCTATCCATATCCTCCTTGTAATTCATCGTAAGCCAGAGGAATATACGTTCAAAAGTATCCAGAGCTCCCTCCCCATCGTCAGAGAGCAGCATTCGTATAAGTTCCTTCTCCTGGTTCTCAGGGTACATGTCCACGCTTTTCCCGGTGGTCATTATATCCTCATAATGTATTACACTGCCCTCATTTCTTAAGGATGCTGACATGTTAGCCTCGTTGCATGACTTGGAAAAGCTTCCGATATTATATCTTCTTCCAATTCCGATCCTGTATTTGATATCAACACTCCTGTCAATTTTTTCTGCCAGCCTTGAGGCTATGCTTATGGACATATTCCTTACTTCATAAGCATCAACACTTTCCGACACCGGTATATAGGCAACCAGCTTATCCAGAAGCGGAGGGCCTATAAGGCATTGGCACAGATTTTTCAGCTCGTAGCTAAATATATCGTAAAACTTCTGCTTATCAAGGCTGATTCTCATACCCTCCTGCTTCCCCGGGTTCTCCGCATCCTCAACAATTGCCATCATCACATACCCATAGCCTATTTTCATACCGAATACTTCTTCATAAAAAGCGACATCCTTTACAGCATTTCCATCAAATAGCTGTGAGTAAATGAACTGACCCTCCAGGTGAGGAATCACCTTATTAATCTTTTCCTTCAGGAGAATTTCCCTCTGGACAGCCTCTCTCTTTGAGGCTATTTCTTCACATATGCTTTCCAGTGTTTCAGCCACCTTGCCCCTGTTTATAGGCTTCAGCAGGTAGTCATGAACTCCAAGGTTGATCGCTTCCTTAGCGTAGTTAAAATATTCATAAGCAGTAATAATCACAAACACAATATCACTGTTTATGGCCTTTATCTGCTTAATTGCCTCTATGCCGTCTATACCCGGCATGTGTATATCCATAAAGACAATATCAGGTTTAAGCTCCATGGCCTTTTCTATAGCTTCACGCCCTGATTTTGCCGTGCCAACCACGTCCACGTTCCTTACAAATCGCTCTACAACATATTTCAGTGAGTCGATGACCAGGTACTCATCATCAGCAATCAATATTTTCATCATCCTGCACCGCCTCCTCCTCATACGGTATTTTCAAGGTAACCTTGGTTCCGTGTCCCAGAGTGCTTTCTATTTCAATAACATCCTTTATTTCTGTTTTATTATAGTAAAGCTGCAGCCTCTCAATTACATTTGAAATACCTATTCCCGTAACATGTTTTCTCCTCAGGTTCTCGCTGCCGCTTAGGGAAAGCAATGCGGCAACCTGTCTCTCAGTCATTCCCTCACCGTTATCCTCTACCTCTATTAATATGCTCCTGTTGTCAAGCCTTACCGAAAGAAGTATCTGCCCATCCCTCTCCAGGTTCTGGAGCCCATGGATGAAGGCATTTTCTATAATCGGCTGGATTACTGTGCACGGTATCTTTACATTCTCTATCCTTTCATCTACATCTGTATGAAATTCTATCCTGCTTCCGAACCTTGTTTTCAGTATGAACATATAATTTTTTGCATATTTGATTTCATCAGCCAGGGTTGCCGGTTCATCAAGCTTTCTCAGATTGTACCTGAAAAGCTCTGCAATATTCTCTATGAATTCCGACGTCTTGTCCGCTCCTTCCATCATGGAAAGCTGTGATGCGGCATTCAGGGTGTTGAAAAGGAAATGCGGGTTTATCTGGGATTGCAGGGACTTGAGCTCTGCATCCTTAAGAAGGCTTTTTATCCTGAGGTTTTGCATCTCCTGCTCCTTAAGTAGCTTTTCAACCTCTGCCTGGCTCTTAAGCTCATCAATATAACTTTTTATGCTGATTATCATTTTGTCAAATGCATTGGCCAGCACATTAATTTCGTCATTGGTATTTATTTGCGAAATATTGACGTCAAAATCACCGGCGGATACCCTCTCAGCCGAATGAGAAAGCTCAATTATAGGTCTGGTTAGCCGATAGGTGGATACAATAGCAAGGTATAAGCTAATAATTACAGAACCGAATATTATGAACAAATTGGCATAGCTCAAATAATTCATATTTTTTGTTATGGCTGTATATTTTTCCGAACCCTTCTGAAGCTTATCCCCTAAAAGTATATTTATGTAGAACTTAATATTTTCACTGATTTGGTTTGATCTTGTGAAATGAGAAATGTATTCGCTGCTTATTCTGCCCCTCTTGGCTTTGACCGCATTATCCGTCTCTATAAGCAGATTGTCAATCATGAAGCCTATATCCTTCAGCATCAGATAATCATTGTCATAAAGCGCTTCTCTGGGTATCTTCAATGACTTTTCCTGAAGGTTGTTATATTCATTGTAATAGTTTAAAAGATTCTCCGAGGACTTGGTTGTAAGGTACTTCTCCAGCTCTGTCATCAGCAGGTTAACATTGCTGTTCAAGCTGTTGAGATATACATAGTCCGTTATTACCGTGCTCATCCTACTCATTATAACCTTTGCATTGTAATAAGAAAACAAGCTTGTAACCCCAAGCAGCATGGTCGCTATAAGGTAATATATGATAAGCTTTTTCCTGATGCCTGTAAAAGTGAACATTTCTCTATTCATGCATTCACCAGCTATTCTTTCATTGTAGCGGATTTTTTCTCATATTCATCTGCATTGCTCTTTGTGATGACTTTAACTCCGGTATCGATAAAGGTGGATACATTATTCTTTTCCTTTATGTCAATCAAAGCCTTGAGGCTCTCAAAGCCCATTTTATAAGGATCGCTCATCACCGTGCCGAAAATAATGTCTTTGCTGATGTACCTAAGTATGTCTTCCGTATCTCCATAACCGACAATTGCTATGCTGCCGACCTTGTTCCTGTCTACTATAAGCTGGGCTGATCCAATTGTGTCTACAGAACTTGTTGTAAATATTGCATTGATGTTGTCAGTACCGCTTATTATGGTCTGTGTGATTTCCTCGGCACTAAGGATTCCCATTTTTGAGGTGTATGTTTTTACAACCTTCATCTCAGGAAAATCCTTTATAGTGCTTAAGAACCCGTTCATTTTCAGGTTTTGGCTGGTGGAATCAGGCTCCAGGTCATTGCTTACAATGACCGCAATCCTGGCTCTTCCTCCCGTTGCTCTTATCATAAGCTCCGCTGCTGCTTTTCCCAATTGAAAACTGTTGGTGCCGACAAAGGAATTTCTATCGCTGTTCTTGTCATCATTCTCTATTGTAACTACAGGTATTCCCCTTCCTCTGGCCTTATCTATCAGCTCCGTAAAATCAGAGCCGCTGGATACATGGGTTATTATTCCGTCTACCCCCGATGTAACAGCTATGTCAAGGAACCTCAGTTCCTCCTGGGGACTGTTGAACCTGGGAGCATTAAACTCAACTACAACCTTATTCTCCTTTGCCGCAGCCTCCATGCCGTATCTTACTTCCTTCCAAAATGGGTCTACTGAATTCTGCGCAATAAAGTAAAAATGAAACCTTGGCTTGGATATAAATATGCTTGCCTCTTCCCTCTGAATCCAGAAAAGAAAACCGCTGGTCAGGCATATAAGCACCATAAGAATAAGAATTGCATGTCTGTTTATGAAGTAAACGACTCTTTTTATTGCTTTCATAGTTATGATGATTTCCCCCCGAGTTTTAAGACAATAATTTGCTAGCTAAAATATATTCCTGTAGTTATTAATTCTACAGAATATACTATTCTCCTTCTTCCGGGTTGCCAGATAATTTTACGCTGCAACTTCGCGACCCTAACATTTTCACTTATTGGGTATCATATGACTTATATCTGGCTAACCCCGCTTTTTTTGCAGCCTCCACGGCATTTCTGTACTCCTCCCCGGTAATCCGCCTGCTGAACTCCGGAATTCCATAAGCCTTATGCTCCGGATAGTACTGGGCCATTATATTCACATATACATCCTTTGATAGTTCCTTTGCAATGAACTCCATTATCTCCTCCGTACCCGCAAGATTTTGAGGAAGCACAAGATGCCTGATTAAAAGACCTTTGTATGCAATATTTTCTGCATCCACCTTGAGGTTCCCAACCTGTCTGTACATCTCCTTTACTGCAGCCTTCGCAATCTTAGAATAGTCTTTTACTCCTATATATCTCCACGCAAGCTCGTCGCTTGAGAACTTGATATCGGGCATATAGATATCGACAACCTCTTCCAGAAGCTTCAGCGTATCGGTAAGGTCATATCCCCCTGAATTATATACAATGGGTATTCTTAGTCCTGCATGGGACGCAATATAAATAGCTTCAACTATCTGAGCTACTATATGGCTAGGAGAGACAAAATTGATATTGTGGCATCCCTTTTGCTGAAGTGACAACATCATTTCAGCAAGCTCCTGTACTGTCACCTCGTTCCCCTCTCCGCAGTAACTTATCTCATAGTTCTGGCAGAAAGCACACCTTAGATTGCAATGGGAAAAGAATATAGTCCCGGACCCGTTAAGCCCCACTAGCTCATCCTCTTCTCCAGAATGTGGCCCAGCACCTGACACTACTACATTATAAAGAGTTTTACAGTATCCTTTTTCACCCTTCATTCTATTTACCTTGCACTGATGTGGACACAGCACACAGTCTTCAAGCATGCTCTTGAGCAACTCTACCCGCCTTTGCAGTTCACCGCTTTCAAGAAGTCTCAAATAGCCAGGTTTGTTCATCATAATCTCCTCTTTCCGGTTGTTTTTAAAATCATCCGTATAACCAAGATTATACATTCATATGTATTTCCCTGTAAAAAAATTCAGGCAATAGAACCAAATATAACTATGATAATTAACAACTGAATGGTTAATATATTTATGTCAGTACCTTATTAATTATTTTCTTAAGCTAATATTCTTTTATGCAAAGGTAGGATAAAGAACAGTGGAATTATCGCCAATACTTTATCATCGCCTGATAAGGCCGAACTGGTTTTTAAAAAGATATATATACTGTGAACTTAAAGATGTCTTTGATTTCCAAAATAAAAAGATCATAGATTTTGGGTGCGGAGTAGGTTCAAGCTCAGTATTCTTTCCGCCATCATCATATCTTGGTTTGGACTGTGATAACAGAAGAGTGGAATATGCCAGAAAAGCCAATCCGGGATATAACTTCGGTGAACTGACAGCGAATAAGCTTCCGGTTCCAGATGCATCAGCAGATTATATCCTTATTATTTCAGTGCTCCATCATATCCCTTCCATGAATGTGCACGAATATTTAAAGGAATTCAGGAGGGTATTGACTGATAAAGGAAAAGTAGTGGTGATTGAGCCTTGTCTGTTTAAAACCAGCTATTTGAGCAATTGTTATATGTCCTGCTTTGACAGGGGCAAATATATAAGAAGTGAGGATGAATATTTAGACATGTTCATAAACCTCAACTATCAAACACAGGTTATGAGGCGTTTCAGTCAGCTGCTACTCTACAAAAAACTGTTTTTCATAGCTGTTCCGAATTAATTGCTCAATAATAAAACAAATTAAAAATCCAAATAACTTCTTATGTAAAAATTTAAAATATCAGATTTTCATTAAAATAAGCAATCATCCATGAAAAGGATGATTGCTTATTTATTACTTAACATTATTAACTGTGCTTGACTCTGTTTCAGTTCCCATTCATAATGCACATTGACCTTATCACTCTTTCGGCACAGCTCTGAAGCAGTTCTCTGCTTCTTCCCATTGCCTCCTCAAGGCTCATCGGCTTATCCACTATGGAAAATACACTGTTGAAGCTTTTTATCCCGCTTCAATTGCTTCAGCGGCTTCCCTGGCGGTAAGGCTCCCTTTAAAGGAATCCGGGGCTGCAATTATTCTATTAATCATTTCAAAACCTCCGGATTAACACAAGTTTCCGGCATATCTCCATTTAGCACCTGGATTATGTTCCGTGCTGCAATAAGTCCCATATTTGTTCTTGTCTCTATGGTAGCAGATGCAATATGTGGTACAATTACCACATTGTCCAGTTCCTTCAGCTCGGGCTCAATATCCGGCTCATTTTCGAAAACATCAAGTCCTGCACCCCATATTTCACCGCTCTTCAATGCCCGGGCCAATGCCTTTTCATCAACAACAGGGCCTCGGGAAGTATTTATCAGCACCGCTGTATTCTTCATCAGCTTGAGTTCCCTTTCACTAATGTAATGCCTTGTTTCCGGGGTCAGCGGAACATGAATTGAAATAAAGTCCGCCTCCTTAAGGAGAGTATCCTTATCTACAAACCTTGCTCCCAGCTGTTTTTCCATTTCGGCATTAGGTTTCCTGCCTGTGTATATTATTTCCATATCAAAGCCCTTTGCTTTCCTGGCAAAGTTGAAGCCTATCCGTCCTGCTCCAATGATTCCAAGCTTTCTTCCGGTTATGTCCCTGCCAAGAAACAGCATCGGGCCCCAGCCCTTGAACTTCCCTGCCCTTGCAAAGCGGTCCGACTCAACAATCTTTCTGGATACTGCGAACAAAAGGGCCCAAGCCAGGTCTGCAGTCGCATCATTAAGTACATCAGGGGTATTGGTAACAATTATTCCCCTCTTTGTAGCCTCTGCGATATCAATATTATTGTACCCTACTGCATAATCCGCAAATATCCTGCACTTAGGGCCTGCAGCCTCAAAGACTTCAGCGTCTATAGTATCCGTAAGCAGACAAAGTACAGCATCCATACCCGAAACGCCGGCCAATAGCTCTTCCCTGGTAAGTACCCTGTCATGAGGATTTACTGTCACGTCAAATTGCTCTCTCAAACCTGCAATTGCAGCTTCCGGAATCTGTCTTGTGACATATACCCTTTTTCTTGTCATACTTCTACCTCCAAATAAGTTCCTAATTTATACATAGTTAACTGTTGTATATGTTTTCTTAATTATACCAAAAATAACATGTTCAAAAAAGGTAAAAATATAGAACCTATGAAGCTTTTAATCCTCATAGGCTCATAATGTTGCATATTTACTTGTTCCTCAGAAGTTTTATATATGCTTTCATATAATCCGGCAAATCCTGGGGCTTACGGCTCGATACTATGTTGTCGTCTACCACTGCAGGCTCATCTGACCATATTCCCCCCGCATTTGACATATCGTCCTTTATCCCCGGGGTGCTCGTAACTTTTTTCCCTCTGAGGATGCCTGCGGAAATAAGTACCCAGCCTGCATGACATATTTGACCAATCGGCTTTCCACTCTCATTCATCCGTTGTACAAGCCTAAGCACTTCAGGATACCGTCTCAGTTTATCCGGTGCCCAACCGCCAGGGACAATAAGTCCATCATATTCCTCAGCGTCAATGTCAGAGAAGCCAAAGTCCGCTACGGCAGGGACCCCATATTTCCCGATATATGCAGCATTGGCCTTTTCACCGACTATGTGCACAGTAGCACCTTCTTCCCTAAGCCTAAGAACAGGATACCACAGTTCAAGATCCTCAAATTCATTGTGTATCAGGCATATTATTTTGCAACCTTTGTTCATGGGTGCCATACCTCCGTAATTTCTTTATTGCTGCTGCAGATTACCCAACTGTCAATTGGTTTTCTTAACCAGACTTCGGGATTCTTCTGCAACAGCCAGTACGTTATCAAGAGTATCACCAATAGATGCCTGTATGGCAGCAACTATTGCTCCCTCCAGAATTGGGGCATCTGCAATTCTTACTCTCTTCCCGATGCTTTCATCCAAGAGTTCAATTGCCATACTGCTGCTCAATACCGAACTGCCAAGGTCAACTAACACCACGACACCTTCCCCTGAATCAGCTTTTTCTATGGCCTCCTTAATCTTTACTGCATCTGTTCCAATACTTCCATCCCAGATACCGCCTGCTGCAATTATTGACAGACTGCCACCGGCCATCTGTGCTGCAAGCTCTCTAATCCCCTCGGCAGCTTTTGCACTGTGGGATACTATTACAATACCCACCATTTTATCATTCCTCCTGTAAAGAGGACTTATAATAATCGGTCAATGCCGTGAGCAGGATGTATGAGGAGGTAGCACCGGGATCCTGGTGGCCGATGCTTCTTTCCCCCAGATACGAAGCTCTTCCCTTTGTCGCTTTTATTGTCCTGGTATACATCGCACCTGCTTCAGCAGCCTTGCAGGCAGCTTCAAGGCAATCAACAAGGCTTTTGTCCTCTGTTATCCCTTGGGAAAAGGCATCCATTGCTGGCTCAAGTGCATCAAGCATTGTCTTTTCGCCCTTTTCCGCCTTGCCTCTGTCCTTTATGCCTTTTATTGCAGCAGAAAGCATCTCCAAGGCCTTCTCCCTTGTTATCATATCAGTCCCCTGAACAGCATTTGCAGCCCTCAAAAAGGCTGTACCGTACAAAGGGCCTGAAGCTCCTCCGACTGTAGATATAAGGGTCATTCCCACCTTTTTAAGCACTGACGAAATATCCCCGTCGGGTGATTCCTCAAGCTTTGACTTTACTGCATCAAAGCCTCTCGACATATTAATGCCGTGATCTGCATCCCCTATGGCAGCATCAAGGTTTGTGAGCATCTCTTTATTATCATTTATTGCCGCTGCTATTGCATAAATTGCTTCACGTACATCGTGGCCCATATTATTCCCCTCCTACACCTGAACAAGAGCCGGGGTATCGGCAGGCGCAAGCAGTAATTCCTTCAACTCCTCGTCAAGCTTTAGTACAGTAATGGAGAATCCGGCCATTTCAAGGGAAGTCATGTTGTTTCCGATATATGTGTGTACAATCTTTATTCCCTTGGAGCCCAGTACTTCAGCAACTCTTCTGTTTACAATATAAAGCTCCATCAAAGGCGTGCCGCCCAGGCCGTTTATCATTACTGCAACTTCATTGCCGGCATTTACCGGCATATCCCCCAATATCTTTCCAAGCAGATGATCTGCAATCTCATCAGCCGTTCTGATTTCTTCACGATGAGTACCCGGTTCCCCATGGATTCCCATACCAATCTCCACTTCATTTTCTTCCAGGGTAAAACTGGGCTTCCCTGCTGCCGGTACAATACATGGTGAAAGAGCCATTCCCATTGAGCGGACATTTGCAATTACTTTCTCTGCCACCCTCTTTACTTCGCTGAGCTCGGCTCCCGCTTCAGCTTTTGCACCTGCAATTTTGTGAACAAATATCGTACCTGCTATACCTCTTCTTCCTGATGTCCAAGTGCTGTTCTCAACTGCAACATCATCATTGACAACGACATTGTCTGCTTTTATTCCTTCAGCCTCAGCCATTTCAGCAGCCATTTCAAAGTTCAGTATGTCCCCTGTGTAGTTCTTGATTACAAGCAGTACACCCTTCCCGCCGTCCACTGCCTTTATGGCTTCAAATACCTGGTCGGGAGTAGGTGAGGTAAATACAGCTCCTGCTACAGCTCCATCAAGCATGCCTTTGCCGACAAAGCCTCCATGAGTTGGCTCATGTCCGCTTCCTCCGCCGCTGACTAATGCGACCTTAGGGTTGGGAGCACTTGCCCTAACCAGAACATTTGTCCCTTCCAAACGCCTTACATAAGAAGGATGAGCGGCTACTACTCCTTTAAGCATTTCGTCAACAACATTTTCCGGCTTATTGATAATTTTCTTCATTAATATAACCCCCTTTTTTATTTGCACCAAACTTGTACAGTAAATTGTACTATCGGAAGTTCAAAAAAATACTTAAAATTCATGAATAAAAAGAAAAAAGTGCCTTAGGATAGTGAGACCGGCAGTTGCTCACCCAATGCCGGTGACATTTCATTGCAGGCCGGCATAATATATAAAAGAGAAAATATGCTTGCCATCACGAGAGGGGTGTAGTGTATGCCTGATTTGATAATTTTCAATTGCATTGCTGTAAACGGCCTGCAGTCGAATGCCGGAATAATGGTTGGGGACGTAGTAGCTTCCGGATGGGATTCAAATAATAAAAACCAAATGTCAGCCGGCCTTGTTTTTGGTGCTGGAAATCTATTTCCCGCCAATGTAGGTGTTATATTAGATAATGATATAGTTGATGTCCCGATTGTGGATCATGATGTAATTCCCCAGAAAAATGTTCAGGTTTAGGATGTGATTTTGCATGCCCCAGAACAATGCAGTTACTTTCAACAGCATACTTGTAAATGCAGTAAGTACGAATTCGGGCATTTTTGTCGGCACAAACAGCCAGAGCAATTGGAATACCAATAACAACAATAAATTTGGCTTTGGTGTGGTCCTGGGAACCAGAAATGTCATAAGCCGTTCAGTTAATACGTTTATGGACAATGATTTTATAGATACCCCTATCATAACAAATGACTATAACGGCATCAGGCAGCCTATCGATAAAGGATGCAAGGATAATATAACCATCTACGGATGCCGCCGCGGTAAAAAGGAACAGCCCTGACGGATTGTAAAAGCACTGATATATACCTCCTCTCATAGAATAATATATAATGGATGAATTGCATCCGTACGGTAAGCTTCCGGAGGTAATGTATGTCTGATGAAAAATATGCTGAAGGAATATTCTACAATAACATACGCATCAATTCATTGGTTTCCAATTCCGGTGTATTTGCAGGCTGCAATATCCAGTACCTCTGGTATTCGGACAGGAACACTCAAGCCGGCTTCGGCAGGGTCATAGGGGATTGCAACTCTATGGAAAGCCCTTGCAGTGTGACGACAGACCCCGAAAGCAGCAGTGAATTGTTGGAATACTTTGCGGAGCTTATTGACAAAAAAGTTTGAAAGCGGGGCATATGTATGGTCAGGATAGAATTTGGAGACCTCATTATAGAACAAATTTCAGACTCCTCAGGAGTATTCACCGGTGACAACCTGCAGGTAAAATGGCGATCCTGCATGAAGATCGACGAAGGCTTCGGCACATTGGATGGAGACTCAAACAACTCTACAAACAATCATAGTGCAGTAATAAGGCCATGTATAAGTGAAAAGTAACCCGTCACGGAGTCTTGAGAGTAGAGTGATATATTAATGGGAAGGTATGATGGCATTAATTCCGATAATCTTCTGCTGAAGGAAATTTATAAAAAGCTGATAGCTATTGAAGAAGAAGTGGAAAAGCTGAAGAGCAAGCCTGAATATCATATAAATATCGAAAAATTGGATGTACAGAATTTGGAAAACCTGACTTTTACTCTTGATACTCTTGATATAAAGGATTTAAGCGGAACTCTCAATATAGGCAATAATTTTGAATCAAAGAAATCCATAGAAAAAGTAAAAGGCAAAAAAAAGAAAGAGCATAAAGAGAAAAGGGAGGAGTCATAATGCCAAACCTTTCACCCATCTTTGTAATCGGTAATATTCGCATCGGTACTGTAGAAGGAGCCTCCTGTATAAATCTGGGCAATAACCTACCTGTCGGTTTCCAGAGCTTTAAGAAGCAAAACCAGGGCTTTGGCTCAATAAGCGGCGACAACAATGATATTTCCGAGCTGTGCTCGGTGCTTAAAGATACCAACATGGTAGACATGCTGAATCAATCCGACTCTGATGAGATTCCTTACTGGGTAAAAAAGCTGGCTGCGGACAAATTCCATGAGGGTGAAAAAAAACCTTCCAAGCATTCCAAGGGAAAATAAGGAATATAAAACTGCAAATCCACATATAGGAGTGATAGCAATGACCAATTCAGGACAATATTATGACCCGACGCAAATGAGCAACAAACTCAGAGATATACTGATGAAAGGTGATACAAAGGAGCTTCCGGGCTTTATACAGGAGATATTGACTCAATCCATTGCAAATCCCTTGACCCAGGCCATTTTGGGCCCTTTGGCACAATCTCTGGCCGCCCCGCTCTCCCAGTACTTCAACAGCCCCGCAGCTCAGAATGTGAATAATGAAACTGTCGTGCAGGAGGTACAAACGGTAAAGGAATCCAACAGTCTGAATCCACAGCTTTTCGAAATACACGGCTTTGCAGTCATCAGGACTGCCATACCCCAGGAAGTAAACGAACAGGACATCAAAGTCCTCATTACCACCAGCCATGTAACCATAAAGGGTGATCCTTCAGGCAACGACCACATTATTCCTCTTCCGCCGGGTGCAAAAAAAGAAGGTGCTACAGCCGCCTTCAAGGATAGAATACTGGAAATACGAATTCCCAGAGAAAATGAAATTGTCACTGCAGATGAGGTTGGCATACAGTACCTGTAAGCTCTAGTCCCCAAAGTCAATTGGGATTTGCTGTTCCTGCTCTGAGGTAAGCCTGGGAATATGAATCTCCAGAAGTCCTGCCCGGAACTGCGCTTCCACAGAGCCCCCGGGTACTATGTCATCAGGTAGTGTTACCTCTCTTTTGAAGCTTCCTGAGAATCTTTCCACCATTAGCATTTCTTCTTTAGTTATGGGGTATGTCCATGGAATTTCTCCAGAAATCAGGAGCTTCAATCCCTTTATCTTAATTGAAATCCTATCCGGAGATGCAAGTCCGGGTACTTCCACTACCACTACCACCTGGTCTTCTGTTTTATATATGTCTATTGGTGTTCCGTACTTTGGCAGCATCCTGTTTATTTCATTCCAGAAGTCTTCCCCCAGTACCTGTTGCGCCTTTTCAGGCATACCTCTCCAGTCAAATACCTTTGCCTTTCCATCCGGCATTTTTCCACACCTCCAAAGCATTAGCAGATTATAAGGCCTAACAGTTTTATTAATATTTATATGACTGCCGGCTTGTAATATTGCAGATATTTATTATGCTTCCTTTTCCTGCTATGATATAGGTACACTTCCTGCCTGTCGCCATGGCTTTGGTCATATTACCGTCAAAATAACTTATGCTTGTCCGCTTGCCGAAGCTATCGGCAGTCGAAGATGCAGGGGAAATGGTCCCGTTCCAGCATATCGTACCATTTATGAATTTCTCAACAAAAAGCATCTTCCAGACATTCAGTCTTACTTTCCAATTGCCCTTATTATGCCACAGCCCAATCTTTTGCCGGCATTGCCTGCAGGCTGTGACCTATAGTCATCAGGGCTCTCGTGGATTATTACGGCCTTGCCTATTATATCGGATACCTTGAATCTATCAGTAAAAAAGCACATTCTTGCAATGCCACTGTTGGAAAAAAGCACCGGAAAATCCCCTGAATGGTTTCCATGGGGCTGGTTGGTCGGGTTCCAGTGTTCTCCTGCCGCTTTAAAGGGTTCTGTAGGGTCCCCTACTTCACAGCTTACTCCCCCATGAATATGAAAGCCATGAGGACCTATCGGCTGTTTTTCATCCTTACCCGCCTGATATTGCGGCAAACCTCTTGCCTGAACACACACCCAGGTCCCTCCAAATACACTTGTGAATAATACAGTTCCATTCAACCGTGGTGCAAGAGGACCACCCTTTATTTCAGCTACAGCGACCTTTACCTTGTTCTGCCTGCGATACCTGTAATACATATAATCCACCCCTAAAAACAGTATATTTACATATTATTCATACAGCATGAAAATGTGCTATTACTCTGATTCTTCTTGATTATAATTACTCTAAGTAATAGAATGTAATAAGCGTATTTTTTTGTACTATTTTATTGATGGGGTGAAATGCTTGAAAAACGCTTCGAAATGGGTCCAATACATAGGTTTTATAGCAGTCGGCCTTATAGTGAATATAATAGGCCCGCTGCTCCCGGCTATTCGTGCAGATATAAGCATTAACTACAGTCAGGGAGGACTTCTGCTTTCGGTACAATTTGTAGGCATGCTTATTACTTCCCTTATCGGCGGGTACTTGATAGACAGAACCGGAAAAAGGCCCTTTATGCTTGCCGGAAGCACAATGTTGATTATAGGGCTCTTGGGGTCCATGTTATCCAACAGCTTTATATTTTTATATACACTGAACCTGATAACAGGCTTTGGATATGGAATATATGAAGTAGGAATAAATGCGTTGTGCGCTGATACTTCAGAAGAGAACAAAGGAAGCAATATGAACTTCGTCCATTTCTTTTACGGTGTCGGCGCAATAGTTGCTCCTATACTTGCCTGGGTTTGTACCGAATACCTGGGAAACTGGAGGTACTGCTTCGGCCTGGCTTTGATACCGCCTGTAATCGTAGGCATATTGCTTCTGAAAAACGGAATCGAAGAGCATAAGACTGGAAATAATATGGACAAGCAGGTTTATAGTAAAGCATCAAGTCCAATACACAGCCCCTTTTTATGGACAGCAGGACTTGCTATGTTTTTCTATGTAGGTGTCGAAGTGTCAACCGGAGGATGGATAACTGTCTACTGGAGCACACTTGTTCCTAAAAATACTGTACCGGCCTCCTTCACTGCCTCTTTATTCTGGTTTTCTTTAACAGTGGGAAGGCTCGTATCAGGCAAGATAGCAGACCGTATCGGCCTTTCAAATTATCTCATGGCAGCAGCCTCCGGAACGCTTCTGCTGTCAGTCCTATGGAGCATACTTCCAATCGGGGGCTTGACCTTGGTCATTGTCGCTTTACTTGGTTTTTTATGTTCAGGCCAATTTCCAACCGCAATGGCGATTGCAACTGCACATTTCCCGGGAAAGTCAGGGATGGCCGCTGCATTTATTTCGGTATCAGCAGGCTTGAGCGGTTTCTTCATCCCTTCGGCAGTGGGGCAGCTGGCCGACATGTTCGGCATAACGGCGCTTACCCCTGCACTGCTGGTTATTTCTTTACTGCTTGTGACTTTCACATATATATTGAAAAGAGGTTCTATGCAATCCTAGCATTGAACCTCTTTTTCATATCAGCCGGTAACAAAGCAGAACTCCCCCAATTCCACCAAATACCACAATTATAATATTCAATCTATAGTAAGCGAGTATTATTGATATCAGCCCTCCAACAGAAGCAGAAAGTCTGTCCCCCGTCGAATCCAATATCCCCGGAAAAATCAATGCACCCAATGCCGCATATGGTATATATTTCAGGAATACCTCCACCTTCTTCGGCAGTTTGATTTTATTCAGAAACAACATCGGCAGCAGTCTTGGTATGTAAGTAACAAGTGCCATAAGCACCACTGTGACAATCAGCTTAAACATCGCAGTTCCCCGCCTTTCCATCAATTAACGAGCCTAAAAATGCAGCAGTGACAGTGGATATTATAATGGCCCAGCTGGATGAAACAAAGCTTAATATTGGTACGAAATAGAATAAAGAGTTCACTGCCATAGCAGTTAACGCAACAATGAGTACAGGTCTTGCAGTCCTCATGCTTGGAACTAAAAGGCCAATAAACATTGCATAAAGTGCAATCCCCATTCCAACCGTTATATACTCAGGTATCCATGAGGACATCAGCAGTCCTGCCAGTGTGCCGATATTCCAGAAGCTGAAGGCCATAAGGTTAAGTCCCAGCATGAACTTGAAGCTTATTTCGCCCTTCCTTTCTATTGAAGCTACAGCAAAGGTTTCGTCTGTAATTCCAAAACCCAGCAGAGCCCTTTTCTTCTTTGAAGTATCTTTTTCAAGATTTTGTGCTATATATGAAGTCATAAGAAAGTGCCTTAGATTCAGTATTAATAAAGATATACTAAGGTATAATGAAATATAAATTATTACTGCTCGGGAGGGATAAAAATGCCTGCTCTTCTTACACATTATCTTTGTGGAAATGCAGTACTGAAGCTTATTGATGACGAATATGCCAAAGATACTATTTTAAAGTATAGAAATATATTCAACCTTGGAACACAAGGTCCTGATATTTTCTTTTATTACAAAGCATGGCCATGGATGAAAAACAACGGTATCCCAAAACTCGGCAACAGGATGCACGAAGAAAAAACAGGCGAATTCATTTTGCAAGCTCTCAGGTATGCAGCCGGCACTGATGAATGCTCGAAGGGCATTCTCAATGCTTATATGTACGGATATATATGCCACTATATACTGGACTGCCACACCCATCCTTATATATTCTATAAAACCGGGTTTGTTCGTAAAGGGGAAGTGCATACATCCGAGTACACCTGCTACCACCGCATGTTTGAGACTGCCCTGGATGTATTGATGTTGAAGCGTGAATTAAACAAGAGGCCATCTGAATTCGACTCTTCCGGACAAATAGGAATACCGCACCAGGCTGCAGCTGTAATTGGAAAAATGTATTCCGCGATTTTAAAAAAAGTATTCGCAATTGATATAAGTGCCGGATTGGTATGCACTGCAATAGCTGATATTGCAGGTATAGCAGCTGTACTCAAAGATAAAACCGGCATTAAGAAAAATCTGCTCTCAAGAGTTGAAAAAAGCCTGGGAAAGCTTCCCATGTTCTCAAGTATGATTCTGCCATTGGAAATCAAGGACGGTCTGGATTACTTGAATTCCTCACACTCGGCCTGGCAGCTCCCTTGGGACGATTCTGCAGTTTTTACCTCCTCATTTATGGAGATGTTTGAAGCCGCTGCTGCAGAATCAAAAAAAATAATTGAAGCCATACATTTCGTCTTAGTTGGTAATAATGGTTATGAAAGATTGGCATCTTTAATAGGGAACCGCTCCTTCTCTACCGGTGAAGACTGCACGCTGGGCTTGGAATTTATGTATTACAACTGTATTTATAAGTAATAATAACCACCTGTAGAAAATGCAGATAATGTTACGAATAAGCTGTTTAATTATGTTAATCGAGTTATTTGAGACTTTACAGGATTAGCACCATAGCGAGCGCACCCCTTAATTCAATGATAGGCATCGGCATAACACTTGTCGGCCTTCCTGTGTACTATCTTCTTAAGAGCAAAAAAGCTTAGCAGGAATTTATAATAATGCATCACATAATTTCATAGCTTATGAAGAAAATATATGGAACAGCATATAGTTATATATTAATCACAGGAGGTGGATTCAATGGAAAGAAACCCGCATTTTCACCTTGCAGAAATCAGGGAAGACAAGAAATCAGTCGAGTTGCTTACAGAATTTGAAAACAAGCTTGGCGAACACATAGGCGGCGACGTGGTACTTATTGCTTACAAACGTGATGAAAATGAGGATGAATGGCAGTAAAAAAGAGCTCTTCGGAGCTCTTTGACTTTTTGCTTATTATTCTTCCGGCCCTTCCGCTTCCAATACCTCATCATAGAAATCAAGATAGGAATACTGCTTTCCTCCCTTGTGCCAGCCCAATATAGCTTCAGCATTGACATTCTGGGTCGCCCTCAGAATATTGGTATCCACATTTTCTATCTTTTCTTTCAAATCTTTTATCAAAGCTTTTATTTCATAGCGCTTGTTCGCTATCTTCTCTGCCGCTACCATGCAGGCACAATTCAAAGGCCATATTCCGCTGCTTTGAGTAAACCTTTCGATATAAAGCTCCTCCACATAGTATAATGGCCTTATAAGCTCCAAGCCTTTGAAATTGGTCGACCTGAGCTTTGGGAGCATAGTTTTGAAGCTTCCGGTGTATAGTATATTAAGCATTGTAGTCTCTATCACATCATTAAAGTGATGACCCAGCGCAAGCTTATTGCAGCCCAGTTCCATCGCTTTGCTGTAAAGCGCTCCGCGTCGCATTTTTGCACACATATAGCATGGATAATCCTTAGCAATTTTATCTACTACGTTAAATATACCTGATTCAAATAAATGTATAGGTATTTCGAGATATTTACAGTTTTCTATAAGGAGTTCCCTTATATTTTCATGGTAACCGGGGTCCATTGCTATGAACTCAAGCTCAAAGGATACATCTCCATGCTTCTGGAGCTCCTGAAAAAGCTTGGCCATCAGCATGCTGTCCTTCCCGCCCGAAACACCTACGGCTATCTTATCCCCTTCTTCAACCAGCTTAAACTCCTTAATTGCTTTTACAAATTTAGTCCATATATGCTTCCTGTATTTTTTTATCAGGCTTCTTTCTATTTCTGGAAGCGGCTTCCTTTCGCTGAAAGGAACCAGTATTTCACAGCCTTTTCCGGCAATATCACTCAATTGTACTACCTCGCTTATTATAATTATATATTTTACTATATATATCCTACAGTATACAATTATTAATGGAATTCAGATATAATTATATCAAATGTTTGTTATGGAGGGTTAAGTATGTTGAAAATTCCCGAAAAAATCCATCTGGCGAATCTGCCCACAAGGATAGAAAAACTGGAAAGGCTTTCAAAAGCACTGAACGGGCCTGAAATCTACATAAAGAGAGATGACCAGACAGGGTCGGAGCTTTCAGGCAATAAAATTAGAAAGCTTGAATATTCACTGAAAGAAGCTTTGGATAATGGGTGCAACTATCTAATCACATGTGGGGGAATACAGTCCAATCATTGCAGGGCAACAGCCGCTGCTGCGGTAAAACTGGGCATGAAAAGCTGTCTCGTATTAAGAGGAGAGGCGGGAACCTCCCCGGCAGGAAACCTCCTTCTTGATAGGCTGCTCGGTGCGGATATCCGTTTTATTACTGCTGATGAATACAGCAATCAAAGATCGGAAATTATGGAAAGCATAAAGCAGGAAATGGAGCAAAAGGGCTTCCGCCCTTACATCATCCCGGAGGGGGCTTCAAACGGCATAGGAGGCTTCGGCTACTATACTGCCATGGAAGAGATCATAGAACAGGAAAAACAAATGAATACAAGCTTTGACTGTATAGTTATTGCCACAGGCTCAGGAGGTACATACTCAGGCTTATGGCTCGCCAATAAGCTGCACAATCGTACTTCTGATGTTTATGGCATTAGTGTCGGCGGGGATTCGGAATATTTCAAGGATAAAATATACGATATACTCCATGATAGCATGAAATATATGGATGTCAATGTTCCGATAGTTAAGGATGAAATAAGAATAATTGACGGTTATGTCGGCAGGGGCTATGCCTTAAGCCGTCCGGAGGAACTTGAATTCATACATGCTTTTGCAAAAACGGAAGGAATAATTCTGGACCCGGTATACACCGGAAAGGCCATGTATGGGCTGACTGAGGAAATCAAGAAAGGCACCTTCAAGAAATATAAGAATATACTTTTTATTCATACAGGCGGACTCTTCGGTTTATTCTCTCAAGGAGACCTGTTTCAGCTTTAATAGAAGACCTCTTTCCGGCATTGGAAAGAGGTCTTTTATCAAACTTTTTTCCTATTTTATATACAAATCCGGTTTCCTGCTGAAAAAGAAAACCCCCACTCCCCCGATTCCCAAATGGCTTACCATTGCTGCTCCAATCTTATTTATCATTATATCCCTTTCTCCGATTCTTCTTACAATCATATCCATTACTGGGCCTCCGATATATTAGTAATGCTTGTCAGCATTTTCCAATATATCTTATGAGGCTTGTACACGCCGTGACCCTATATAAATAACTGATATTCTTTATGAATATCAGTTTCTATATAGTTATTTTATTTTTTAACTATACTCCCGGCTTCTTTCATAGTATCTCAGCCAGAGCATAAAAAGTCCTGTCGCAAATGTAAGAGAGAAGCACAGTATCCATAACTCAAACAGTCCGAAGGTTGTAATAAACTTACCGAAAAAATACGGACCCATAGCATTTCCTGTTCCAATTATCATAGTTATAAGTGCATTGAACCTGCCTCGATGGGTTATTGGAGAATGATTGGCAATATATGCACCTGCGCTTGTGGCCTCCAATACCTCGCCAACCGTAAATATAAATGCCGATAGCAGGAACAAAGGCAAGGTGTCAATAAAGCCGATCATTCCAAAGCCTACTGAATAGAAGAATCCTGCAAATGCTATATTTATAAGAGGTTTGAATTTCAAAGAAAGCTTCGTTGCAGGCATAGTAAAGGTTATGACCACAAGACCGGTAAATGACATTATTATGCCGAAATACTTTGGTCCCAAGGTGCTTCCAAAGCTTTCCGCAAGCTGCAGAGGTATTGCAAATCCTATACAAGAATAAACCAGTTGGTTAACAAGCCTTCCCAAACTGAAAAGCATAAGTACAGGCCTTTTTCTCAGCGCTTCGATAACAGTACCTTCCTCAGCTGCTTCATCGTCTCCCTCATATCTCTCCTGCTCCATTTCTTCTTTATTGGGCATTGTCTCTTGAACAAAAATCAATATAAGCACAAAAGACATCATAATAGCAAAAGCATTTCCGTAAAAAATCCAGTTCGTATGGTTCTTGTACAAAAAACCCGCTATCATAGGTCCTACAGAAAATCCAATATTTGTACCCATATATAGCAGTGAGAATGCCTGCGTTCTGTTCTCCTTATTGGTAAGATCAGTTATCATCGCCGAACTTACCGGCTGGGCCGCTCCGGCGAACATTCCGGACAGAATTAGAAAGACAGGTATAAGTATCGAGTTGCCCAAAAATGGACATGGAAAATAGCATATAGCAGATAATCCAAAAAAAATCAAAAGCAGCTTTTTCCTGCCGATATGGTCAGTAAGCTTTCCTCCCGCTATAGAGCCTACTGCCTGAAAAACTGCGCTTACCAGAAAGAACTCCCCTGCAGCCTCTGCGCTGAAGCCTAGCCGCTCTGTCAGGAAAAATGTTAGAAACGGATAAACAAAATTACCCATTGCATTTACTATTCTGACAATAAAAAGTACATATATCGGCCTTGGCAGGCCGGAATATATGTTCAACCTTCCAACTAACCCCACAATATAACCCCCTCAAAAAAATACCCCATAAAGCTATTTAACCACGTAATATAAAAAACTTCAATATTCACAAACATTCAGTTATGATATACTAAAATGAAAGGCAATACTAGAAATAGAAGCTTAATATATGCAATACACAAATGGGAGGTTTTTATGAACATAAATAGACTAAGGGAATTAAAGATAGGTAATCTGAAGGCCAGGCTGCCTATTATACAGGGAGGCATGGGAGTTGGAATATCTCTGTCCGGACTTGCAGCAGCAGTGGCAAATGAAGGTGGTATTGGCGTCATTGCCGCAGCTGGAATAGGTATGCTGGACTACGATTTTTCAACAAAGTTTCTTGAAGCCAATATTTCAAGGTTGAAAAGCGAAATCAGAAAGGCCCGTGAGAAGACAAAGGGCATCATCGGTATAAATATAATGGTTGCTTTGACTGACTATGCAGAATTCGTAAAGGCTTCCATTGAGGAAGGAATAGATATCATTTTTTCCGGTGCCGGTCTTCCTCTGAATCTTCCACAGTACCTGGAGGGAAAATATGAAACCAAGCTGGTTCCGATTGTTTCTTCAGCACGTGCCGCAAGTGTTATATGCAGAAAATGGCTGGATAAGTACAATTATCTGCCGGATGCTTTAGTTGTGGAAGGCCCTAAAGCCGGAGGGCATTTAGGCTTCAAAGAGGATCAGATATTCAATCCCGAATACTCTCTTGAAAAAATTGTTCCCGAAGTTATTAATGAAGTAAAACCTTTTGAAGATAAAGCCGGCAGGCCGATTCCAATAATAGCCGGCGGAGGCATATACTCCGGTGAGGATATTTATAGGTTTATGGCGCTTGGTGCTTCAGGAGTCCAGATGGCAACTCGTTTTGTGACCACAGAAGAGTGCGATGCCTCTATAGATTTCAAGAATACTTACATCAAATCCAAAAAGGAAGATATAACTATAATAAAGAGTCCTGTAGGCATGCCGGGGAGAGCTATCAGGAATAACTTCACAGACGATATCTCAAGTGGCGCGAATAAACCGTATAAATGCCCATATCATTGCATCGTTACATGTGATTATAAAAACAGTCCCTACTGCATAGCTCTCGCATTGACAAATGCTCAGAAGGGCAATCTCGAACATGGCTTTGCCTTTGCAGGAGAAAATGCATACAGATCGGACAAAATAATATCGGTCAAGGAGCTTATGGAAACCTTGCAGAATGAATATAATGCAGCGGCTTCGGCTCAAGCGTAAATTTACGGTAAAAAGCGTACCTTGCTTGTTTCAAGCAAGCCAGTACGCTTTTTCAATCCGGTTATTTCTTGTCTACGATATTTTGAAGCCTTTCTTTTATTGTAGAAAACTCAATTCCCTGCTGCGCACAAAAAAATATTATATCATCTTTACATTATCAAAATCTGGTGTTAAAATAATATCAGAAACTGAATATAATCTTCAGGGCAGGGTGAAATTCCCGATCGGCGGTAATGCAGCCAATGAGCTGTTAGCCCGCGAGCGTAAGCAGACCCGGTTGGATTCCGGGGCCGACAGTAAAGTCTGGATGAAAGAAGATGCAATTTTACATTAGCTTTTAATTCCCTGAGATTATTTTTCAGGGAATTTTTTATTATATTCAGCAGATTACTCTGCTGAATATAATAAAGCCTCCGGCGGATGCACACGATTTTGCAAAGGAAATTGTCACGTAAACGTGACCAAAATCGGCGCACAAATTCGCCGAGGCGAATTTGAAATTATGGAGGTCTTTTGAATGGAAAACAAAACAAACAAATTGGTAAGAATCGCAGTGCTTTCGGCACTTTCGATAGTGCTGGTCATGCTAATCAAGTTCCCGATCATACCATCCGCACCATTTTTGGAATATGAACCCGGGGATGTACCGATGCTTGTAGCTGCTTTTATGTATGGTCCTATGGCCGGATTATTGATGACTGTTATAGTATCAACCATACAGGCATTTACAGTCAGTGCAGCAGCAGGTTGGGTAGGATTAGTAATGCATGTGATAGCAACAGGTACCTTTGTAGTTGTATCCGGCGCTATATACAGAAAATTCCACACCTTCAAGGGAGCCTTTGCAGCTTTGGCAGCAGGTTCAATATGTATGGTACTTGTAATGATACCTTCTAACTTGTTTTTCTCAGTGAAATTTTATGGTATTCCTTATGATGCAGTAATGGCTATGCTTCCAACTGCAATCCTGCCATTCAATCTTATTAAGTCCTTGGCCAACTCATTACTCGTAATTTTGGTTTACAAACCATTGAGCAGGTTCCTGAAGGGTGCGAGTAGAGTACAAAAGAACGCAGCATAGAATACAGCAGAGAGTCTGGTGAAGATACACCAGACTCTCTGTTTTTATATCAGGTACCCTATTCTGTTCTTTGTCCGGTAGAGATTAATTTAGGATAATTCAGCCAAATTAAAAATGATAATTATTATATGCTTTTAATCGGATATTTGCACGTATTTACAGATTGACAATCTTATAGCAATTTTGTATTATAATAGCTGAATAAAAGAAAGTATGGAGGAAATATCAATGAAAGCAAAAAAACTAATTACATTAGGACTTATTGCTGTACTTGTTCTGAGTCTTGCAGCATGCGGCTCAAGCAAACCAGCAACAACTGAACCGGCAGCTCAGCCAACAGCAACACCAGCGGCTGAACCTACAGCAACACCGGCAGCTGAACCTGCTCCTGCAGCAACTGGCTTAAAAGATGGATCTTACAAGGCTGAACAGGACAAATATGACGACTATGGCTGGAAGGGTCAGATAGCTATCGAAGTAAAAGATGGCAAGATCAGCAGCGTTGATTTTGACTATGTAAACAAAGACAACAAGCTGAAGTCAGAAGATCAGGGCTACATTAAAGCAATGGAAGACAAGACAAAGGTAAACCTTGCAAAGGCTATGACAGATCTTGAAGCTGCTCTCGTAAGCAGCCAGGATGCAGCAGCTGTCAACGCAGTAAGCGGTGCAACATCAACTAGCAACGATTTCAAAGCATTGGCTGAAAACGCACTTAAAGACGCAAAATAAAAAATTATAAATCCATAAACAAAACATATAAACCTATGTAAAATATACATAGGCTTATATGTTTTTTGACTTTATTCTTATTTAGCCTGTTATTGATGCTCTTCTTCTCCCCCTCTTCCATCCCTTCTTCTGCTCATTTAACCAATCAGGACTTCTAATCGAAATAACTACTTAAAATGTAATATTATGATGGTTTAGCTATTATAAATATTATAGAATTATTTAATTAGGGGAAATATATCATGACAGTTCGTCAGTTTCCTGTTAATCCACCTAATCCCACTGATTCACAAAGGCACAAAATGCTAAGATACTCTTTGATGCAAGCAGGAAGAATTGAGGATTATGAAAACATAGTAGGATTATTAAGTCCTCCGCCTGACATTACATATTATGCATCACCCGGGGAACTCAGGGGGATAAGGATAGGTGTCATTGGAGGCGGTCTTGCAGGACTTTCAACTGCATTTGAACTTAGAAAGCTTGGCGCAAATATCACAATTTTTGATGCCCTGGAGGATAGAATTGGAGGAAGGGTATATACATATTACTTTGATAAGGACAAAAAATACTATGGTGAAATGGGACCCATAAGAGTACCGGTATCCCATGAGACAACATGGTATTACATAAATAAATTCAAACTTGATACCAATCCTTTCGTACAAACAAATCCTAATGCCTTTGTTTATGTTCATAATACCAGGGTTAGAAATGACCCGGAAGGTAAAAACATCACCGAGAAGATTTATCCAAAATACAATTTGGCCGAATGGGAGAGAAATACACCGTGGCCTGAATTAAATGATTATGCTGTTAATTATCCTTTATCCAAGCTTCCACCTCAGATAAGAGCAGAGACTTTAAAAATACTTCCCGGATATTCTCCTCAATATTCCCGGCTGATTAGCTTAAACTATCGTCAGGTTTTAGAAATGTCAGGCCTAAGTCAGGATGCAATAAGCTTAGTTTCAAGTATTGACCCATTAACAGGATCTATATTGTATATGAGCTATGCAGAAATATTACAGGAAATTTACCCTCTTGATTTTTCTGTTGTATATGAGATATCAGGAGGAATGTCCAATCTGCCTCTTGCCTTCTATAAATCCCTGATGTCAGATCACCCGGCAGAATACGGCAACATACCGGACCATTGCCTTGGAGAAGTAGCATTTAAAGGTGGGCATTTTGTCAATGGGATTTATAAATCGGATGACAGCAATAAAGTAATACTAAGGTACAGAAACAATAAGGTTCCTCAAGATATAACAGAAATATTTGATTATGTAATCTGTGCGATTCCATTTTCAACATTAAGAGAAGTAGAGATTAAGCCTTTATTCAGTAATAGAAAAATGCAGGCCATAAAAGAATTCAACTACATTGATGCCCAAAGGACCATCTTTTTATGTAACAGGCGCTTCTGGGAAGAAGATAATGAGCATGGAAGAATAATTGGAGGAATTTCTTCTACTGATTTGCCAATTCAGTTAACAGTATATCCGTCCGACCATGCTTTATACAAAGACCCTGCCAAGCCTTCTCCTGATGAACCCGGAGTACTCGTGGCATCATATAGTACCACTCTGGATGGTACAAGACTTGGAAGCATAAATGAACAGAGGCGCACTGAATTGATTAAGCGAAATATTGAAGCTGTACATGGACTTTCTGAAGGATATTTGGACTCAGTAGTTATAGCGTATAAAACTGTCCATTGGAGTGCAGAGCAGTGGTTCAGGGGAGCATTTGCAATAACCTTGCCTGAACAAAAAAACATTTTTTCATATAATATTTTAATGCCGGAATACAATAAAAGAATATTCTTTGCAGGTGAGCATGCTTCAGCAAAACATGCCTGGATGCAGGGAGCACTTTACAGTGGTAAATTAGCTGCCAATATGCTCGCAAATAATAGTAAACTTAAAGCTGAGACAATATGATATAAGTTCAGGTAGCTTAGATAAAGCGCTATATCGGCAGATTTCCGAAATAGCGCTTTATCTATTCAATTTTAATGGTTAATAATGTTATAGATGGTCATAATAATATTAATTTGTTTTTTTAGGGATGTGAAAAAGCGTATGACACTATCAACTGTTTTAAAAGGATTCCTCACATATAAGGAGCCAAAAGACACTGAAGACTTTGAATTACTTGAAGATGAGTATGAAAAGAACAAGCCGGAAGAACAAAACGGTGTTGTTTCCAATGAGGGCAACCGCAATGATGAAAAAAAAGTGAGTAACAAAAGGATTCCATTAAAGGTAGGTGAATGGAATCGGACAAAAGAAAAGCAAACTAAAAATCAACGGCAATCCGCTGGGGATATTATAGTACCGGACTTGAGAGCAAACATAGCAAGAATGAAGAAAGAGTTTAATGTACCAACAAATAAAGATGTTATTATAAGAGAATTCAAAGTGGCAAGAAAAACTAATGCTTTTATTTTTTATATAGATGGTATGGTAAATAAAAATACTGTCAACGACTTTATATTAAGACCACTTATGGTACAGGAGCATTTTATTGATTTTGAAGAAGGCTGTCTCATTGACTATATTGTAGATAATGTACTATCTATCAACCAGGTTATAAAGGAAAAGGATTATAAGAAAATAGTCGATTATGTCTTGAATGGAGTCACAGCCATTTTTGTTGACGGTTGTGAAGAATGCCTGATTATAGAGAATCAAGGTTATGAGAAAAGAAGTGTTGACAGACCTGTTACCGAAAATATCATAAGGGGCTCCCAGGAAGGTTTCAATGAAAACATGCGTACCAATATAGCGCTGATTAGAAGGATTATAAAAAATAAAAATCTGGTTACCGAGATAATGCATGTAGATAAGACCAACAAAACAAACTGTGCAGTATTGTATATTGAAGGTATTGCAAATCCTGATATCATAAGGGAAGTAAAAAGAAGGATTAATAATCTTAATATAGACTTCATATCAGGAAACGGAATGCTGGAGGAGCTTATATCAGACCAAGTGCTAATGCCTTTTGCCCAAATTTCTACAACTGAGCGCCCCGATAGGGCGGCTGCCAACATCATGGATGGAAAGGTTATACTAGTTATGGAGGGTACACCTTTTGTGTCATCAATACCCTTGAGCTTTTTTGAAACGCTGCAGTCTCCGGAGGACTACTCTTTAAAGTGGCAATTTGCTACATTTTTAAGATATTTAAGATTATTTGCACTATTTGCGACACTACTGCTCCCGGGATTATATGGTGCAATCGTACTATTCCACCAGGAGATGATACCCTCTGAGCTCCTTAACTCTATCGTGAAATCAAGGGAAAACGTCCCATTTCCGACAATAATTGAAATAATTTTAATGGAAATATCTTTTGAATTGATACGTGAGGGAGGAATAAGAGTACCTGGAGTCATTGGAAACACTCTCGGCATCGTTGGAGCCTTGATATTAGGGCAGGCAGCCGTCCAGGCCCAGCTAGTAAGCCCAATACTTATAATAATCATCGCAGTAGTAGGAATCAGCAGCTTTGCTATCCCTTCATATTCCATGGCTTTTGTATTAAGACTATTAAGGTTTGTATTCATTTTCTTTGGGACCTTTATAGGCTTCTATGGAATTTCAGTTGCCTTAGTTATCACATCTGGACTTGCGTGCAGTCTTAAATCCTTTGGGGTGCCTTACCTTACTCCTGTTGCACCTAAAACAAAAGCAAACCGTGATGTGATTGCCACACTTCCGGGATATAAGCAAAAGCTAAGGCCGGACTATGCAAACCCTCTTAATAAGCACAAAGGCGGGAAAGTCACAGAAGAGTGGCTAAAGGGAAAGGATAGGAACAAAAAGTGATAAAAGAAGGTAAATTCGGACCTCAGGAGGCCATTTGTCTTATAACAATAGCAATTGTGGCAAAAGTATTTTACACAAGCCCTGCTATAGTATCAAACCTTGTAGGTACTGCAGGGTGGTATATGACTTTAATATCTGTGTCTGTCGCTGCTGCAGGATTTACTATTATATATCTCCTTCTCAAAGAGTTCCCGGGCAAAGGTATTATAGAAATATTTGAAATTACTTTGGGACGCTTATTCGGATTTGTCTTTTCTGCCCTGCTTGCCCTGCTTATGATATCCATAGCAGCTGTAAGGGCGAGAGAATTTTCAGACGTGCTGAAGGTATATATACTGCCATTAACTCCTATTACATCCATTTTAATTTTATTTATTGGAACAGTGGCAATACTAAACATCTTAGGTCTTGAGACCATAGCCAGGCTTTCTAAGCTTTTTGCCTTCGCTATGATGACGGGGTTCTTCATCGTACTTGCACTCGGTCAGCAAAACTATAGTTTTCATCGCTTGTTTCCAATATTCGGATATGGAATGGTAAATACAATCTTCCATGGGGTCATAAGGAGCTCGGTATATGGTGAAGCAATTATTCTTGCAGTATTTGCTCCTTCCCTCCAGGGAATAAAACATATAAAAAAGGCAGGTTATACAAGCCTTGCACTGTCGGGATTTTTTGTATCCATAGCACTTCTTGCCTTTATACTGACATTCCCCTATTATGTGGCAATGGAGGTGACTTCCCCAATGTATGAGTTGGCAACGCTGATTGACTATGGAAGGTATCTGCAGCGGGTTGATCCTATCTTTCTATTTATAATGACCATAAGCTCACTTATATCAGTTTCGGCAGTGTTTTATGCCTTTGTGAGCATCTACTGCAAGATGTTCAGAATACATGACACAAAGCCGGTAATTTTGGCAGCTTCTATTATCACCTTTGCACTTGCAATATCTCAAAAGAGTATAAGCGATGTGACATTCGGGAGTGTACAATACTTAAGAGATTATGGTGGATTAGTTTTTTTTATTCCTCCGCTTATCTCCTTAATTGCGGCCAAATTAAGAAAGAAAGGTGAAGCAAAAAATGCGTAAGCCAGTTTTGCTCCTTATAATATGTGTAACCACGATGATGTTTTCTTCCTGCTATGATGCAAACGAGGTAGATGATTTGCTGCATGTAAATATCATTGGGGTTGATAGAGGAGTTTCCGATAAGTGGAGA
>CAZUGK010000034.1:21575-32918 GCA_964619815.1 uncultured Clostridiaceae bacterium | reverse complement strand
ATGTGCAACACGGGGCGGCATGGAAACCGCCCCCTACATACGATTTCTTTGTAGGGGCGGGTTTCCATGCCCGCCCGAAAATTCAACGCATTCTTCTGCATTTGTGCCATTCATAGCAATGCCAAGTTTTTCAGCTTTTTCAGTGCAGCGTTGTATCGCTTCAATAACATTCCCTCTGAAACCTTTCTTTTCCAAGCTGTAGACTGCTTCTATCGCAGTTCCTCCTGCAGAACAAACACTATCCTTCAACTGTCCCGGATGTTTTCCCGTAACAAGTACCATTTTTGCCGCCCCCAATACAGCCTGGGAAACCATCCTATACGCTTTTTCCCTTGAAAGCCCCTTAAGCACTGCCCCATCAGTCAAAGCTTCGATAAACATGTATACTAATGCAGGAGAAGATGCCGAAACAGCTGTAACCACATCCAACAATTCTTCATCAACTATTTCAACCAAACCGAAACTGCTGAAAATGTCTTCGATGGCTTTCAATTCCTCTTCTGTCACCTGTCCATTGCAGCATAGAGCAGTCATAGCCTCTCCAACAACTGCAGGGATGTTTGGCATTGCTCTCACTACTTTCAGCTCTTTCCCGAAATTAGCCTCAACTGTTTTGATCTTTATCCCCGCCGCTATTGTAACTATAACGGCATCCTCCTTCACATCATTCCGTATTTCTTCTATTACCACCTTGTACTTATTAGGTTTGACCGATAATATCAATATATCAGCAAAGCGGGCTGCCGCCTTGTTATTTGAAGTAGTTTGTATTCCATACTCCTTCTTTGCAGCCTCCAGCTTGCCAACCGTACTGTTGCTGGCTATAATGGATTCCGGCGCAGCAATATTTGAGTTTAACAATCCCGTAATCATTGCTCTTGCCATGTTTCCGCATCCGATAAAACCTATTCTTTTATTCATTACTGTTCCTCCTTGTAAAAAATAAAAACCTCCACCCCGGTAAAGGGACGAAGGTTATTCGCGGTACCACCCAAATTGAACACATATCCATGATATACATGACCACTTGACGCCTATAACGCCGGCATGCGGCAAACTTTTCATTTGCAGCTCAGAGGTCGGGTTCAAAGGAAATAATCTTGGAAAACCTTTCAGCCGTTGAGTTTCCCTCTCTTTAAGAAGCTTTCCTTCTACTATTCCTCATCATAGCCTTGCATAATTATTAAAATATATTATATATTATGCAGTCACCTAAGTCAAAGAAAATATAATATGAGTGAAAATTTATAACAGCCGTAAGAGTTAAATGCCGGGCATCGGAATTTCTTTATCCGATGCCGGCATTTATATTATCGCTTTAAGGAGCCCAATATTCCTCGTATAAGTGTTCTGCCCAACTCTCTGCCGATTGTTCCTACGACATTATCAGCAGCTCTTTCTATCAAAGTCTTTCTGTTATAGGTGCGTCCCGCTGCAGTTCTCCTTTTGCGTTCCCTCTCTTTTTCTTCCTTTTCTAATTGTTCCTGCCGCTCCGATTGTTCCTGCTCCGCCCTTGCAGCGGCTTGCTCCTGCATTATCTTTGCCTGCAGCAGCTCATAGGCAGATTCTCTGTCAACTGCTTCATCATATTTGCCGCTCATTGATGAAGAATTTATTATTCGTAAACGTACAAAATCATCAATAGTTCCGAATTTACTCTGAGGGGGCAGGATAAATGCACGTTCCACAATGCCGGGGCTTCCGTCAGCCTCCAGGCACGAAACCAATGCTTCACCTGTACCAAGCTCTTTTATAGCTGTTTCGGTATCAAAAGCAGGATTTGGGCGGAAGGTCTCCGCTGCTGCCCTGACACTCTTCTGTTCAGCCGGTGTAAAGGCCCTTAGGGCATGCTGCACACGGTTTCCCAGCTGTCCCAGTATATCCTGGGGCAGATCCATAGGATTCTGTGTAACAAAATAAATTCCCACACCCTTGGAACGTATCAATCTAACAACCTGCTCAATTTTTTGGAGCAGCACCTTTGGTGCGTCCTCAAATAAAAGATGAGCTTCGTCAAAGAAAAATACAAGTTTAGGTTTATCCAAATCTCCGGTTTCCGGAAGAGCTTCAAAAAGCTCCGACAGCATCCAGAGCAAAAATGTGGAATATAATGAAGGTTGCCGGAAAAGTTCTGTACAATGAAGAATATTGATGTATCCCCGCCCATCTGAAGCAGTTTTCATCCAGTCATGAATATCCAATGCTGGCTCTCCGAAGAACTGCGCCCCACCTTGATCCTCCAGAACAAGCAGACTGCGCTGAATCGCACCGATGCTCTGAGAAGCAATATTGCCGTACTGCATCGAAAACTCCTTGGAGTTATCGGAAACGTACCTCAGCATAGCGCGTAAATCCTTTATATCCAATAGCAGCATACCTTTTTCGTCTGCCACACGGAATACAATATTCAGCACTCCTGACTGCGTGTCGTTCAGCCCCAGCAGCCTTGACAGCAGCAAAGCTCCCATCTCGGACACAGTAGTGCGTACAGGATGTCCCCCTTTGCCGAATACGTCCCAAAAGCATACAGGGTACTCCTTGTAGTTAAAATCTTTTATTCCCAGCCTGGCAATTCTTTCTGCCATATCAGGGTTATCACTGCCCTGCTCCGACAACCCTGCCATGTCACCCTTAATATCAGTAAGAAAAACAGGTACTCCCATGTCACTGAAGGACTCTGCCATTACCTTCAGCGTAACGGTTTTTCCCGTTCCGGTAGCTCCTGCTATAAGTCCATGCCTATTTGCCATATTGGGTAAAAGATAAACAGGTACATCACTTTTGGCAATCCATACTTTATTATCAGAGTAC
Organism: uncultured Clostridiaceae bacterium; assembly: GCA_964619815.1. Taxonomy (GTDB): domain Bacteria; phylum Bacillota; class Clostridia; order Lutisporales; family Lutisporaceae; genus BRH-c25. The sequence continues at coordinate 30,107 of CAZUGK010000034.1, read as the reverse complement.
ATAACCTTCACTCCTTAAATTGTATTTTTCGACCATATTTGCAAAAAAACGCCTTCTGTCTTTATACTAGCAGAAGGCGCTATTATTGTAAATATATCCCTTGCCATGCTTTTCATGGCTGCGAAGCTGTTGCCGGCTGCTTATTCGTGCTTGCTCAGTACTGAATCAATTATACCAACAGCCCTGTCCAGGTATTCTGCTTCGACGTTAAGCGGCGGCAGAAGCCTTACCACATCCGCACCGGCACCGGCCAGCAATAGCCCTTTTTCTAAACACCGGTTGATAAATTCCTTGGTGTCTATTGAAAGCTGCAATCCGATAAGCAATCCCATACCACGAATACCTTTTATTGAGCTGTGCTTTTCCTTCAGGCCCTGAAGCTTTTCCATCATATACCCGCTCATAAGCTCAACATTTCCAAGCACCCCTTTTTCAAGAAGCTCATTTAGGATTGCAAGTGCTACCGAGCAGGCTAAAGGATTGCCTCCGAAGGTTGAACCATGATCTCCATAAGATATGCTTTCTGCTGCCTTTTTGGAAGCAACAACCGCGCCAATGGGGAATCCGCCCCCCAACCCTTTTGCAAGGCATATCAGATCCGGTACAACAGCAAATTTTTCAAAGGCAAAGAGACTTCCGAGCCTTCCGATTCCACACTGCACCTCATCAAATATGAGCAGTGCATCATATTTTTCGCAGAGCTTTTTTGCTTCCTCCAGAAATAATTGTTGGGCTGCCACTATTCCGCCTTCCCCCTGAACCGGCTCAACAATAATTGCACATATATCCGAATTCATTTCTGACTTAAGCTTATCAATATCATTTATCTCAATACACTTGACTCCCGGTATCAGCGGCATGAAATCCTTCTGGTATTTCTCCTGTCCGGTCACTGAAAGAGCGCCGAGGGTCCTTCCATGGAAAGAATTATTCATATATATAATTTCATGCTTCGATATTCCTCCCTTAAGCTTGCCGTACTTTCTCGCAAATTTTATGGCAGCCTCCACCGCTTCTGTTCCGCTGTTGCAAAAAAATGCTCCTTCAAGTCCGCTTAATTCGCAAAGCTTATCAGCCAGCTCCATTTGCTGTTCATTCCAATACAGGTTGGATACATGCATCAGCTTGCAGCTCTGCTCCTGTATTGCTTTTACAATGGTTGGATGGCAGTGTCCCAGACAGTTTACCGCTACCCCGGATACAAAATCTATGTATTCTTTTCCGTTTTTATCATAAATCAAGCATCCTTTGCCCCTAACTGCAGTAACCTCATAGCGTGCATAAGTTTTTAGTATTTTTTCCTTAGACATTTATCTCTCCTCCTTTTATAACGAGCAGGGGCGTATGTTCCACCTTAATTTACCACGCCCCGTAAGCGAGTTTCATAAAAGGCTTCCTTGATCCTTAATTTATATAATCAAAGCCTTTTTTATAATTGTTCCTGCAGCTTTGCCGCTAAAGAGCTCCAGCAATGCGTGAGCCCTCTTTCCGCCTATAAGGCATACCGACTTAACTCCTCTTTCTATGGCATCAATACAGCACTTCATTTTTGGTATCATACCGCCGGATATGGCACCGCTCTCTATAAGCTTCTCAATCTCGGTTGTACTAATAACGTTTATCAGACTGTTTTTGTCATTAATATTGCCGAACAAGCCCTCCACATCGGATAAATATATGAGGCTGTCAGCGTCAAGAGAAACCCCGATAGCCGCTGCTGCATAATCTGCATTTACGTTGTAAACATTTCCCTCTCTGTCTCCTGCCACCGGCGAGATAACAGGAACATACCCCATATCCAGCAGGCCGCTGACTATTCTGGCATTAATCCCTGTTACTTCACCGACAAACCCTATATCAATTTTCTTACCGTCTTCATCCAGATACATCCTTTCCGCCTCTATGAGCCTTCCATCCCTTCCGCTTATACCGACAGCGTCAACACCTTTGCCCAGAAGCCTGGAGGTCAAATCCTTATTAACCCGGCCCGACAGCACCATTTCAACGATTTCCATCGATGCTCCGTCTGTTACTCTGAGCCCTTTGACAAACTCGGCTTTTAAATCCAACCTGTCCAGCATTCTGTTTATATCAGGCCCTCCGCCGTGCACAACAACGACCTTGGCACCAATATCCTGCAGAACTGCAATATCCTCCATAAATGCTTCTGTCGCTTCAAAATCTTTTGTAATACTTCCACCGTACTTTATAACTACAGTCTTATCCTTAAATGACTTGTAAAGCTTTTCATGCAGATTTTCAAAAACACCTACCCCCATTCATTATTCACCTCCAATCCTTAATGGTACTAATTATACATCCATATGTGTACTTATACAATATTTTATATGTATTTTTATAATTTTTATTGCATATTTAGTCATATGTATGTATAATGTTCTAAAAGTAATAATACAGAGGTGATCTATATGGTAAGAGCAGGTATAGTAGGTTCGACAGGCTATGCGGGATATCAGCTTTCGTCAATATTATCCCAGCATAAAAATGCTTCCCTTATTTTTTTGTCATCACATAGTTATTCTGACAAGAGGTTAAGTGATGTCTATGGAAACCTTAGAGGGTTTTTAGATAAATTATGCATAGATATCCACTCCGTAGAAAGCAAGCTTTCAAAAATTGATGTATTATTTATTGCGCTTCCTCATGGCCAATCCTTTGACCTGGTAGATAAAGCCCTTTCTCTCGGATTAAAGGTCATTGATCTCGGCGCTGATTACAGACTCAGGGATTATAAAGAATATGAAAAGTGGTACGGTGTGGCCCATAAGCTCACCGGTTGCCTTGATACTGCTGTTTATGGCTTACCTGAGCTAAACCGTAAAAAAATTTCAGAATCGAAGCTGGTTGCAAACCCAGGCTGTTATCCTACTGCAAGCATCCTTGCTCTTGCACCCTTGATGTATGCCGGTATCATTGACAATACATCAATCATTATAGATGCAAAATCAGGTGTATCCGGAGCTGGAAGAAGTGCAAACATCTCATCTCTGTTCTGTGAGTGTAATGATTCAGTTAAGGCATACAATGTAGCAGCTCACAGGCACACACCAGAAATTGAGCAGCAGCTTTCAGATGTTGCAGGAAACAAAATCACTCTTAGCTTCACGCCTCATCTTGTGCCGATGAACAGGGGAATACTTGCAACCTGCTATGGAAACCTCAAACAGGGTATATCGCAGAATGAAATATATGATTTGTACAGGAGCTATTATAAAAATGAGAATTTTATCAGAATCACTGAAACCCTGCCGGAAACAAGATATGTGAAAGGCTCAAATATCTGCGATATTGCCTTAAGAGTGGATGAGCGGACGAATAGGGTAATAGCCGTAAGTGCAATCGATAACCTTATAAAAGGTGCTGCGGGACAGGCGGTACAAAATATGAACATACTTTTCGGACTTTATGAACATGCAGGCTTGGATATGATACCAAATATATTGTAAGGAGATTGATATTAGTGAAAATCATTAAGGATACGACCATTACAGATGTGCAATTTTTCAAGGCCAGCGGTGTTTACAGCGGAATAAGGAAAAGCGGCAAAAAAGATTTGTGTGTTATTTACAGTGAAAAAGAGTCAGTCGCAGCTGCTGCTTTTACAACCAATAAGGTAAAGGCGGCCCCCGTGCTTCTGAATATGGAGCACATACAGTCAAAAAACACACAGGCGATTGTTGTAAACAGCGGAAATGCAAATTCCTGTACCGGAAAAAAAGGGCAGCAGGATGCAAAAGCAATGGCTGAGCTTACAGCCTCCCATCTCAACTTATCTCCTGACTCAGTGCTGGTTGCATCAACAGGAGTCATCGGTGTTCCGCTCCCAATGCATTGCATTGAATCCGGAATCAAGATGGCATGCGAAAACCTGTCCTACGACGGAGGCAAGGATGCCGCTCAGGCAATTATGACAACAGATACCTTTGTAAAATCAGTCACTGTCGAAGCAGAGCTTGAGGGTAAAAAAGTACTGCTAAGCGGTATTGCAAAGGGCTCAGGCATGATACACCCCAACATGGCTACCATGCTGAGCTTTATAGTCACTGATGCAAATATTGCAAAGACAATGCTTCAGGAGGCTTTGAGCGAAAGCGTGCAGAAAACTTATAATATGATATCGGTAGATGGGGATACAAGCACTAACGACATGGTAATGATATTGGCTAATGCAGCGGCAGGCAACAAACTGATAGAAAGCAGAGATGAAAGCTTCGACATCTTCAAAAAAGCCCTTGATCTCCTCAACACCGAACTGGCAAAGCTGATTGCCCGTGATGGCGAAGGTGCCACAAAGCTCATCGAATGCACCGTCTTAAATGCCCTGTCGGACACTGACGCAAGCATACTTTCAAAGTCAGTTATCAGTTCAGATTTGACAAAGGCTGCATTTTTCGGCAATGATGCAAACTGGGGAAGAATTCTGTGCGCACTTGGCTATTCCGGCGGTAATTTTTCTCCGGCCAGTGTAGACATATATTTTGAAAGCAAAGCAGGCTGTATACAATTGGTTGCAGACGGAGAGCCGCTGCAATTCTGTGAAAAAACCGCTTCTGCAATAATGGCCGAAGAATATGTTAAAATTAAAATAGATTTGAAGGAAGGGAGCTTCAACGCAACTGCCTGGGGCTGCGACCTTACCTATGACTATGTAAAGATTAACGGCAGATATAGGACATGAACGCAAAAAAGCTGGGACGCACCGCATCCCAGCTTCATATATTTATATGTACTATGTACCCGAGGTATATTCAATTAATCCAAAGCTTATTTGAAGGGCAATATCTGCCTGCTTCATGAGCTCATCAGACAAGTGGCCTATTTTTTCCTTAAGCCTTTTCTTGTCTATTGTCCTTATTTGCTCAAAAAGTATGACAGAGTCCTTTGTTATGCCGTAGCTGTCAGCTGCCAGCTCAACATGGGTAGGCAGCTTTGCCTTGTTTATCTGCGAGGTTATTGCAGCAACAATAACAGTGGGACTGTATTTGTTTCCTATATCATTTTGTATGACCAGCACAGGCCTTATTCCGCCTTGCTCCGATCCTATCACCGGGCTTAAATCTCCATAGAAAATGTCCCCTCTTTTTACAACCACATTATTCACACTCCGCAAGCCTTGTTTCATACCCCATTATTGTTTCATTGTCTGCTGTAAGACCTATTTCAGCTAGTGTAAGGTTGATCTCCGACATTTCCAGATATCCACTCTTCATTTTTTCCATAATACTGATCCTCTTCATTTCTGTTATATAAAAACGCGTGGCATTTCTGATAAATTCACTTCTGTTAATACATTCATGGCACACCATGTCATCTATTTCCTTCAAAAGTGTATCCGGCATACAAACTGCAATCTTCTTCGAATCAGCCACACTAGCACCTCCTAAGTTCTTCAACACCTCGTCACTAATATGTATGAGCAGAGTGTGTCAAATTATGTATCGCATATTTTGCAAAATGCACATTTGTGCCATATATGATTATACTAACCGCATATACAATATTATATACCAATTCCTATACTGTGCCTACGTGAAATATATGGCAAGAAATCTGCTTTCTACCCAATTATATAGTTCATTATGTCAACTATTTTGCCGTCCTTTATATATACTCTAGGAACTCTTTTGCTTATCATGCAGACTATCTCATAGTTTATGGTATCAAGCTTTTCAGCCAGTTCATCAATGTGAATAAATTCGTTGCCTTGTTTTCCAAAAAGCACTACCTCATCACCGACTTTTACATCATCAATGCCTGTGACATCAATCATACACTGATCCATGCAAATTCTTCCCACTACCGGCACTCTTTTTCCCTTTACCAAAGCTTCCGCTTTTCCTGAAAGCATTCTTGTGTAGCCGTCTGCATAGCCGATAGGCAATGAAGCAATCGTGCTCTTTCTCTCAGCTATGAATTTCCTTCCATAGCTTACACTCTGCCCGGCCTCAATTTCCTTCACATGAGTGATTCTTACCTTCAGAGACATGACCTGCTTTAATTCCAATTTATCCAGCATTACTTCATCGGATGGCTTCAAGCCGTAGAGCACAATACCTGCTCTGACCATATTCATATGCATTTTCGGCAAATCTATGATTGTAGCGCTATTTCCACAGTGTCTCACGTTAATTTTTACATTTTCCTTTTCCAGCTCCTTGCATATCCAGCTGAATTTTTCATACTGGCTTTCTGTATATGCCTTATCTACAGCATCAGCAACTGCAAAATGAGTAAATATACCTTCTATCGCAATGTTAGGCAGCTGGCTTATTTTCTTTATCAGCTGAACTGAATCCGAATTCGGCTGCAAGCCTATTCTCCCCATTCCGGTGTCAACTTTTATATGAATTCTAGCTGTCTTGCCTTGCTTAGAAGCCTCCTTTGACAGTCCTTCCGCCAAGTCCCAGGAGTATACAGCCTGCTCAATGCCGTTGCTTATTACTTCTTCAGCCCTTTCTTTATCAGTATAGCCCAGAACAAGTATCGGCACTGTAAAGCCTGCCCGCCTCAGCTCAATACCCTCATCCAGAACAGCGACTGCAAACCTGTCGGCACCATTGTCCAATAAGGTTTGTGCTATTTTTTTTGCTCCATGTCCATAACCATCAGCTTTAATTACTGCGGTTACAAGTGCATCCTTCTGCGCAAGCCTTCTTACTTCCCTCATGTTGTGGGCAAGTGCATCCAAGTCCACTTCCGCCCATGCAGCTCTGATTTTTTTCAGATCGTACATTTTCCTTCATCTCCTGTAATTTCATAGAATTTTTTTGTATAATTTCGAAATCCTCATCCCTCAAAACGGGATTGTAGACAAAATTATCATAGTACACTTCAACATTTGTTTTGCCGTCATTACCATATATCTCAGCCTTTACCGGAACAGCATTTTTTACATCTATCCATAGCTTTTCAGTGCACATATAGCTGTTTGGCTCGGGTACTTCAAACTCAAGAGCAATAAGCTCTTTTTCTCCGTTTTTCTCACTACTGACTTTTATACCCTCAGTTTTCTTTATATGGTTCATAAAAGAGCCGGTAAAAGCATTATAATCCACTGAGCTTGAAAAGTTTTCAGTAATAAGGTATTGGTTGATGTCCGGGTGATATATGTAAGAGCTGCTTCCATTATATATGGTTACCTGTCCTGCGAGCTCCTTCGGTGCCAGCACTTCAATCCGGTACTTGTCTGGACTCTTATAGTAGTGCTTTAAATTATATTCCATGGTGCTTTTATTATTTGAAACCCTCATTTTCACATCACAAGTGTATGCTTCCAGCTTTTGAATTCTCCTGTTTACTTCTTCAAAGCCCTGTTTCTGCTTAAGTACCCCACAGCCTGTAAAAATTACACATACAATAATCAGCATGGAAATAACCTTGCGGTGCACAAAAAACCCCCCAATACTTTATTTCGCAGCTGCTGAGGACGTAATGCCGAACTATGGCTAGCAGCCTGCTATATTCTTTATTGTATGTGGAATATTTTCTATTATGTCACCTGCCTTAAGTCCATATTCTCCTAATTTGCCTGCTGCGCAGTCCCCCGCGGCTCCATGTATGTATACCCCGCACAATGCGGCATCAGGCAAGCTGAAATTCTGTGCGGCAAAACCTGCCATTATTCCGGCCAGCACGTCCCCCGAGCCTGCGGTAGCCATTCCGGGGTTTCCGGTAGGATTAATAAAAATCGTCCCATCAGGAAGTGCTATTATTGTCCTGTAGCCCTTCAAAATCACAATTACATCAAATTCCCTGGCAAACCTCCCGGCGCAGCCCAGCCTGTCCTGTTGGACATCTGCACTTTTGCATCCGCAAAGCTTTGCCATTTCACCCGGATGAGGAGTAATTGCAATTTTCCTTTTGTGGTTCTTGAGGATACCTGGATTATGAGAAATTGCATTCAACCCGTCTGCATCAATAACTACCGGTATGGTACAATTCTTTATAACCTCAGTCATTATTGCCCTTGTGCTTTCGCTGTCCGTCAGACCGGGCCCTATAAGCAGACAGCTGCTCTTCTCCGCTGTTTCAAGAAGCTGTGGTATGCATTCTTCGGAAAGCACGCCGGTATTCCTGTCTTCCAATCCTTTTGTCATAATCTCCAAAGCATCCGAACCGCAAGGTCTTTGCAAGCTGCCCGGCAATCCTAGAAGTACAATGCCTGCTCCACTCAGTAAAGCGGCTTTCGACGACATTATTCCGGAGCCTTCCATTCCTTTGGAGCACGCTACCACAAACACTTTTCCAAAGCTTCCTTTATGAGTATTTAAGCCTCTATGGGGGATTATTCCCTTTATCATATCTTGTTCCAAAAGGTTCAGGTTCAGTTCCATGGAGGAAACAGCAGCCTTGGGTATGGAAATATCCTTTACCTTCAAGCTGCCGCACGCCCTGGGACCGTCGTTTATAACAAGCCCGAGCTTGGGAAGCTGAAAGGTAACAGTACAATCTGCCATGATACAGCCTTCACCTGAAAAGCCTGTATCAGAATCAAGGCCGGAGGGTATGTCA
>CAZUGK010000034.1:18080-21565 GCA_964619815.1 uncultured Clostridiaceae bacterium | reverse complement strand
CTTGGCTTTGCTTTGGTTAACCGTATCTATTACAATCTTATAGAAGCCCCTCAGTTTCCCGCTGAATCCTGTTCCCAATAAGGAATCTACTATAAGGGGACTGTCGTTTATCAGCCCTTGCAAATCAGCGGAACCATCTTCAAATAAGTAAATAGGAATGCCAATATTCCTGGCTGCAAGAAAATTAATAAGTGCGTCACCTTTGATTTTTTCTTCATCACCGCAGACCAAAACATTTACCTTCCAGTTCCTGTTGAATAAATGTCTTGCAATTACAAAACCATCCCCGCCATTATTGCCGGTTCCGCAGAGCACCACTGCATGCTTTTCGGTCAAATGCAGGCTTTCAATCTCTTCAACAACAGCTAAGCCCGCATTTTCCATAAGCACTATACCGGGTATGCCATATTCATTAATGGATATTTCGTCCAGCTTCTTCATTTGGTTGGAAAAGCAAATCTTCAATAACTATGCCCTCCCTTTCCATTGAGACTTCCGCCACCGCCGTAGCCGTCGCAAAGTCCCTAGAGTGGGATATTGTAACATGGATAATCCCAATTCCGTTATCCTCGACAAACTGCTTGACATTACCCCCGAACCTGACCATGGGCTTTCCTGACGAACCTCTGAGAATTTCAATATCTTTCCATCTGAAACCTCTTAATCCGGTCCCTAATGCCTTGAGTACCGCTTCCTTGGCAGAAAACCCTCCTGCTAAATGCTGTGCTTTCATATCCTTTTTCTTATAATATTCCAATTCCTGTTCGGTAAATAATCTTTCAGCAAATTTGGGGTTTCTTAATACAGCCATCTTAACCCTTTTTATTTCAACAATATCAGTTCCTATACCGAATATCACCTAATCCCCCCTGTTTTTGCCCATATTCTAAGATAAAAAACTCTCATCAAGACTTTCCATCTCATCAGCCCCCAGCATTCCATGAACAAAAGAATACAATTTGTTTACCCTTTCCTCCATATCAACCTTTTTCTGTATCAGCACTGCAAGCTTCTGTCTGAGCTCATTCACTTGCTCCTGGCATTTTTCAGCCTCGGATTTATGTTCCTTAATAAGCTCATAAGACCGTTTGATGGTTTCCTTCAGGAGTTGTGTGTTTTGTCCGTTTATAAGGCTTGGGAGTGCTTCCAGTTCTTCCATCAGCAAAGGCATCTTCTGGTTGATCTCTATGAGCTCTTTTTCCGCAGCTTCCATTCTGGACAGGGCTTCTTCATTGTAATTCTCGTTAATATCCTTAGAAATGTATAGTATTTTATTCATTACTACCTTTTTTCTTTTTTCCAGGCTTCTAAACTCGGAATCACATTCCTTTTCTCTCGCGATAAGCTCTTCAAGCCTTGCAATGGTTTTCTGCATACTCTTGGACTTATAGTTGGAAAACAGTTGTATCCATTCCGGTACATATATGAGTATTGGAATTTTGTTCTTTTTTACAATATTGTCTTTGAAATCAATGTCTTTCATATGATACTTACTCCATTCCGCACAGCCTTTCAACATCAATAATAATATCGGACAATCCCATGTATTAATTTTACTACAAAATAAAATATAATTAAATCTTTTTAATGCATCAGGGGGTACCGATTGCCGGAACCCCCTGATATTTATCAGTTATTCTTCATGTCATCCTCTACTGCCCTGTAGGTCTTGTAACCTCCGCTAAGGTTTTTTACCCTTTCAAAACCATTTTGCATCAGCATCCTGACTCCTATATAAGAACGCAAGCCCACCTGGCAATTTACAATAATTTCTTTGTCTTTAGGTATCTCATCAAGCCTGCTTCTTATCTGTCCCAGAGGAATGTTCACTGCATTGGGAATATGCCCCTGTTCATATTCAAAAGGTTCCCTGACATCCAGCAGGAAAGTCTTGCTCATATCTGCATTCATTGCTTCATTCCAGTATGCTACCTTGACATCGACCTTCAATACGTTGCTTCCCACATACCCTGCCATATTTACCGGATCCTTTGCCGAAGAGAAGGGGGGCGCATAAGCAAGCTCGAATTCCTGCATATCATGCACTGTCATCCTATGCCTTATTGCAATTGCAATATAATCTATCCTCTTATCCACTCCGTCAAAGCCGACAATCTGAGCACCGATCACCCTACCTTCAGGAGTATAGATGGTCTTTATTGCCATTGTGCTTCCTCCGGGGTAATAGCCTGCATGAGAAGCCGAGTGAGTAGTAGTAGTGATATAGTCCTTTCCAAGTTCTTTTCTCAGTTTCTTCAGTGTTTTCTCATTAATTCCGGTGGACGCCGCAGCTATGTCAAATATTTTGGCAATTGCCGTTCCTTGAGTTCCCTTGTAAGTTTCCTTACGTCCTGCAATATTGTTTGCCACAATTCTTCCCTGCTTGTTTGCAGGTCCTGCAAGCGGAATCAGTGCAGGGCTGCCGCTTACATAATCCGTTACTTCAATTGCATCTCCCAAAGCGTATATATCCGGATCAGAAGTCTCTAAATACTCATTTACCTTTATTCCGCCGGTGACCCCTATTTCGAGGCCAGCCTCTTTGGCAAGTGCATTATTGGGCCTTACACCTATAGAGAGTATTATCATATCCGCAGGTATTCTCTTACCGCTTTGGAGCAGTACAACAGTTTTGTCTCCCTCCGGCTCAAAAGCCTTGACCCCGTCCTTCAAGTGAAGCCCGCAGCCTTTGCTCCTTATATGATTGTGAACTATGGCAGCCATTTCATAATCCAGCGGTGCCATAACCTGATCAAGTGCCTCAACTATATCAACCTTCAGGCCTGCTGCATGAAGGTTCTCAGCCATTTCAAGCCCAATGAAGCCTCCTCCCACTACAACTGCGCTCTGAGGCTTTCTTTCATCAAGGAACCTCTTTATTGAATCAGTATCAGGGATATCTCTCAAGGTGTATATATTAGGGCTGTCTATACCTGGAATAGGCGGTTTTACCGGAGCAGCGCCGGGTGAAAGCACCAGCACGTCATAGCTCTCCTCATAGGCTTTCCCATCCCTTAGATTCTTTACCTCCACTACCTTCCTCTGCCTGTCTATCCTGGTTACTTCTGAAAGGTCGCGCACATCTATGTTAAACCGGGCTTTCATAGCCTGCGCAGTCTGTACCAGAAGATTCTTTCTCTCACTTATTGCCCCGCCAATGTAGTAAGGAAGTCCGCAATTCGCAAATGAAATATACTGTCCTTTTTCAAACATTATTATTTCAGCCTTCTCATCCACTCTCCTGAGTCTTGCAGCAGCAGACGCTCCGCCTGCAACGCCTCCGACTATAAGGACCTTTTTACTCATATCTCTGACACCTCCACTTTTATATTAATTTTTTAGTTATGCTTTTGCCTATACCAATACCACGAAGGGGTATGTCTTTATTATATTTTTATTTTTCCCCACTGTCAATACATGAGTAATCAATTCTCATAGCCGCCCTTATTTCTTCCATTGTCTCCCTTGCCACGTTTCTTGCTCTT
>CAZUGK010000034.1:0-18070 GCA_964619815.1 uncultured Clostridiaceae bacterium | reverse complement strand
TAATATGTCATGCACCATCCCGGGTTTATCCTCAAAAAAACTTCTCCTTTCTCTTATAGGAGCAAGTATCCTATCCAAAGCAAAGTTCAAGTTTTTCTTGCAGGCCACACAGCCGATAAAACCTTTTCTGCACATCTCCTGTATGTTTTCTGCTTCCTCATGATTGAAGGCCTTATGATAAGTAAATACAGTACATACTTGGGGATTCCCCTGGTCAGTCAGCTTTATGCGGCCAGGATCAGTGACAGCAGAAAATATCTTCTCTTTTACAGTTTCTGCTCTATCATTCAGGTATATGCCATTTCCCAGACTTTTCCCCATTTTTGAATTCCCGTCAATACCGACAAGTCTCGGAACATTACTTAAAAGAGCTTGTGGCTCAATAAACACAGGCCTATACAACTCGTTAAACCTGCGCACGACTTTCCTGGTTAGCTCCAGATGGGGCAGTTGGTCTTCTCCCACAGGCACAAGCCCGGCTTTACAGAAGGTTATATCAGCGGCCTGGCTTACCGGATAGCCAAGGAATCCATAAGTAACATCCCTGTATCCATACTGCTGAATTTCTGTTTTTACCGTCGGGTTATGCCTCAATGTATTGACTGTTACCAGCATCCCATAATAGACAGTAAGTTCAGCAATTTCCGGTATATATGACTGTATAAAGATAGTCGCCTTTTCAGGATCTATACCAACTGACAGATTATCCAGAGCTACGTTCATCACATCCTGTGAGAGCTTCTCCGGTCTGTCAAAATTAGTAGTCAATGCCTGAACATCTGCTATAATAATAAAGGTGTCATATTCATCCTGAAGCCTCACCCTATTTTGAAGACTTCCCAGATAATGCCCCAGGTGCAGATTTCCTGTAGGGCGGTCTCCTGTAAGTATTCTCTTCTTATTATCCATATTTATTACACTCTCCTTTAATTAATAACCGGTTACCGATCCACCATCCATCGTCCATACAAACCATCTCCCGTAAAAAAATAAAAACTCCAATCCCAAATAATGGGACAGGAGTTCACCTGCGGTGCCACCCAAATTGCTTGCTGCAAAACAAGCCTCTTATATACAGATACCAGCATACCTGTTTCCCTATAACGTGGGAAAGCTCCGTCAGCTCCTACTAATGCATTTCGTGAAAAACATCTTACATTATTAATTCAAGCTTCGCGAAATGTTTCTATGATTGTTATTGAATTCGGGCTGCTCTCTCAGGCCCATTCCATAAAGCTCTCCTGCCTGCTCCCACCAACCGCAGGCTCTCTGAAAGGAAAAGCGTAATGTACTATCCCTGATCATCGATTTACTGCTTTTTTTGTATTATATTCAATTTACAGAAATAAATCAATTATAATTATTTATACTCTTCATAAAACCTTCACATTCATGATATAATATTATAAATGTATACCCATGGGGGGTACAAATATGATCAAAGCAGGTGAAACTATTGAACAACGTGTCATTACTGCTAGCTTTTTCGGCAGGACTGCTTTCCTTTCTCTCCCCCTGCGTACTGCCGCTGGTGCCTGCATATATGAGCTATATAACAGGCTCTGCAGCAGCTGAGCTTGATACAGGAAAGGCAAAGCTTCATACCATATACAAGGCACTGGGCTTCGTCCTGGGCTTCTCCCTGGTATTTGTAGCAATGGGGGCAACTATTACCTCAATAGGCAAGCTTTTAATCGGCAACATGGATATATTCAGAAAAATCGGCGGCACTCTGATAATACTGTTTGGAATACATATAACAGGGATTTTTAAAATAAGGCCCTTATATTACGAAAAAAGAATTGTACCCTTTGAAAAGCTAAGGAAAAATATAAGTTCGGTGCTTATAGGCATGGCCTTTGCGGCTGGCTGGACTCCCTGCGTGGGGCCCATATTGGCATCCATACTGATATATGCAGGCAGCATGGAGACAATAAGTATGGGAATACTGCTGCTTGCTGCCTATTCCTTGGGCCTGGCTGTACCCTTTCTGCTTACCGCCTATGCTATTGGAAGCTTCAGCAAATATTTCAGAAAAATATCCCGGCACCTGAATACCGTATCAATTGTTAGCGGTGTTCTGCTTATTGCAATGGGTGTACTGATATTTACCAACAGGATTGCAAAGCTCAGCCAGTATTTTGATTTTTTCAATATAAATATTTAAATTTAAATTGATTGGAGAGTAAGATATGAAAAAGAGCATTATAATTTGGACTATAGCTGCAATACTTGTTGGTGTTGCATTCTATACCATAGAAAACTACAATGCCAATTCCGGTACGGCAAATAACACACCGCCTCAAAACCTGCAGGCAGGACAGGAAGCCCCGTCCCCCACTCCAATCCCGTGGAAGATTGACAGCAGCAATCCGCCCGACAGCAAGCAGCCACAGGATAAAATCAATCTCATGGAGGACTATGATTTTACATTGGAGGATCTTCAAGGCAACAAAGTAACACTGAGCGAACTGAAGGGAAAAAAAGTCTACCTCAACTTCTGGGCTACCTGGTGTCCCCCATGCAAAGAGGAAATGCCGGACATCGAAAAGCTTTACCAGGAAACAAAGGACAGTAATCTTGTGATACTTGCAATTGATATCGGTGAAGATAAGAAAACCGTACAGGATTTCATCAACAAAAATAACTATAACTTCACCGTGCTGTTGGACACCGAAGGAACGGCTGCGGAGTTATATCAGGTAACAGGAATACCTACATCTTATTTCATTGATACTGAAGGCTATCTTGGTAATGCAGTTACAGGAGCAATACCGCTGGAAACGATGAAGGAATATGTTAATAATCTGAATTAAATTTGATATTGAACGCACTATGGTATTCCTATTGGGTATGGTGCGAATTCAATAACATCAATGAAAACTTTTGCGCGGATTCTGAATGAATACTTTATATGCTATCCGCGAAAAGTATTATATAATACTGATTAGGACAAATAGAGAGGATGATTTAGCGTGAACAACAATCCAGTGGCAACTATTGAAATGGAAAACGGAGATATTATGAAGGTGGAGCTTTACCCTGATATCGCACCGAATACGGTTAAGAGCTTCATATCTCTTGCAAGCAAAGGTTTTTATGATGGTCTTATATTCCACAGGGTCATTCCTGGTTTCATGATACAGGGCGGAGATCCTGAGGGTACAGGAATGGGCGGCCCCGGTTACAGCATCAAGGGTGAATTCAAGGCAAACGGCTTTGCAAACAATCTCAAGCATGAGAAGGGTGTAATTTCAATGGCAAGGTCAATATCTCCCAATTCGGCAGGATCACAGTTTTTCATAATGGTAGCAAATTCACCTCACCTGGATGGCCAGTATGCTGCTTTCGGCAAGGTTATCGAGGGTATTGAGACAGCCGACAAAATTGTGGCAGTGAAAAGAAATTACTCTGATAAGCCTCTCGAAGATCAGAGAATTAAGAATATCTCGGTAGATGTAAAAGGCGTGGAATATGGTGAGCCCGAGAAGCATGCATAAAGCTAAAAGCAGGCCCTGGTACCTTCAATAATGTGTACTCTTTTTGTACAGCCGCTCTATATTTTGAATTATTTATACTGTATTGGATATAATATGAATGAATAAAGGCATGAAATATACAAATCTGTTATGGCATAAGATTGTACTGTGTTTTTCTATAAGTATATAAGTGTGTGAAAGCGATAGCTCTCATAACAATGGTTGTATATGTAGTGTAGCATTATAGGAGGATATTAATGAAAACAGGCACTGTAAAATGGTTTAATGCAGAAAAAGGATTTGGGTTCATATCCGTAGAAGATGGCGAGGATGTATTCGTACATTTCTCTGCAATACAGGATGAAGGATTCAAAAGCTTGAATGAAGGGCAGAAGGTCCAATTCGACATTGTGCAAGGCTCAAGAGGACCACAGGCTTCTAACGTAGTAAAAATATAACACACGAAAAAAAAGAAAGGCTTCCTTGATTATTAAAATACTTAAATGGAGGCCTTTTATATTTTACCTGCCTTCCAGTATCCCCTTGGTCTCATTCAGATACTTTTCAATCATCTTCTGTATGCTTGAATCCTTGACTATAATAGAAATCTCAATTCGTCTGTTGCTTTCCCTGCTTTTTTCATCGCTGCCCGTACTGATTGGCCGGAACTCAGAGAAGCCATTGGCAGCAAAGTATTTCCCATATTTCAGCTCCAGGTTTGGGTTTACACTGAACATGAAATTTACAACCTCTGTAGCTCTTCTTGCAGATAATTCCCGATTATAATCCGAATTTCCCAGGCTATCCGCATGCCCGTTTATACTTATTGCATCTATGTTCTCACGCACCTCCGAGTTTTCCAGCACCCTCTCAAAGGCTTTGGACAGCTGTGTCAAAAGCTCCTTTGCTTCCGGCTTCAGCTTATATGAATTATAAGCAAAAACCAGGCTCTCATTAATTATAATATTTGCATTGTCTCCTATAGACACGAGCTCCTGCCCTTTTTCATTATATCTTCCCAATTCCTGTTCAACTGATTCCTTTACCTTTTTCAATATGTCCAGCCTGAGGAAGGCAATTCCCTGAAGCCTTGCCCTGAGACTTTGCAGTTCTTCATTGCTCATTGCAATAACAGTCTTTTGATTTTCAATCTCCTGCTCTGATAATGCCAGTGCCGCATTGGTCTTGTCTATCTCAAGCCTTATAAGTTTAAGCTCTCTCTCTGCACTGCTTATATCAGTTCTGGCAACCTCCAGCTGCTGTTTTGCATGCTCAAGGTTGTTCCCGAATATTATATTCTGTACATATGCCAGCAGCATAAGAAAAAACAATATCAAGGCCAGCGTAGACATTACATCGGTAAAAGACGGCCAGAAATCCTGTGCTTCAGCACCCCTGCCGAAATAGCTTCTTCTTCTTTTCATTTGTTACCTCCCCGCTCCGATGTCTTTTTCAGAGCTTATGGCAGCAGCCGCCTGCTGCACCGCATCTGTAAAATCGCTCATAACCCTTTGGTTGGAATTTATGATGCCTGCAGTCTCTACGAGACATTCCCTAAGATTTAAAAAGCCTATATCCATCCTCTCAATATTTCCTCTAAGGTTATAATTAAATTCGCCGAAATCTCTTGTGTTGTTATTAAAGACAGCAAGGGCTTCCTCGAATTTCATTATAGTGTCTTCGAGGCACTTGGAGGACTTTTCTATATTATTGCTTGCCATAGCGAGCTTGTCCGAGAAATCCAGCACAGTACTGCGAAGCACATCCTCAACCCTTTGGCTTACACCGTCAAAGGAGGTTATTATCGCCGTACTGATTCTGCTCAGCTCTGATTCCTTATATTGAAGAAGCTCCTGCTCTACTACATTGTCCAGGTAATCCTCTAGCTGAACCATAAGGCTCTGTCTGGATTCCTCAATATTAATAAGAATTCCCATAACAGTTATGACTATTGAGCCGCCAACGCCTGTAAGGCTTGTTGAAAAGGCTACCGACATCCCCTTTACCGAGGAAATAAGCCCTGAAATAACTGAATCCATACTCACAAGCAAATCGTTGTTTCCGCTGGAATTCAGAAGCTCAACCAGTTTCCCCACAGATAATGTAAGTCCGTAGAAGGTTCCCAGAAGCCCCAGCACTACCATTAATGAAACCGAATTCTTCACAAACCTCTCACCAAGGCCCAGCCCCTTAAGCCTGTTATTGAAGTTTTTCTCCACAATGGTTTGAGTGTTTATTTCACCTCTTGCAGTCATGGAAATAGTCCTGTAGTCTTCTACAATACTGCTTAGTACCTTGTTCTTAATCTTGCCGTCCTTTTTGGTTATTGCTGTCCTCAAATCCCTTTCCAGCTTGCGATACTTCCCCCTGACCCGGAGCATAGTAAAAAATGAAAAGACAAATATAATTGCTATTGCGCACATAATGGAATATGCAACATAACCCAGGCTGCTCACAGCATTTGATAAGACCTCCATAATATCACCCCATCTTTAAATATAATTCCATGTCTGCTTATTTTTACCAGCTTGTACTATTATATTTTATATAAAACGTAGCAATTAATCAATATATAAAGTAAATATAACAATATTAGTCAATTTATCATGATTTTGCTCATATTTCGACTTATTTGGCTATATTTGAACAGATTTATCTATAAAATGAAACAACCCGGTAATCGTATTTACGACTACCGGGTTGTATATGCATTAATAAACTAAATATCTCTGTTAATTCTTTATTGTCGGTATTGGAGTATTATCTACATCGTTAATGTCGCCATCAACAAGGTATTTCTTTGTTTCAGAAGCAATTACTCCACTTAAAAGAAGCAGTGATACAAGGTTAGGTATTGCCATCATAGCATTCATTGCATCTGCAAGATCCCAAACAAGTGGAAGAGTCATTACAGAACCTATAAATACGGCAATAACCCAGAGTATTCTATATGGCTTGATACCTTTTTTGCCGAAGAGGTATTCAACTGTTCTCTCACCATAGTATGACCAACCGAGTATAGTTGAGAAAACGAATGTTAAAAGACCAATTGTAAGAACGATAGGTCCTATTACAGGAATCTGTTCGAATGCAGCACTTGTAAGGGCAGCACCCTTAAGACCTTCGAGCTTTGTTGGATTACTTACTATACTGCTTACAAGAACAAGACCTGTCATAGCACAAACAACTACTGTATCCCAGAAAGTACCTGTGGAGGATACGAGTGCCTGTCTTACAGGGTTTGCAGTCTTTGCAGCTGCAGCTACCAATGGAGCTGAACCAAGACCGGACTCATTGGAGAACAAGCCTCTTGCGATACCGTATCTGGCAGCCATCATTACTGTAGCACCGATGAAACCGCCGCCTACGGCTCTTGCTGAAAAGGCGTTTGAGAGTATAAGTGCAATAGCCTGTCCAACATAAGCAGAGTTAATTATTAGTATTATAATACAGCCTAAAACATAGAATATTGCCATGAATGGAACGAGCTTTTCGCAAACACTTGCTATTGACTTAACACCGCCGATTATAACAATGCCTGTAAGTATAGCCAATACTACACCTGAAATGTAAGGAGAAATTCCAAAGTTTTCCTGAACCATTGAAGCTATAGAGTTTGCTTGAACCATGTTACCTATACCGAATGCAGCTATACTTGTAAATATAGCAAAGAGAACTGCCAACCATTTCAGTTTGAGTCCATTTTCAAGAGCATACATAGGTCCACCTAACATAGTGCCGTCAGAAGTCTTAACTCTGTACTTAACTGAAAGAAGAGCTTCTGAATACTTGGTAGCTATTCCGAATACGCCGGTGAGCCATGTCCAGAGTACCGCTCCAGGGCCGCCAAGAGCAACTGCAGTAGCAACCCCTACGATATTACCGGTACCTATTGTAGCTGCAAGGGCCGTAGTAAGAGCACCAAATTGGCTTACGTCTCCTTCTCCTGCTGCATCTTTGCTAACTGAAAGTTTTATTGCCAAACCAGTATACTTTTGGATAAATCCCAACCTGAAAGTGAGGAACAAGTGGGTTCCAAACAAAAGGATCAACATTGGCGGACCCCATAGGTAACCATTCAAGAAAATAATAAAATCATGAAACGCTTGCATAAAAAACCTCCTTTAAAATTAAGATTGGATTTGAATAAGATTGCAATAAAACCATTGACTTGAGAAAACAGGACTTACTTTCAGTTAGCAAATTAGATTATAAGCCACCACTCCTCTCAGCAGACCTAAGTTAATTTTAGCATAACAATTTATTTTTTGCACTATTAGAATATTCAAAATTTAATACAGACTTCTACGAAATTTTTTATACAAAAGTGGCAAAATAAAGAATCTTGTAGGACTTTGCTCAAATGTTACATAAAATATCTGACATAAAAATAACGAATTTATCAAAAATAATTGTGAGGTGATAAAATAATGAAGAAAAAGATAATTACATTTATTACAATACTATGCTTCACAATGTCAATGATGGTAACTTTTGCTGATACCACCTACACAGTACGCTATGGCGATACCATGTGGAAAATAGCACAAAGATATCAAGTGGGCATAAGCGAGATAATTTCAAAGAATCCTCAGATAAAAAACCCTACATTGATTTATCCCGGACAGAAGCTTACAATACCAACTACAACTGCTGTAAATGCCATGGAAAATGAAGTAATACGCTTAACCAATATTGAGCGTACCAAGAGGGGCCTGACGGCACTTAAGTCCAACTGGCAGCTTTCCAGGTGTGCCAGATATAAATCACAGGACATGATAAATAAAAATTATTTTGCCCATCAATCCCCAACCTACGGCTCTCCATTTGACATGATTGAGTCCTTCGGAATCAGCATGGCTGCGGGTGGTGAAAATATCGCAATGGGTCAGAGAACCCCCCAGGAGGTTGTAACAGCATGGATGAACTCTCCCGGACACAGAAGCAATATTCTAAGCACAGCCTATACAGAGATAGGTGTTGGAGTCGCAAAGAGCAAAAGTGGAAGCTACTACTGGACTCAAATGTTTATAAGACCCGGAAGATAAGATAAAAAATAACCGGAGCATAACGCTTCCGGTTACTTACATACACAATTTCTGCCCTTTGACTTTGCCCGATATAGCGCCTTATCCGCTGCCGTAACAACCTCTTCCGGTTTGCGGAATCTTTCATTTCTTTCAGCCGCCCCTATACTTACCGTCAAATACAACTTTTTGTAGGCACCGGCCTTCGTAACAATCTCTGCAGGTTTTTCCTTTGGTCTGCTTTTGCTTCTTTTTATGAAACCCCTATTAGAAATATATTCCCGGAGCTCTTCAAGGCAAGGCAATGCTTCTTCAATGGTTTTCCCAGGAAAGACAATTGTAAACTCCTCACCCCCATATCTAAATGCCTTTCCTCCACCTCCGACACCTTTGATGCAAGCTGCCACAAGCTTCAGCACATCATCCCCTACATCATGTCCGTGGGTGTCGTTGAATTTCTTGAAGTGATCTATATCCAGCATTGCTATGGTATATTTACTGCCCAGCTTCTGCATTTCTTCCTTTAAAGCCCTCCTGGACGGCAATCCGGTAAGCTCGTCCAAATATGCCATGCTGTAGGATGCATGAACTGCTACCGCTGTCAGCACAAGTCCTGATACTGCAAGCATCACTGCTGCTGTATCCATATCCTTGCTTAATAGTAAAGCGGTAAAGGAGAATATTGTTATACCCATAAAGGGGACATCATGGTTTTTACCTGTCACAGCCTGCCTGGTAAAAAGATATCCAAGGTCAAGCAAAAACAGCAGCAGCGACAAATTGGAGAAATCAGGCAATAGCTTGATATCCACAGGGAACAGCTTGATATCAAACAACTGAAGCAAATCCGTATCGTTATACCATATTATCCATGCTCCGATCAGAAATTCTACAACTATAAAAAGCAGCCTCATTCTTCCCGGAGCCGATATTATGCCCTTTTCTTTCTGAACTGAGAAAACCAGTATATTGAGAGGTACATATACTGATACGATGGATAGCATCATATTATGATATTCAGCTCTGTCCAATCCCCGGGGAACATAGTGTACCAGGAACAGCTGGCTCAGCATAAGCGTCAGCGCACAGAAGAACACCCTGCTCCGGTTGAACCGCCAGCCAAAAAACATCGCTGCAGCAAAAAAAGCATAGGAAGTATATTGAGAAAGCACCTTTACTGTAGAAGTCGCTTCTTTCAGCCATCCTGAAACAAAATATGCAATTGCTAGAAGCAGGCAGTTCAATGCCAAGGATATAAAAGCCTTTAACGTTTTGTTCACTTTACTTATCCCCTCACGACATAAAAAATATTATAGAGATAGCAATATATTGCATTATCTCTATAATATCATAAATTCGTTCTATATGCCGCTGTTATATCTCCAACAGATAACCCAGGCCCAGCTCCATGTTTTTCTTATTCAGGTATTCCTCTACCTGCTGTGAGCTTTTCATGGAAAGTACCGCTTTTGCAGCTTCCCTTGCTGTATCAGTGTCAATTATACTTAATATCTTCTTAATCCTCAGCACAATGGAAGGACTCATACTAAACTCATCCAGTCCGAGCCCCAAAAGCAGCAGTGTAGCTGCAGGATTGCCGGCAAACTCACCGCACATGCCTACAGTCCTCCCTTTTTCATGCCCTGCCTTTATTACCGCATTGATCAAACGTATTACTGCCGGGTCAAAGTTATTATATAGATAGCCCACCTTCTCATTTGTCCTGTCTACAGCCAGTGTATACTGCGTCAAATCATTGGTTCCGATGCTGAAAAAATCCGCTTCTTCTGCCAATATATCTGCAATTACTGCTGCAGCAGGAATTTCAATCATTATTCCCACTTCAATACTTCTGTCAAAAGCTTTATTATCACGTTCCAGTTCCTGCTTTATCAGTTCCAATATCATATTGGCTTTTCTTAATTCATCAACCGTGGCTATCATAGGATACATTATTTTAACCTTGCCGTATGCACTTGCTCTGAGTATTGCCCGGAGTTGTGCCTTAAACATTTCGATTCTCTCAAAGCAAAGCCTGGTAGCTCTATAACCGAGAAAAGGATTTGCTTCTTTCGGGAGCTTCAAATACTCAATATTCTTATCTCCTCCGATATCAAGCGTCCTTATTATTACCGGCTTCCCACCCATGCCGGAAGCTGCCTCCTTATATGCCTCGAATTGTTCCTCTTCATCAGGCATTGCACTCCTTTCCATAAACAGAAATTCAGTCCGGAATAGTCCTATCCCTTCAGCCCCTGCTTCCAATGCCTTCTTTATACCTGCTGCTCCCTCCACATTGCACTCCAGTCTGATATTATTTCCATCTCTGGTTGCTGCCGGTAAATCTTTTATTTTACTTAATTCCTCTTTGATTTTTTGAGCATTGAGGAGCTTTTCCTGCAGCAGCTCTAATTTTCCATCATCTAATTCCAGTTCAACGGTTCCCTTTGTGCCGTCAACCGCTATAAGCTGCCCTTCGTTTACAAGAGCAGTTATGTCCTGCACGCCCATTACCGCAGGAATCCCTCCATTACGTGCCAGTATTGCCGTATGCGAAGCAGTTCCCCCTGTTTCAGCTGCTATTCCTTTTATAAACCTTGGATCCGCAGCCGCTATCTGGGAAGGAGTTATTTCTTTACCTACAAGTATTACTTCCTCATCTATGCGGGAAATGTCCCTTATTATAACTCCCGACAGGTTTTTCAAAACCCTTGAGCCTATGTCCCTTATATCATTTATTCTTTCTTTTATATATAAGTCCTCAATACCTTCGAATACTTCCATCTGCTCATCCATAACAATGGAAAACGCATATTCGGATTTTATACTGAGTGTTCTGATCTTTTCAATTGCCTTTTCAATAAGCATAGGGTCATCCAGCATAAGCATATGTGCTTCAAGGATTTCTGCCTTTTCCTTTTCGCCCTGATTAACAGCCTTCTGATAAATAGCCTTCAGCTGATTCTTCGAGCTATCAAGTGCCTTTAGCAGCTTCTCTGTTTCTGTTTGAACCTGTTCTTCTGCTATATGGTTCTTGTCTATAGTAATTTCAGGTTCTCTTATGACATATGCCTTTCCTATCCCAATACCCGGAGCTACAGCCAATCCCTTTTTCATAAACTTCTCTCCCTTAATTTCAACCTCTTATTTAAGCTCCATTATTATGTCGGTATTATTCCCAAGATTTTTCTTTATCCCATGGACGTTCTTCTATACGTATGCCTTATCCCCCTGATAGCAATTGAATAGGCCATTATATTTTTTTGTAAATAAAATCGGCGCAATCCTCGTCAACTACTACTGTAACATCCTGGTGCAGCTGCAAAATAGATGCAGGTATCTCAGGAGTTATTCCTCCATATAATGCTTTGCCCAAAGCTTCAGCCTTGCTTTGTCCGTTTGCCAGAAGCAAAATCTTTCTGGCGTGCATTATAGTCTTTATTCCCATACTTATTGCATACTTCGGCATATCGTCTACACTTTCAAAAAAGCGTGCATTGGCCAGAATAGTCTCTTCATCCAGCTTCACCATATGCGTAGTAGCTTCAAATTTGACAGCCGGCTCATTGAAGCCTATATGCCCGTTATTTCCAATGCCAAGCACCTGCAGGTCCATCCCGCCTTTTGATTTTATGTTCTCTTCATAGTCGCTGCATTCCTTTTCAATATCCGAAGCCATGCCGTCAGGTATGAATATGTTTTCATTTTTAATGTTTATATGATAAAAAAGGTTGTTGTACATATAGTAATGATAGCTGTTTACATTATCGGTACTTAATCCTATGTATTCATCAAGGTTGAAGGTTGTAACTTCAGAAAAATCCAGTTCTCCCGACCTGTACATGCCTATAAGCTCCTTATACATAAGAAGCGGTGTACTGCCTGTTGCAAGCCCTATTACACTGTTTGGCTTTAAAAATATCTGCCCGGCCACTATGTTGGCAGACCTTCTGCTCATTTCCTCATAATCCTTAGCTATTACAATTCTCATGGCTCAACCTCTCATAAACATTCTTACCTTTTACATACGTCCTGTATATGTTAAAGTTCTCATCAAACAAAGTCAAATCGGCATCCTTTCCTATGTTTATGCTGCCTTTACTATCATATATTCTCAGCAGCCTTGCGGGATTCTTAGTTACGGTTTTTACGGCATCAGCAAGGCTTACACCTGTATTGCCGATAAAATTCTTCAAGGCTTTGTTCAAAGTAATCACGCTTCCTGCCAGATTGCCCGCAGTCAGCCTTGCTTCATCGCCTTTTACCAATACCCTTTGCCCTCCGAAATCATACTCGCCGTCCTTAAGAAGACACGCCCTCATTGCATCTGTTACCAACATGATTGCGTCCATTCCCTTCACCTTTAGAAGTATCCTCTGGACAGCCGGGTTTACATGCACGTTATCGGCAATAAGCTCGCAACTTGCGGAGCTGTCCATTGCCGCGCCTACCGCGCCGGGATCCCTGTGATGGAGCGGCGTCATGGCATTAAAAGTATGGGTAAAGTGATTAGCACCCTTTTCTATTGCCCTCATGGTCTGTTCATAATTTGCCTTCGTGTGGCCAATAGCTGCAACTATGCCATTCCTTAAACAGCTTTCTATAAACTCGTCCGAACCATCCTGCTCAGGTGCAAGGGTAACAATCCGTATCACATCAGATAATTCTTTTATGCTGTTAAAATCAGGTTTTATTATATATCTTCCGTCATGGGCCCCCTTATACGCATCATTTATAAACGGCCCCTCCAGGTTGCACCCCATGATCTGCGCTCCCTGCTCATTATCCATCAGCTTTCTGATTCTGTTTACCGTTTTCTCAATAGCTGAGAATTCCATTGTCATTGTAGTAGGCAAAAAGGCTGTAACCCCTGCAGCTGAAATATCCCTGCTTATATTCAAAATGCTGCTGTCGTTGTCATCCATGGTGTCCTTTCCTTTGCAGCCGTGAATATGTATGTCAATAAATCCGGGAGAAAGGAATTTCCCATCTGCATCATAAACCTCTTCCAATGCGTATTTGTCCAAATCGCAATTTTTGACTATCTCCAATATTGTCTCGTCGAATAATACTCCATAACCTTTAAGGATATCATTATCCACTATAATATTGGAATTAACTATTGCCTTCATATAATCACCCTTTACTTTCCCTCCGGCTTGAACTTTAATATTCCACAATACAATTCCTTTCCGGGGCTTAGAATCCATTTCCAGGTTATTATCTATGCTTCCTCTGATCTGCTTCCCATAAGCATCGTGATTGCCGCCTTTGCGTTGCCTCCTGCCCTCTCAAATGCGTTGAATGCAGCTTCTTCACTGCATCCGGCCGCATACATTATTATCTCGATGGCACGCTTTTTAAGCTTCAAATTTATAGGCCTTACATTTGCCATCAGGTTCCCGTATGTTTTGCCCAGTTTAATCATAGTACATGAAGAAAGCATATTCAGTATCATTTTCTGTGCCGTTCCCGCTTTTAACCTTGTGGAGCCCTCAATAACCTCCGGTCCTACATCTGACACAATGCACAGGTCCACAATACCGTTAAGCCTGCCGATAACCGAACAGCTTATGCCTATTGTCCTGCAGCCTATAGAAGATGCGTATCCTATCCCTGATAATACATATGGAGTATTGCCGCTGGCACTTATTCCGACTACCGCATCTCTGCTCCCTATAGCTGCAGCTTTGAGATCTTTAATTGCCAGATCGAAGTCGTCTTCCGTTTCCTCTTTCCAGCCTGCAACCGCTTCAATCCCACCCGATATCACACCAATTATCATATTGTTGTCCACCCCGAAGGTAGGCGGGCATTCTGAAGCATCTACAACTGCAAGCTTTCCACTTGTGCCGCTTCCAAGGTAAAATACCCTTCCGCCTGTCTTTAGTGTATCCACCATCAAGTCTACTGCAGCTGCAACTGATTCGAGACAATCTTCAACTGCTGCTGCCACTTTTTTGTCTTCCCTGTTAAAAACCTTTACCATTTCCATTGTTGATAACTTGTCTATATTCCCGGTATCAGCATTAATACGCACTGCAGCACCTCCCTTTTTTATCTTAACAGTTGTACTTCATATACAACTGCTAGCGCCGTAGTACTACCTCTAACTTATACTTGTCACCTCTGTATACTGCTTTTGTAAGCTCCATCGGCCTATCACCCTCCAGATATGTTTTCCTTGAAAGCATCAGAGCAATTGATTTCTCCGGAACCTGCAGAATATCGCTTTCATATTCGTCGAGAATTACCGCTTCAATGGTCTGGTGTGCATAATCCATTTTGAGGCCATACTCGCTCAACAAAATATCATAAAGAGATTTGTTATCAAGCTTCTCCATTGTCAGACCTTCACAAAGCTTGACCGGCAGATATGCCGTCTCGATTGCATAAGGTTCGCCTGCTACCAGCCTTAGCCTTTTGATTTCAAACACCTCTTCTTTTTCTGACAGCTCAAGTGCCTTTTGTATTTTCCGTGTAGCAGATTTCTTGTGGAAGGAAATCACGCTGGTGTCAACCTGAAGTCCTTTGGCTTTCATGTCCTCGGTAAAGCTTAACAGTCTTGAGAGCTGATACCCCTCCTTGGGTTTTGCCACAAAAGTGCCCTTTCCCTGCTCCCTGTACAGCAGCCCTTCGTTTACAAGGTTTGTAATAGCCTTGTTTACAGTCATCCTGCTTACTTTTTGATATTCGCAAAGCTCTCTCTCGGGAGGAATAGGGTCGCCAGGCTTGAGTTCTTCATTTTCAATCAGTTCGCATATTATGTCCTTTAGCTGATAATACATCGGTACCGGTAAATTCTTATTTACTTTCTTCATCATTTCTCTGAGCTCCCTTTATATATATGCGATATTAATATATTGTTATGTTGTATATACCAATTTTATATTTATATTAACATTACTTCCTGCACTTTTCAATACGCAATTTTCCATATCGGCAAAAAATAAAGACTGTCCCTTCAGTCTTTGAAAATACTATGCATCTGTTTGATATCAAATTATAAAACCACCAATAATTTATTTATTGATGGTTTTCATCAGCTTTTCTTATTTGCCGTTAGTCAGCAAGGTTACAGGCCCCAACTGCATATAATAGTCATATACCTCTTCAAAAGTGAATCCCAAAAGCCTGCCCAGGTTCATGAACCTTGAGAACAGCTTTATATAAATGTTTACAGAATCCACATAGTTGTTCCTCTGTACGGCATCCTTAAGCTCGGCAATATCATCGTATATTGTGCTGAATACCTTAATAAGACTTTTTTCTTTGGACGAAGAATTAACAGCATCAATATTTATTATGTTGAAGTCGTACATGTTTCCTATTGACAGCACATACTTCATGGCATCCACAAACCTGAACATAAGCTTTTCCTTCGGTATGTCCGCCTTAGCTACCGTATACTTGTAGCATTTTGTCAGGTTCGCCATTTCCCCCACCTTTACCTGTAATGCAAGAAACCTTAGATCAAATATGTTTTCCTTTCCAAGCACATCCTCATCAATTTTAGAATTTTCCCTTATGTTATTTTCCATTATCTCCTGTATTTTAAAGAGCTGTTGAAGGTTCATGAAATCTCCTCCCTATATCCTGATATTATTACCTGGTACTAATAACAGTATACAATATTTTTTCATCGAAGTAAATACCGCAGAAACAGAAAACCGGACGAGATTATGAGATCATTTCTCTCAAATCCTCACTCCGGTTTTTTCCCTTCTATCAAACGCGTATAATGTTCATACAGCTCTGCATATTCCGCTGCTTCCTGCCGCCCTTTTTCACTTATGCCGTACAAGCCTCTGGATATGTTCTCAAACCACCCATAATGATTCTTCTCAAGTATAGTCGTGGTCTTTTTCGCATCGGTACCAAGCTGCCGCAGCGCCTTAGGTTTTAAGGGACCGTACTTTATAAGGCAGCAGGCTATATGTACAGCCATTTCCCGGTAGGCTGTCATAAGTTTTTTCCCTGTGCTTCCTCCAGTATTGAAATCTCCATATCTTGCTTCAAATTCCTTTACGAGCTCCTGCCTTTTCTTTTTGCCCTGCTTCTTGCTCTTGACCATATCAAAGGCTGCAGGTTCAAATACAATCTCAACACAAGAGTAATCTTCTTTCAGGGACACAACCATAAGCCCAAGCTGCAGCCTTTTCAGCAGATAACTCAGGTTCCTCCATCTCTTGGAGAACAGGTCCCTGCCCGGTTTTGGCACAGCTATGTATACCATATCCGCAAGCTTTTGTCTTAAGACAGCCTGCAGAATCACATCCAGGTTCAAGCTCTTTTTCATTTCCACCACTATGAGCTCGCTGTTTTTTACGGCAGCTATGTCACAATGGCTGACCTCGCTCCGTACTGTATAACCCTGCATGCTGAGATATTCATATATAGGCTTGTACAGGTCCTCCTCCCGGAAGTCCTTCTTGTTTTTATTGCTCATACAATCACCATACCCTATATGGATATCATAAGCGGTACCAGTATAGGCACCAAAAGCGACAGCACGACCCCTGTAATAAAGGAAACCACTGCAGTCTTGCTATCGGTAGACCTTGATACAACGGCAAGAGAAGTATCCATGGCTGTGGCTCCCGCAGGAGCAATGCTTTCAAGCTTTCCGATGTACTTGGCTATAAAGGGTATTGCCATCAACGCAAAAAGCTCCCTGCAAACATTAGTAATAAAAGCTACTGCACCAATCTCAGCGCTGTAGTCAGACAGGATAATTGCCGAAAGGCTGTACCAGCCAAATCCTGCACCTATTGCACCGGACTCATTCACAGGAAGCCCTATGATGAATCCTCCGGCAATACTGCCTAGTATGCTGCCCAGGGCTATCATTACGGGAACGAGCAGTATCCTGACTCCACATTCCTTTATCTGCTTGATAATATCCTTATTACGGCCTATGTCTATACCTACAAAGAACAGCAGTGCACAAAGTCCAAAGTCAATTATCAGTCCAATATGCTGTACAAGGTACTGCGGAAACAAGAATAGCCCTACAACAATACCCGATAATACAGCTCCAATTATTCCTGCATTCATATCACTCACTGTCCTTTCTGTCCCGTTGTACAAAGCCTGAAACAAGCTTAACTGACAAAATGCTGAAGCCAATTGAGAAAACGGCCAGTACGGCTGCTTGAAAACCCAGCTTGTAGAACCCGTTTACAACATCATCATTAACACCTATGTTGATTCCCATTACGAAAAGCATAAGCAGCAGACTGGCAAACTGAAGCTTTGAAAGCTTACCGGTAAACTTATCCGAAAGCCTGCCTGATGCACCCAATAAAGCACCTATGAAAATAATAGCTATGTAAAGTAGTATCCTCAATTATATCCTCTCCTGCGAATAATGTTACGTAAACAGTATACAGGAATCAAGAAGAGTAAGTCAACCTGACAACCACGCAAAAACACCTGCCGGTTTATCGACAGGTGTTTTGCTTTATTCGGAGCACTATTAGTTTGTAGTTCGAATATCAGCAAGTACTGGCAGCCATGTAATACACGGTTTAACTATACAAATCTTGATGGTACTAATTCCCT
>CAZUGK010000033.1:0-34355 GCA_964619815.1 uncultured Clostridiaceae bacterium | reverse complement strand
AAAGGACGAGCAGCTTTTCTATATTTATGAGAACAATGAATACCTGATGGCACCATCCTTTATTAGTGTCGATTCGGT
Source organism: uncultured Clostridiaceae bacterium (assembly GCA_964619815.1). Lineage (GTDB taxonomy): Bacteria > Bacillota > Clostridia > Lutisporales > Lutisporaceae > BRH-c25. The sequence goes on along the minus strand of CAZUGK010000033.1, from coordinate 34,277 downwards.
GCTTCAGGTCTATCATGTTTTCTATGACTATTCCTTGAGAAGACTGGAGGCTGAGACGCTGACTTCTGAGCTTGCGGCACTCACCGACAGCATGTTCAGAAAGTCTGCAGCACTCTATGAAAGCATGGAGAATGAAAGCTTAAAGGAACTGGAGCTGAAGAATATAGCGTATTTCGGAGTGGCAAAGCTTGCGTTGGGTATGGAGCTGCCTTCAGATATGCCTGATAAGGCGAAGCAGGTGGCTTTGCAGGAGTATGAGCTGATGGAAGCCCAAAGGGGCTACGAGCAGTCGGCTATTTTTCCATATGAATTGGATTACAGCCAATATGTGCCCCGGGGTCACTATACCAGAAGCGATGAACTGAAAAAGTACTTCAAGGTCATGATGTGGTACGGCCAAGTGCCTTTCCCGGTTTTTCGCAGCAATAATGAGAGAAATGAGGAGCAGACTCTTCAGGCGCTTCTCTTGACATATGCTCTGCTATCGGAAAATACTGATGATCTGAAGCGCTGGAGGAACATTTATGAACCAACTTCCTTCTACGTGGGAAAATCAGATGATCTGAATATACTTGACTATGGGAAGCTGCTGGCAGAGGTTTATGGGGATACCCCGGACATCAACCGCCTGGATGATAAGGGTAAGTTGGACCGGCTGTATGAAGCTCTTAAGCAATTGCCGGATCCTGCAATAATGCCCAAATACACGACTGTATCTACACCTGCCGGAAAGCAGTTCAGGCTTATGGGGCAGAGGTACATTGCCGACTCTGAAATAATGCAGGAGTTGGTTGAACCATATAAAAGGCCGGTTCCGAAAGGATTGGATGTTATGGCTGTTCTGGGCTCCAAAAGGGCCCATGAGTTGTTGTTTGAAATCTATGAGGAAGACAAGAATTGGGAAGGCTATACCGATTCATTCAACAGGATGAAAGCAAAATTTGACGGGCTGGATAAGGACAAATGGCAGTCAAATTTGTACTTCGGCTGGCTGTGGAGCCTTAAAGGGCTTCTAAAGCAGTTCGGTGAAGGCTACCCGTACTTTATGCAAACAGTCGCCTGGCAGGATAAATCACTCAGTACCGCCTTGGGAAGCTGGTCTGAGCTGAGGCATGATACCGTGCTGTACGGCAAGGGCATTGCTGCGGAATGCGGCGGCGGAGAGATGCCTCCACAGGTAAGGGGTTATGTGGAACCTAATGTTGAAGTCTATGAAAAGCTCTTATGGTTAACCAGGTATTCCAGGGAAAACCTGAAGCAGAAGGATATACTTAAAGGGGAACTGGAGAGCAGAATGACAGACTTTGAAGGACTTCTGCAGTTTCTGATCAAATGTTCTGTTAAAGAACTGCATAATGAGGAGCTTTCCCAGGATGAGTATTACCAGCTGCTGACCTATGGAGGGTGGCTTGAATACCTGACAAGCTCCTTAATGGAGAACGGATACAAATGGTATCAGATAACCTCGGAAACCGACAGGAATATGGCACTTATTTCGGATATTCACACTGTTTCGACGGGTGGTGTCCTTGAGGTAGGAGTCGGACCTGCCTGCGAGATTTTCGCAGTCGTTCCTATAGGGGGTGAGCTTTACCTTACCAGGGGCGCAGTATTCAGCTACTACGAGTTTATGTCCGATAAGCGGCTGACTGATGAAGAGTGGCAGCAGCTGCATAAAAAAGGAAAGCAGCCGGAGCAGCAGGAATGGATAAAGAGCTTTACGGACAACGAACCCAAGAAGGAAGTGCCGACACCGGCAGAGCCTTACAACTCGGGTTGTTAGCAGGTGCAATATATGCGGAAACGTTTTATAACTGCTGTGGCAGTTGTATTTGCCACAGCAGCCGTACTTTTTTACTATTACAATACAAAACCCGTCCATATAGCGACTGCAGGAGACATTTTGCTGGACCGCGGCGTTAGTGAATATCTCGAAAAAAGTGGATATGATTATCCTTATACTGATATTAAAGGGGAAATACTTAAGGGTGATATCGCAATTGCCAACCTGGAATGCCCTTTGACTGACAGTGAAAGTCCTGTTCTAAAGAGGCCTGAGTTGATATTCAGGGGAAGCAAATTGAACGGGCCTGCGTTGAAAAGTGCAGGCTTTGACCTTTTGAACCTGGCAAACAATCATACAATGGATCAAGGCAGAGAGGGGCTTATGGATACTATTAAGGTATTGGACAGCTCCGGTATCCGGTCATTGGGAGCGGGCATGACCCGAAGTGAAGCCCACAGGCCGGTTTTTATTAAAAAGGGGAGGACAGGGATAGGCTTTCTGGGCTACAGTGATTTTCCCCCTGAAGGTTATATGTATGACGAGGATAAAGCAGATGTTGCCCGGGTGGATATTAAATCTCTCGGCGAAGAAGTAAAGGCTGCCCGTGAACAGTGTGACTTTTTGGTGGTTTCCTTCCACTGGGGCAAGGAATTTGATTATTACCCGGGGGAACGGCAGAGGGAAATGGCACATACTGCGGCAGAAAGCGGTGCAGATATAATCATAGGGCATCATCCCCATGTGCTTCAAAATGTGGAGAAATACAAAGGTGCGCTGATATTTTACAGCCTGGGCAACCTTGTATTCGACAGGCAGCTGCCCAAGGGAACCGGCGAATCGGTCATAATCGATATAACTGTTGCCAGTGGCAAATGGAAAGAGGTTAGGATAGTTCCGGTAAGGATAGAGAATTGCAAGCCGGTTATTGTGAAGGGACAGGCTGCTGAGTTTATTCTTGACAAGTACAGGACCTGCTCCGAGGATTATGGGGTAAACATTGATGTAGTTGACGGCATCGGCAATATTACTCCCTGAGATCTGGAACTGGAGATCAAAATAGTATGTTGACCGGATATATGTATGGGATATATATTTGATTATATGGGAATCACTTATTTAAGTATCAGAAAGTGCATAGTACCAAAATAAAGAGAGGAACATTTATATGAAAGCTGAGCAGGACAAGGTCAACAGTCTGGTGGAATATGTACAGGGGCTTATGAATAAGGAGAATGGAAAGGAATTATATCTGAAACACAAGAGCGATATTGAACAGGTTACACCCCAGGAGGTTTTTGAGATATTCCACCTTCTCCTCCAGAAGGGCGAGAAACCAAAGGAACTACTTGTTTTTCTTGATAAAGTGATAAATGTATTCTACAAAAGCCTGGCTAATTATTTGTGGGAATGGCCGGAAAAAAACAGTTTTATGGATTTTTTGCTGCAGGAGAACCATGCTCTTAACTTGGGAACACTGGAGGTCAGTCAGGATATAACCGAAGTTGTAAAGCTTGAGGGAGAAAGAAGGCTGCTTCAATTTGAGTAGAGGTTATTGGAACGATTTCATGCGTATTTAATTCATTAAAGGAGGAAATAGAATGGCAAAGCTATTGTTTCAGGGGCATGGAAGCTTCCGTATTGTTACGGACAGCGGTGTGGTTATTTATGTGGATCCTTATGTAGGCTCGGGATATGACATGCCTGCAGACATCATTCTGGTCACTCACCAGCATGGAGATCATAACCAGATTCAGAAGGTGGATAAGAAAAATACCTGTGTGGTTATACAGAGTCAGGATGCACTTAAGAACGGGACTTATAAAAGCTTTGACATAATGGGTGTTAGTATCCGGGCAGTGCCGGCCTATAATTCAAATCATGACAGGAAGCAATGTGTTGGTTACATGTTGACACTTGACGGTCTGAAAATCTATGCCGCAGGGGATACATCCACTACGGAAGAAATGAAGGGATATTCTTCCCTGGGAATTGATTATGCACTTCTCCCGATTGATGGAGTCTACAATATGGATCCTGCAGAAGCGTCTGAATGTGCAGAGTTAATCGGAGCAAAGCATACAATTCCGATACATATGGTGCCGGGGGCACTTTTTGATGCACAAAAGGCTGAAAGGTTTACAGCAAAGAATCGTCTTATTGTTAAGGCAGGAGAGGAAATAGAGCTTTAATACCGCAATTTTTCTACTCCTTTTGCTGTATAGCCGATACCCATTTTATCCTCAAAATAAGTATGGTGGTTATCAGAGCAGCCATGTAATTCGAAAAGAGATTGCCCCAGAACACTGAATAGAAGCTGAGGTAACGCTCTGTTGCCAGTATGAATAAATACCGCAAAAGCCATACACGCAGAATGCTGATAACAAGGGTAGTGCGGGTCCTTCCCAGGCCTATGAACGCTCCCTGCTGGACCATGCACACTCCGAAGCCTATAACAGAGTAGGTATAGATATGCAAGGCATTATTTGCAATAGAAAGCACTTCTCTTTCACGGGTGAACAGAACAGTAATTTTTGATGACAGGGGTACAATTATCGCAATTAAAACAGCAGCAGTGATTGCACTTATAACGCAGCCTGCCAGACACGAGGAGCGCGCTTTTTTTCCCTGGCCGGCTCCTATATTCATACTGACCATGGTAGTGACCGAAGAAGCAAAGGATGAAGGTAAAATAAAGCATACTTGTGTAATATTACTTGCTATGCCTTGGCCGTTCAAAACAATTGCTCCATATTTTTCAACTTCATTGTTGATAAGGAAGAAGCCCAGGTTGAGCATCAGGCTTGAAAGCATTGAAGGCAAGCCGATACGTATTAATTTACGCATTATCCTGCTTTCAAATTTGAAACCGGTCAGTACAAGCTTGTCGCTGCCTGCTTTGACGAACAGCTCATAATACATCCATATGCTTATCAGAATATTCGACGCCAGGGAAGCCATGACAGAACCGACTATGCCCCAGCTGAACATGCTGATGAACAGAATGTTAAAAATAATTTTCAGTACCAACATTAAAAGCATGCGGGTAAAAGTATCCTCCGGTTTTCCGCTTGCATTTTTTATTGCATTGTAAATGGATTCCAGAAAGGAAAAAGGCAGCACTAAAGCATTCAGAGCAAGGTACAGGAATACATCATGTGAAATCTCCGAATTGACGCTTGCTGACACTGGAAAAGAAACCGCAATTAGAATCGGTGCCAAAATAAAACCCAGGAGAAAACCGAATACAACCATCTGAGTAGATACGCGCTTGGACTCTTCAAAGTTTCCTCTTCCGTTAGCTTGGCCGATTATTGCCATTCCTGCCACGCTCAAGCCTTGTGCAAGTGCTCCGGTCATATTGATAATCGGGCCGCAGTATGTAACGGCACTTGCTGCTACGGTGCCGACAATATTGTTTATGAAAAGGCCGTCTATTACCGGTATTAATGATTGGACTATGCCCATCATAAGTGCAGGAACGGAAAGCAATAAAATTGTTGTCGATACCGGTCCGTTTAAAATAAGCTCACGTCTTTGTTCTATATTTTGTTTTAAAAAATTGAAACGCATTTTCTGCAAACCAGCTTTCTTTTGTGGAAATTATCATATCTATTGCAGCAATCAGGAGAGTGCATTCAACCTGAATTTATCACTTGACCTGAATAAGTGAAAAAGGCTTCCATAAATTTAAATGCTTTAGGAGAAGCCTTTTTCATTATACCCTTGATAAAATATGTGGTCAAGCCGGGCATCCGGGAAGGGAGGTTTGAAGCAGCCGAATAGCAGGTGTATAGGAATAAGACTTTAAAACGTTTTGAAGTCCTATTCCTATAATATTAGAAATAGAAGCGGACGAATTTTATCGAGTAAATATCGCATAGCAGCAGGTCGTCGGTATCGACCTCTCTTATAATGATGTAGCTTATTCCGACATCCACAAGTGTTCCCTCACGGTCTACAAGCATGTTGGTTCCAATGAGGAATTCAACCTTCACTCTTTTGCCTATCTGTGTACTGAGGTAACCCTGGGTGTACTCGACATCAAATACAGGTGTTGTCGGAATCATGTCAAAATCCACAGGAGCAGCACCTGTTATGGGAGCCTGCGTTGCTTGCTGCTGCATACCGGCCGGCTGAGCACCCATCTGCTGTGCTCCCATTTGCTGCTGTATTGGAAATGTCTGTGGTTCCATAGGGTAGCCAAAGGTGGTATCCGTATCGGCGGTCTGGTTGAGCTGCGACTGGCCTTTACCGTAGGAAGGTGCTTGGCTATAGGTGTATGAACCGTTACTGTACATAAAGATCTCCTTTCATTGATATTCAAAATGGATAATTCCTCGTTTTTCTCCTATGTAATGTAATATAGCCTTGTAGGATTATAGAAGCAGTGTTCCCCGACTTCAACTGCAAACCTGCCTGCGCCGTTTCTTGGGAAGATCTGAGGGCAAACTGCGGCAAATGGATTGAAGTACCAGAGGCAATAGCCTACTGAAAAAAGCTTATTGCCTGATAATGCCCAGTCAGCAATTTCATAGTGCATTTGTTCAGCAGGCATATTATATATATTCTGTGCATTATAGGCTCCGCCAAGAGTCTCTGAAGCACAGTCAAACTGCCCTTTCTGAAACAGCACCTTACGCAGGTCTCCCTGACATACTCTCTGATATTCCCCGTTGGGTACATGAACTCTATTCATTATAACAGTGGCAACAGCTTTCATACCGTTGTCCCCTTCTCCACCGGCTTCACACCTTATCATTCGAGCAAATATCTCTCTGGTAGAAAGTGGCATAACAATTCACCTCGCATGCAGTGATATTATCATTTTATGTATCAGGAAGGATATTTGACACTGCTATAGCAAAGAATTTATAATTAAGATACGAGATACGAGATACGAGCTCAAAGTTCGGGTTATGGGGGAATGGATAACACGGATTCCACGGTAATCTATTATTTTCCAATCTGTGTTCAGTGGTTTTCAGTGTTGTAAGTTCTTACCGGCAATACTCAAGCTTTGAAAGGAGTATGAGGAAAAAAATTCATTTTAGAGGAGGAAAATTCTATGGACAAAATTGTACTGAGTAAGAGTATAGACCAGTGGGTTAAGGAATTTCCTATCATAGGTGATCTGATGGAATATAAGCCGGTATTCTGGATAAACGAGGGTAAAAGCAGCGTTGATAAAGTACTGCCGGAGCTTCCTATGACAATTGAGGATATGAATGATGCAGAAGCAAGGCTCCAGAGATTTGCCCCGCTAATATCCAGACTGTTTCCTGAAACAGAGGAGAGAAACGGCTTAATTGAGTCCGAACTGGTACATATCATGAAAATGAAAAACAGCTTGCAGATGGTTTATAATCACGCCTTTGAAGGAGGACTCATGCTGAAGTGCGACAATTACCTTCCTGTAGCCGGGTCTATAAAGGCAAGGGGCGGCATTTATGAGGTTCTGAAGCATGCAGAGGATCTTGCTCTTAAGAACGGTATGATAAGTACGGCTGAGGACTATGCGAGGATGGCTGAGCCTGATTTTAAAGATTTCTTTGGTAAATTCTCATTGGCTGTAGGCTCGACGGGCAATTTGGGACTAAGCATAGGGATAATGGGATCCGCTTTGGGCTTTAAGGTTACAGTACATATGTCGGCTGATGCAAAGGAGTGGAAAAAGAGCCTTTTAAGGAGCAGGGGAGTCAATGTCATTGAATACTCATCCGATTACAGTAAAGCGGTGGAGGAAGGAAGGAAGCAGTCGCAGCAGGATCCAAACAGTTACTTTGTGGATGACGAGCATTCAAAAAATCTGTTCATGGGATACAGCGTGGCGGCTTTTCGCTTGAAGAAACAACTGGACAGTCTGAAAATCACGGTTGATGAAACCCACCCACTTTTTGTTTATGTGCCCTGTGGCGTGGGAGGCGCCCCTGGCGGCATATGCTTCGGTTTGAAGCAGGTTTTTGGGGATAATGTGCACGTGTTCTTTGTGGAGCCGACTCATTCACCATGTATGCTTCTTGGGTTGGCTACAGGTGAGAACGAAAGGCTCTCGGTGCAGGACTTCGGAATGGATAACATTACTGATGCCGATGGACTCGCAGTCGGAAGGCCTTCCGGATTTGTAGGCAAGATGGTTGAGAAGCTTTTGAGCGGAATATATACTGTCGGCGATACAGAACTGTATAAGCTGCTGGCAATGATGAAGGATGATGAGAATATTAAGATTGAGCCGTCGGCAACGCCGGGACTCCTGGGTCCGGTCAAGCTTTCGGGAAGCAGGGAAGGTAAGGCTTATATAGATGCCAACATGCTTAACGGAAAAATGGAAAATGCTGTTCATATAGCATGGGAAAAAAGAATCAGGTAAGCTTTAAGCTTACCTGATTCTTTTTTCGTGAAGCATACCTTGTGGCTGCAGTTGAATAGTGATATAATAAATGTAACGAACGTTACAAAACTGTATAGACAATGGTAACTTTGCCCTTATTGATTCTGGCAATGAGATTTACTGAAAGAATCGGAAAGGCAGGTGATAATCATGGACATTATATATTCTATCATTTTGATATATGCTATTTTGCCAAACATCTACTATAGGCACATTTCGAAAGCAGTCATCAAAAAAGTTCATGTAAAAGAAAAGGTTCTGGCTCTGACCTTTGATGATGGCCCGGATCCCGAATATACTCCGGAACTCTTGGATGTACTGAAGAAAAACAATGTAAAAGGTACTTTTTTCATCTTAGCAAATAAGGCAATAAAATATCCTGATTTAGTGAAGCGTATTGTAAATGAGGGTCATAATGTAGGTCTGCACTCCTTCAAACATATAAATGAAGCTTTTATGTCACCGACTCAGACCAAAAAAAATTTTTACGAATCGCTGAAAGTATTGAATGAACTTGAAGTCAAAGTAAACTTGTTCAGACCGCCATGGGGAATTTTCAACCTGATGACATACCACTATGCAAAGTTGTGCAGTTGCAAAATAGTTCTCTGGTCCATTCATGCATTGGACTGGAGCAAATATACAACAGTAGGCTTTATTAGGAAAAGGCTGATTGACAAGGTCAAACCGGGGGATATCATACTGCTTCATGACGGCAGAGGTGCCGAGGGTGCGCCGGGAAGGACCATAGAAGCCTTGGAAACAGCAATACCTGCTCTTAAGGAAAAAGGCTACAGGTTTATTCTTGCGAAGGATTTGCAGTGAAGCTTGGAGGAAAAAATGAATAGAATTATCAGTTCTTTTTTATACAAAATTGATTCAACTATAGTCAAAGGTGCCGGCTGGAAGCATATACCCCATAGTAATACCAATTTCATGTATATTAGTCAATATAAATATAGAGGACCACAAATCAAGCTGACAGATGGAACTGTAATCAGCAAAGGTGACTGGATTGCCGAGCTGCACTTGGACAATAAAGGTCTGAAGGCACTGGATACATCCTATACCAGCCTGATAAGGCTGTTAAAGAGTGAGCTTCTTGCACTGCGAAACTGTCTTATGGAGGAACAGTATTCAAATATCAGGGCAGTATTCGGAATAACTGTATTTTATGAAATAGCAGCCAGACAGGGCTTTACGGTTCTGGACATAAGCAGTACCATAAAAAGATTTCTTTGGTCACTGTGGGAGAATATACTGAGATTGGCATTTCAGAGAAAAAATAGAAAGCCCGGGAAGAGATTTGTGCTGTCGAAGGAATGCTGGATATCCAAAGAACAGGTGCTTGGATATAAATAATATCGACATTGTCATTTATAGCAGGTTTCATGTATAATCTATGGTATAGATTGCTTAAAAAAGCATGTATATAGCTTGGAGGGAGATAACATGTTTGATATTACCGCTTTGGGCGAGCTTTTGATTGATTTTACACCCTTTGCATCACCTGAGGGAGTAAAAGGGGTATTTGAGAGGAATCCGGGAGGCGCACCTGCCAATGTGCTGGTTGCTTCTACGCGTATGGGCTGTTCTACTGCTCTTATCGGTATGGTAGGGAACGACCAGTTCGGAATGTTCCTTAAAGACACCCTCGATAAATGTGGTGTATGTACAAGAGGACTGAAACTAACCGACCAAGCAAAAACAACCCTGGCCTTTGTACATTTGAATGAGGCAGGGGACAGATCCTTTAGCTTTTATAGAGACTCTGGCGCTGATATTATGCTCACTGCTCAGGATGTCGATTATGAATTAATAGGAAATACTAAGATATTCCATTTCGGTTCTCTTTCTATGACAGATGAGCCCAGCAGAAGTGCAACCATGTCAGCGCTAAAACATGCAAAGGAAAATCATATTATCATTTCATATGATCCGAACCTCCGTCCTTCACTCTGGAGAAGCCTGGATGAAGCAAAGAGTGCCATAATAGAAGGTCTTGGCTATGCCGATATACTTAAGGTGTCGGAGGAGGAACTGGAGTTCATCACCGGCACGGCTGATCTGGAAAAGGGTACAGAGCAATTATGCCGGTCCGGAGTCAGCGTAATATTTGTCACGATGGGCGGAAAGGGATGCTTTTACAGGTATAGCGGCGGTTTTGGAAAAGTTGACGGCTTCAAAGTGGATACTGTCGATACCACCGGAGCAGGAGATGCATTTCTTGGAGCAGCATTGTACAAAATACTGAGTATTGGTTGGGAAAATATCAGTAAACTTGATGCGGCAGGTTTTGAAGCAATTGTAAGGTTTGCCAATGCAGCAGGGGCCTTGGCTACAACAAAAAAAGGCGCAATACCCGCCATGCCTGATATAAATGAGGTAAGAAGATTATTCATAAGCTAACGCGAGATTTGGTTATCTGACTGTAGCGGTACAAAGTGGATTCATGGGTAATGAAAGACAGCAGAAAAGTATGGTGTGAGGATTATTTATTAATACGGTGGACAATCTATTAAAAAGAAAACTGATAGAAAATTTCAAAATAGTTAGGGAGGCAGTAAATGAGTAAAGTTGACATTAAAGAATTAAAAAAATATGCGGCTAAAGTAAGAAAGCACATTATTGATGAAGTATACAGCGCCGCATCAGGGCATCCGGGCGGATCCCTTTCCTGTACTGATATTTTAACAACATTATATTTTGCAGAAATGCGGGTTGACCCCAAGAAGCCTTTGTGGGGAGACAGGGATAGGTTTGTTTTGTCCAAGGGCCATTGTTCACCTGCTTTATATGCAGTTTTGGCAGAAAAAGGCTTTTTCCCCAAAGAAGATTTGCTTACCTTCAGAAAAGCTGACAGCTATCTTGAAGGGCATCCCAGCATGAGATATGTACCGGGAGTGGACATGTCCACAGGATCTTTAGGCCAGGGTATTTCAGCAGCTGTAGGTATGGCTATGGCAGGCAAGCTGGACAGGAAGGATTACAGGGTTTATGCAATATTAGGCGACGGAGAGCTTCAGGAAGGCCAGGTTTGGGAAGCTTCAATGGCTGCCGCTCACTACAAGCTGGATAATTTGACAGCATTCCTGGACTATAATGGGCTCCAGATTGACGGCAAAATTACCGACGTAATGTCCCCAGAGCCTGTAGCTGGCAAATTTGAAGCCTTTGGGTGGAATGTACTCAAGGTAGACGGTCATGACATTGAAAAAATAATAGAGGCAATAAATCAGGCAAAGAATACAAAAGGAAAGCCAACAATTATAGTTGCCAATACAATCAAGGGAAAAGGTGTTTCTTTTATGGAAAATCAGGCAGGCTGGCATGGTTCTGCCCCTAACAAGGAACAAAGAGACCAGGCAATAGAAGAGCTGGATAAAGTCCTGGCAGAGTTGGAGGTAGAATAGCATGGCAGATAAAATAGCTACAAGAGAAGCGTATGGAAGTGCACTTGCGGAGTTTGGCGCAGACAGCAGGATAGTAGTTTTCGATGCGGATTTGTCGAAATCCACAAAGACAGATACCTTTAAGAAAAAGTATCCTGAAAGGTTTTTCAATATGGGTATAGCTGAAGGCAATATGATGGCTACAGCGGCAGGAATGGCTTCCTGCGGCAAGGTTGCTTTTGCAAGCACCTTTGCTATGTTTGCAGCAGGCAGGGCTTTTGAACAGGTAAGAAATTCAATTTGTTATCCAAAACTAAATGTAAAGATCGGTGCAACCCATGCCGGTTTAACAGTGGGTGAAGACGGAGCGTCACATCAGGCTATTGAAGACATTGCCATCATGAGGGCACTGCCCAACATGACAGTAATAAGCCCTGCAGATGCAGTGGAAACCAGATATGCAGTGAAGGCTGCAATAGAACACGACGGACCTGTATACCTGAGACTTGGCAGACTGGGTGTTCCGGTAATATATGATGAAAACAATTATAAGTTTGAGCTAGGCAAAGGCATTACACTTTCTAAAGGAAATGATGCAACGATTATTGCTACCGGGCTTATGGTGCATGCAGCACTGGAAGCGAAGACTTTGCTTCAACAGGAAGGAATAAGTGCAAGAGTAGTTGATATTCATACAATAAAACCTATTGATGCAGATATAATTGTAAAAGCAGCCCAGGAAACCGGTGCTATTGTAACAGCAGAGGAGCACAACATAATAGGCGGACTCGGAAGCGCAGTGGCAGAGGTGCTTACAGAGCGTTATCCTGTGCCCATGCTGAGATTAGGCGTGCAGGATAAGTTCGGGAAATCCGGCAAGCCGGATAAGTTATTGGAAATGTATGGATTAACAGCAGCAGATATAGTAAAAAAGACAAAAGACGTTTTAAAGCTGAAAAGGTAGTAAAAAGGAAGGGTGAACTTTCATTTCACTCTTCCTTTTTGTTATTCTTAACATATTCCGCCAGCATATTATCATAGCTCTTCATAAGTATTTTGATTATGGAATTATCAGCAGAACTGAAGCTCATATCATCAATAGTTCTGATTGGAAGAAGCTTGGGGGAGGTTCCTGTCATGAATAAACCCTCCATATCTCTTAGCATCGAAACAGCGATAGGCTTTTCTATAATTTCAATACCCAGCTTTTTGCAGAGCTCAAAGACGCTTACACGGGTTATCCCTATTAGTACATTGCCCTTAGGAGCTGTAATGACAGTTCCGTTCCTGACAAAGAACACATTGGAGCGGCTCCCCTCAGTAATTTCATTTTCGCTGTTTACAAGCAGGGCTTCATAAGCCTTTGTCTGAGTTAAAGCTGCAGCGACCCTCTCTTTAAAGCTGGAATTCACAACCTTTGCATTAGGATTAGACCTTTCTTCCTTAAGAAGTATGGATTGAACTCCCCTTCTATATTCCTCGGGGGTTGGGTAGCTGCTGTGTATGAAATATGCCATATGCTCAGGGGTGCTGTTATCCAGGTTGTACACTATTATTTTAATATTTTTGTTGGGGCTGCCGTTTACTTTAATCAGTTCATGGATACTGCTTTCAACTTTACCGGCTACCGGCCCCAAAGTATACCCCATAAGCTTGGCTGAAGCCTCCAGCCTTTCCATATGCCTTTCCAGGAAAAGAGGAACTCCCGACATTACTCTAATAACCTCATAAATCGTCCTGGAAGAGCTTGCAGGAGGAATTTTTGCCTCTGACACCGGCATAACCTTGTTGTTTGAAATAAAATAACTTTCTATTATTTCGCTGTTCATTGATCTGGCTCCTGTCTTCACAAATCTATATAATTATTTTATAATAAAATTTTAGCATTAAGTATATTATATTCCAATGGATTATATTTTATCAACAGGAATGCACAGGGATAAGTCGAATAATGTATGATGCTTGGATATTGTATCAGAGAGGGGTAGAAATTTATGCCTGATAATTTGGAATTGCTTATAAGGCTCACACTTGCCTGCCTGCTTGGCGGGCTCATCGGTATTGAAAGGGAACGGAACAGGCATCCTGCGGGCTTCAGGACCCATATACTTGTTTGTGCGGGTGCTGCCCTGGTCATGCTGTGCAACATTTTTATCTTTGATAAGTATAAGAATTACGCCAACATTGATCCGTCACGCCTGGGGGCTCAGGTAATCAGTGGTATAGGCTTTCTTGGGGCAGGTACGATACTGAAGGAAGGTGTTACTGTCAAAGGGCTGACAACAGCGGCCAGCCTTTGGTCAGTTGCCTGCATCGGGCTTGCTGTAGGTTTGGGCTTCTATACCGGGGCTATATTTGCCACAATTCTTGTGCTTGTAACCCTTGTGGTCTTTTCAAGATTTGAATTCCGCATGTACAGCAGCAGGAAAAGCACGCTGCTGAAGATAAAATCCCTTGATAAACCGGGGCAGATAGGCAGGATAGGTACGGAATTGGGAAAATGCAATCTGCAGATCTGCGACATTTCCATGGAGGTATCGGATGAGACTTCAATATTGATAAAAGTAAGGATAAACAACGCGAGAGAGGAAGTAAGCACGGAGCTTCTGGATCGTTTATCAAAAATTGATGGAATTTTATTTATTGAGGTTGGTGATTGATGGTATAATTTATATTGCTTAAAAATTCTTAATTGGGGGGCTTGTATTGAAGAAAAGTAGTAATTTTACCGATTATTTATGCTTTATTTTCTGGTTCGGCATCCTTTTTACAGTTGCTTTTATATTATTGTATCCGGCTACTCATACTGTTTTTGTAGCAGCAACAAAAGCGCATCCTTATCTGATGGGTTTCATTAAAGTGGCAATCCTCGCTACAATGGGTGAGCTTATGGCACTCAGAATAGCTTCCGGTGAATGGAAGAAGCCCGTAGGGCTGCAATACAGGACATTTGTATGGGGACTGCTGGGCGTGTCCTTTGTAATAGTATTTGACATATTTGCAAATGGTGTATCAGGCTCCATGAATAAAGCACTGCTTCCGGCCATACCTTGGAATAAGGGTGCTGATCAATTACTCTTCGCATTTTTCACAAGCGCATTCATGAATCTTATATTCGGACCGACCTTTATGCTTTTCCACAGGGTGACTGATACCTTTATTGACCTGGGAGAGGGGAAGCTTTCAAAAATGATGAAAATAAAGCTGAGAGAAGTAGTAGGGAAAATAGATTTCTACGGCTTTATTAGCTTTGTAGTAATAAGAACCATCCCTATATTCTGGATTCCTGCCCATACGATAACCTTCATGCTGCCGCCTGAATACAGGGTGCTTATGGCATCCTTCCTCTCAATAGCAATGGGAGGGATACTGGCCTTCGCAAAAAGACGAAAACCAAAAGCTGTCTAATAAAAGACGCGAGATACGAGGAATGCTCGGGTATTCCTTACGGGTGTAGGTACGGGTAACACGGAAGTCACGGATGTTCCATGGCACGGCATGACACGGTTATTTATTATATTTAATATTGCTATATAAGCTAATTTAAATACTTGCTTTATTGTCGATAATTATCAATGGTTAAGAATATTTCCCGCCGTGTATTCCGTGGTTTTCCGTGTGATCCGTGTTACCCGTAACCTTCATTTTCCAGACACATATCTATTTCCCTCTATAAAGAACCTCCAGGGCTTATGAGCGTATTCCCCTGCATAGTCTATGTTGATTCTCGGGGAGGTCTTTATATTGAAGGAATCATCTCCTGCATCACAGATATATAGTTTGCTGCTGCAAAGATCAAGCCCGTTTTCAGCCTTCCCTATACCCATGGCCATGCACAGCTTTCCCGGTCCATTGCAAAGGCCCAGCTTCTGCCTGGAGGATAAGGATGAAAAGTCCGTATCATATCTCATATGAGACATATGTTCTTTCCCTTCAACAGGCTCAACAGCTCTTACCAATACTGCGGCCGGCTTATCTATCTGCTCGGTGACCACATTAAAGCAGTAATACATACCGTAAATGAGATAAACATATGAAGTACCGCCTATATGATACATTACTTCATTTCGGTTGGTTCTTCTTCCTCCATAGGAATGACTGCCTTTATCCTCCGGACCTATGTAAGCCTCTGTCTCTACAATCCTTCCAACTATCCTGTAATCCTGAGTTTCGTGTACCAGGTGCTTTCCCAGCAAGTCCTTTGCTACAACTAATGTATTTCTTAGATAGAAATCTCTATCAAGCTTATTCATAATTCCTCCTATGTGAATTTAAAATCATATGTTCTGATAGTGATGCATTAAAAATAGCACAAAGCTTAAGGGATGTCAAAATATAAGTTTTGAAAAGAAAGTTATCTAGTATGGATGCCAAACCTTACTTAGTTTATAATAATCACTACCATATTTTGGCTTGATATGGTAATATTTAGGTGTATAAGTCGAGAGGGGGAATGCTTAAGCAATGAGATACTGGTTTATTACTGTTGCTGCAGTGATAATATTTTTGTATTCAGTATATTTTTGCTATTTCCAAAGTGAAGGAAAGAGAGACATTTGGAAGGTAAGAAAGATATGGTATGCTGTTTCTTTCTTAGTATATTCTTTTGCTATTAACTGGTGGTACATGCCTTCTGTTACAGAAAAGACCCGGCTATATACAGGACTAGGCATAATACAGGAAGTATGGGATATTCTGATCTATTTTCTGGTTGTGCTGGCTTTTGCAATACTAGTAGACCTCTTTGTTATAAGGACTATATTCGTTTCAGGATTTAAAGTGGGAGCAGTTGAAGGAACTTTTGCGGAGGAGACAAAAGAAAGTATTTCCGAATTGGGAGATTTGTCCGATATTTTATTAAAGAAGATGTATGTAAAATTCAAAATGGCGCGAAGTGCAGAAGAGTTTATTAAAAACAACCAGGATGAAAAAAATAATATCGAACAATATGCGTCTTTTATTGAAAAGTTCTTGCAAAGCTATATTACATACATGAATACGCCGGGGAAAGAAGAAGGTTACGAAGAGTATCAGAATCTGGATATTAGAATAAAAGTTTACTCTAATCCAATGGATAAAAAAGTGCAGGAGGAAATACGCAAAATATATAGAGTAAAGGCCAAAGCATTTTACGAGCTGCAATACGAACTGGAGAATAATGCTGCATCTATCTGTTCAAAGAATACGGATACATGGTTTTACCCAAGAGAGATTCTCTTCATTCCATATACTGTAAGAATACCATTTGGAGATGATGAAGATGAGACTACCAATAAGATACTGATTGTACTTGAGCAAAGGAAACATATAGTTCTTGAAGATGGCTACGATATAGTAAACATATTAACACAATTTGAAAGCTATTTATTCACATTTTTACAGGGTATGGAAATAGAAAAACTGAATAAAGAAATACAAGCTCTAAAGGGTTTGTCCTGTTCAAGCGTTGATACTCAATATACATGCGGGGAAAACGGAGAATAATTGATATTGCAATAATTAACCATTTGATGTAAAATAAAGATATAAATAAGGGGGTAGCTGCAATGACAGGCATAAGAGGATTCAGTGCAAGAAGTTGTAGTAAAATTGTAAATGAAGTTTCAAAAAGAGGCGGCTTGGGTAATACTGTATTGAATGCACCTCAACACAGGGATGATTCAGGCTATAAAACAATAAAGCACAGCAAAGAAGTTTTAAAGGCTATATCCACAAAGGAAAACGCCTGATAAATTTTACACTTTGAAGTATGGATTTTTCCATACTTCTTTTATTTTTAACATTTTAGGCAACACTTTAATATAATGAAATGATATTGTATTAAAGGAGTGAGCTACTGTGGGAAAGTTCATCGAGGAAGAAAAATGCAGCAAAATCCTTAATATTATAAAAAAAAGGGGTGGACTTGGTACTACAGAGCTCAACATACCTGAAAATCCACTTAAGGGTTCAGGCCGAAAAGCAATTATAAAAAGCAAAGCCTTGTTAAAAAAGATGAGCAAAAGCTGAGACGGCTAGAATATTTTTAATTGCTATGGTTTGACTTATTAACAGGCACATGCTATAATCAACGCAGAAAACTTAATATTTAGTATCAGGTGTCCGTATAGGATGAAAAGGGAAAGCGGTTAAAATCCGCTGCAGCCCACCGTTACTGTGAAGCTGATGAAACCTGTATGCAAGTAAATACTTGCAGCCACTGAATAAAATCGGGAAGGTACAGGGAGTAAATTGAAGCTAAGCCAGGAGACCTGCCTGATATCTGCAGATTCTTTCGGAGGGAAAGATAGATGCGTATAGAAGTGTATTGTAATTACTTTTATAACATATGGATTGGAACCTCTTTTTGAGGTTCCAATATTTTTTTGCAAACTTACAGCATAAGGAGCATAGGACATGAAATCGATTATGATAACTGCGCCCTCAAGCGGCAGCGGGAAGACAACGTTAACCATGGGCATTCTCAGGGTAATGAGAAATATGGGGTATGATGTCTGTGCATTCAAGACAGGTCCTGATTATATAGACGGAGCCTTTCTTGGAGAAGCCTGCAAAGGCAAAACCGGGAACCTGGATATGCACCTCATGGGGAAAGAGGGTATCATGTACGCATTTTCAATGCTTGCTGCTGATTACTGCATTGTAGAGGGCGCCATGGGCTATTTCGATGGAATTTATAATACGAGCATAAACTCCAGCTATGATATTTCAAAGGAATTAGGCATTAATTCCATACTGGTGTATACCCCGAAAGGGGAGATGTTCTCGGCAATACCTAAGATAAAAGGAATGGCTGAATTTGAAGCTTCAAGCATTAAAGCCGTGATATTCAATAGCATTAACGAGAAATACTATGAAATGCTTAAAGAGGCTTTGGAGAAGCATACCGGGCTTAGAGCATTGGGCTTCTTACCGAAAGTGGATGCAGTAGGGCTTAAAAGCCGCCATCTTGGATTGATCCAGAGTATGGAGGTTGAAGATATAGACTGCCAAATTGAAGAGCTTTCAAAAATAGTAAGCGCCAATATTGACCTTGACGGAATTATGGAGTTGATGACAGATGTCAAAACAGGCAAAGCGCCGGAAATTGGAAAATATGATATAAAAGTCGCCATTGCAAAGGATAAGGCGTTCTCCTTCTACTACGGTGAAAACCTGAGAATCCTGGAAAATGCCTGCGATGTAACATACTTCTCACCTTTGGAGGATGAAAGCCTGCCTCCATGTGACCTGCTTTATCTGGGAGGGGGATATCCTGAGGTTTTTAAGGAAGAACTGGCAAGGAACAAAGCTATGCTTGACTCCATAAAGAAATACGGCAATCAAGGCGGATATATTTATGCGGAATGCGGGGGCTTCATGTATCTTACTGATTTCATCGATGGAGAAGCCATGGTAGGTGTATTTGAAGGCCAGAGCAAGCTGACCGGTAAGCTGCAGAATTTCGGATATGTGGATATGGAGCTGAAAACCGACTGCATGCTGGGGAAGAAAGGGGAAAGGGTAACTGCCCATGAATTTCACAAGTCTGTTACAGAGGTAAAAAGCAGTACAGTGTTTAGAATTGCAAAAACAATGGGTAGCAACAAATGGGAAGGCGGGCATTTATATAAAAATACCTATGGAGGTTATCCGCATATAAGCTTTGTTGGCAATATGAATATATTGAAGAATATTTTGGATAGCATTGAGAGGAGTAAGAAAAGTGAAGGGTATAATTGTTGTCGGACACGGAAGCAGGTCAGAGGATGCCAGGGCTGCATTTTATAAAATTGTTGAGCAGCTCAAGGCAAGTATGGGAAGGTCGGTAGAGGGCTGTTTTATGGAAATATCCGAACCCCTTATCCCGGAGACTGTTGATAAGTTGTATTCAAGGGGTATTAAAGAAATCATTGTACTTCCATATTTCCTTTACAGTGGAATACATATCAGAGAGGATATACCTGAAATCCTTCTGATGGAAAAAAATAAGCGCCCTGATCTGAAAATATCGATGGCACAGCCTATCGGGTACCATGAAGCTTTAGTTGATATTTTAAAAGAGAGAGCTAGTGGTGAATTGTCATGTATATAAAAAACCCCGGGGCTATTGAGGCAAAAAGCATGGAAATCATTGGACAGGGCGTGAGCACTAAAAGCTTCGATGAGCAGGAAATGAATATAATAAAGCGGACCATACATACCACAGGAGACTTTGACTACCAGAACATTGTAGAAATTAAAAAAGGCTCAATCAGGCTGCAGAATAGTGACGGACACCAAAATGGCTTTTTCCGGTATAAACAAAAGGAGTCTGGAAGCGGCAGGCTGCACAATAGACTGTTATATAAGCGATGAGAAAATTTACAGACTTGCTGAAGAGAAGCAGGTGACACGTTCAATGGCAGCCATGGATTATGCTGCTGAAGCAGGTGTGGATATATTCGTTGTCGGTAATGCACCTACTGCACTTTTCAGAATAGGTGAGCTGATAAAGGACGGCAAGGCTGCTCCCAAGCTTATTGTCGGAGTACCAGTAGGCTTTGTAGGAGCGGCAGAATCCAAGGAGTATATAAGAGGCTTTGACATACCTTCAATCACTACGGTAGGGACAAAAGGGGGCAGCAATGTAGCGGCTGCAATTATGAATGCTTTGATTTACATGGCGGTGGGCAGAGTTGGATGATATTTTTGTTATTAAAAACGGAAAAAGGTTAAGGTGCGGCTATACAACCGGAAGCTGTGCCGCCGCAGCCGCAAAGGCAGCAGCATATATGCTGCTTTCCGGTGAGAAGCTTGAATACATTGATATTGATACTCCTGCAGGGATAAAACTAAAGCTTCAAGTATGCAAGCCCTGCATTGAAGAAAAATGTGCAAGCTGCTGTATTGTCAAGGATGCGGGAGATGACCCTGACGTTACGGATAAGCTTGAAATATACGCATGGGTAAGCAAACGTGACGACGGGATAGTAAACATTGATGGCGGGGAAGGAATAGGCACAATTACCCGCAAGGGCTTCTGGGGAGAAGTGGGGCAGGCTGCTATAAACCCTGTTCCAAGGAGGATGATAAAGGATGAGCTGGTCAGGCTTTCACCGAATGGTTTTGATGTGGTGATATATGTTCCCGGGGGTGCTGAAATAGCAAGAAGGACCTTTAATGCGAATATTGGCATTGAAGGAGGTATATCAATAATCGGAACATCGGGAATTGTTGAGCCGATGTCAGAGGATGCCCTGAAAAAAACCATATATCTCGAAATTGATTCGGCATATGAAAGCGGAGAGAATGAGCTTATCCTGTTTCCGGGCAACTACGGAGAAAAAACGGTGGAGGATTTGAAGCTAAGGGGAAAAGGAGTAAAGATATCCAACTTCATCGGAGATGCACTGTTATACGCCGACGAGAAGGGCTTTAAGAGCATCACCCTGGTAGGGCATATCGGCAAGCTGTGCAAGCTTTCCATAGGTGCTTTCAATACTCACAGTAAAATATGCGATGTGCGCATCGAGGCTTTCGTATATTATCTTGCATTAAGCGGAGCACCCCGGGAGCTGCTGGAAAGTGTCAACCGCTGCAAAACCTCAGAGGAAGCGGTTAAGCTGATAATTGAAACAGAAAATGAAAAAGTATTCGCAGCTATGGTAAAAGGCTGTGAAGACAGGATTCGAAGATATCTTAAGCAAAGCGAACTTAGAATCAAAGTAATAATGTACTCAATGGATTATGGAATTTTATATTGAACGCACTTAAGCTGTTATGTCAGGTATGGTGCGAATTCAATAACAATCAAGGAAACGTTTACGCTCCATTTGAATGGAAATATTCAATGATTTTCGCGAAACGTATTGGAGGTAGCAATGGTTAGACTTGTGGGCATGGGGCCCGGGAGCTTGAAGCATATAACTTTGGAAGCCATAGAGAGAATAAAGGCAGCGGATAGAGTCATAGCCTTCGGAAGAATTGCCAAAACAGCTGAAGAGATAAGGACAGACATTTATGTAGCAGATAAGGTGGATGAAGTACTTGGCTTGTTGGATGAGAGCTTTGGTACTGTTATTCTGGCCTCAGGCGATCCATGCTTTTATGGGATATTGGATTTCCTTCAGAAGAAGGGGGTCAATATAGATGAAGTAGTGCCAGGACTTTCTTCTATCC
Organism: uncultured Clostridiaceae bacterium; assembly: GCA_964619815.1. Lineage (GTDB taxonomy): Bacteria > Bacillota > Clostridia > Lutisporales > Lutisporaceae > BRH-c25. The sequence continues at coordinate 12,571 of CAZUGK010000033.1, read as the reverse complement.
AATACATGATGGCAAAGCTGAAAAAAAGCTGGCAGACTGCAGCACTTATAAGCTTTCATGGAAGAGAAGCCGGCATCGAGAGTATCAAATGCTGTAGAGAGGCTATAGTTCTTGCTGATAGTAAACATACTCCGGGTTATATATCTTACTACCTTCATGAGAATGGTATAAGAGGAAAAATATATGCGGGCTTTAACTTATCCTATGATGACGAGCTTATAGTAGAAAAGAGAATAGGCGAAGGAATAGAGGATATAAGCCCATTAGCACTGGTGGTGATAGAAAATGAAGTGGGTTAGGGATGAGGAATTCATAAGAGGGACTATTCCTATGTCAAAGTTTGATACAAGGGTTTTAACAATGGCGCTGCTGGACATTAACGAAGGTGACATATTTCTGGATATAGGCGCAGGAACAGGCTCGTTGTCGGTGCAGGCTGCGCTTCTTGGAGCAAAGGTGCATGCAATAGAGAAGGAGCGGGAAGGGATAGAGCTGATAAGAAAAAATGCTGAAAAGCACTGTGCAGAGATAGGCATTATTCACGGTACAGCTCCAGGTGCGCTGGACTCAATTAACAGCTTCAATAAGTGCTTTATAGGCGGAAGCGGAGGAAAGCTTGCTCAAATTGTAAATGAAACAGATAAGAAGCTTTCAGCCGGCGGCATACTGGCGGCAAGCTTCATCGTTCCTGACAATATGGTAGAGCTGAAAAGAATATTGAAAAAAAAGAAATATTCTGAGCTTGAAGTAAGGCTCATACAATCCTCGGTTATTGAAGGGATGGGGCTTATGAAGGCAAACAATCCAATTTTTCTTATAAAGGGGAAAAAGCAATGAAAATGATATCTGGAGTAGGCATAGGGCCAGGGGATAAGGAGCTTCTTACTCTGAAAGCATACAGGCTTATCAGGACCTGTGACTATGTTTTTATACCGGAAAGCAAGGGTGAGAGCCTTGCGGGTACAATTGCCCAGGAGTATATAAAGGATAAGAAAGTAATCGAACTAAGCTTTCCTATGAAGGAAAACAACCGACTGCGCTACAGGCATGCGGCACAAACAATAAATGAGGTCCTGGGGGATGATGATGCAGGCGTATTTCTTACCCTGGGAGATCCGATGACATACAGCACTTTCCTGTATTTGATGAAGGAGCTTTCTGACATGAAAATTGCAGTTGAAGCAATACCGGGAATAACATCCTTCAACGCGGCAGCTTCCGTACTGGGGCTTCCAATTGCACTCAGGGATGAAAGCTTTTATCTGGCTGACGGTGATATTAGCGGGGAAATACTTGAAAGGGTTGATACAGTCTGTATTTTGAAAGTCAATAAGAATAAAGAGAGTATAATAAGCAAACTGGAGCAGCACAACTTCAAATATTCATATGTAAAAAGGTGTACTCAACAAACGCAGAAAGTGATTTATAACAAGCAGGAAATGCTGGAGGACAATGATTACATGTCCCTGATATTTGCGAGATCGAACGCACGTAAGAAATAATATTGGGTATGGTGCGAATTCGATAAAATTAATGAAACGTTTACGTGAAATTTGAATAATAACTTTTAATGTTTTTCGCGTAAACGTATTGGAGGTCATAAAATGATATATTTCATAGGAGCAGGTCCGGGAGATGTTGATTTAATAACGGTAAAGGGCAGAAAAATTCTGGAGGCAGCCGATGTTGTAATTTATGCCGGATCTCTGGTCTGGGATGCACATTTGAAGTTTTGCAAACAGGAAGCAAAGGCATATAATAGTGCCTTAATGACTTTGGAAGAAGTCACTGAGGTTATGCTGAAGGCGGAAACTGAAGGAAAGACAACTGCAAGGCTTCATACAGGTGATCCGACTATTTACGGCGCTATAAGAGAGCAGATGGATTGCCTGGCAGAGCATGGCATTTCATATGAAGTCATACCGGGAGTAAGTTCATTTACGGCCAGTTGTGCGGCTATAAAAAGAGAGTTTACCCTGCCGGGTGTAAGCCAGACAGTAATAATAACAAGAATGGAAGGCAAGACACCTGTTCCGGAGCTTGAGAACCTGGAGCTTTTGGCTTCCCATAAATGCTCCATGGCTATTTTCCTTTCGGTACAGGAAATCGACAGGGTGGTTGAAAAGCTTGCAAAGGGCTATGAAAGCTGCGATGTCCCGGTGGCAGTCGTTTACAAGGCTACCTGGCCTGAGCAGAGAATAATCTGTGGAACGCTTCGGGATATAGCCGAAAAGGTGAGAAAGGAAGGTATCAGCAATTTTTCACAGATCCTGGTAGGCGGGTTTATTGAAGGTGATTATGAGAGGTCCCTTTTATATCACCCTGATTTCAGCCATGCTTTCAGGGAGGGAAGCAAATGAAGCTGGCCTGTATAGCCTTTACGGCTTCCGGACTTGAGCTGGCTGAGAAGCTTAAAAGCAATGGCAGCTTTCAGGTTGATATATTTGACAAGCACGGTTATAAGCCGAAGCTTGACAGTATCTTCAGCCGATACAGGTACATATTGTTTATATCCTCCGTAGGGATAGCCGTCAGGCTGTCTGCCCCTTTTCTTGTGCATAAGGCGGTTGATCCTGCAATTGTTGTGATAGATGACCTGGGGAGGTTTTCAATAAGCCTGGTATCCGGGCATTTGGGGGGAGCGAATGAGCTGGCCTTGAAGCTTTCAGGGATTCTGGAATGTCAGCCGGTAATAACAACTGCTTCAGACGGAAGAGCTATTGAAGCAATTGATACGTTTGCCAAAACCAATGGTCTGTTTATAGAGAGCCTGGAGGCTGCAAAAAAAATCACGGCCATGATGATAGACAATAAGAAAATAAAGCTGGAATCTGAAGTCAAGCTTAAATTAGGCTATGACAATATATCTGACATCGATTATGAAGCTGTTGTAATTGTGAGCTCAAGGCTCAGGATATCGAATGATATGCCCTGCTGTATTTTGCGCCCCCGGAATATCAATATCGGAATTGGCTGCAGGAGGGGTAAAACAAAAGAAGATATATTGGAAGCCATAGACCAGGTATTTGATAGCTTTGATTTAAGCATTAAAAGCATAAAGGCTGTAGCAACAGCGGACATAAAAAGAGATGAGGCAGGAATTATTGAAGCCTGCAAGGAGCTTGGCTGCAGTATGAGGATATTTGACAGGGAGAGTATTGAAAAAATAGATAGCCTGTTTACTCCCAGCGATTTTGTAAAGTCCAAAATCGGAGTGTCATCAGTGTGCGAGCCCTGTGCTCATCTTTTAGGCGGAAGGCTGATTATACCAAAAACTATTGTAAATGGGATAACAATTGCTGTGTCCAAGGAGGAATAAGATGGCAAAGGTTTATGTTGTAGGCATCGGCCCTGGCGGTAAAGAGAATATGACTCTTAAAGCATTGGAAACGATTAAAAGATGTGATGTGATTGTCGGGTATACGTTTTACATGGATTTGATAAAGGATATGATAGCTGGGAAAAAGATAATAAAGACGGGTATGAAGGGTGAAATGGAAAGGTGCAGAATAGCCCTTGAAGAAGCCAGGAAAGGTTTTGAAACATGCATTATAAGCACCGGTGATCCGGGGCTTTATGGAATGGCTGGGCCGGTGCTGGAGCTGGCAGAAGGGATAGAGGTTGAAGTAATCCCCGGAGTCACTTCCTCTTTCTGTGCTGCTGCAGAGTCAGGAGCTCCGATAATGCATGATTTTTGCACTATTAGCTTAAGTGACCTACTGACCTCGTGGGAGGTAATTGAAAAGCGGCTGCATATGGCAGCAAGTGCTGATTTTGTAATAGCTCTCTATAATCCCAAAAGCAAAGGCAGACAAGAGAATATCAATAAGGCAATAAATATTATTCTGAAATATAAGAAGCCGGTAACCCCTGTCGCTCTTGTTAAGAATGCAGGGAGAGAAGGAAATGAAAAGCGTATAGTGACTTTAGATTCCATTGATTATGACTTTGTAGATATGATGACTGTAGTAATCATCGGCAACAGCAGCACCTACATAAAGGATGGCAGGATGATCACACCCAGGGGGTATTGCCTTTGATATGGATAATAGGCGGAACCAGTGAAGCCAGGAGCCTGGTTGGCCGGCTCAGGGGAAAAAAAGAATTTATTGTAACAGTAGCGACCTATAGCGGCGCAGAAGTGCTTCAGGAGCTGCAGCCGGTAATCGGGAGAATGGACTATTCCGGGATGGTGCAGTTTATAAAAGAAAAGTCCATTGATACTGTTGTAGATATGTCTCATCCCTATGCACTGGAGGTTACAGAAAATGCAAAGGCAGCAAGTGCAGCCGCAGGTGCGGCTTATATAAGATTTGTCAGAAAGAGCGCTGATATTGAGGGCTGCATATTAATCGAATCCATGGAAAAATGCGCTTCCTATCTTGAAAATGTAAGGGGTTGTGTTTTTTTTACCACAGGCATAAAAAACATAAGGGATTTTGAAAGGGTAAAGGGGACAAACCGCTTTGTTTACAGGGTATTGCCTTCTGTTTTCAGTATTCAGGAATGTGTGCAAAGAGGTGTCAAAATGGAGGACATTATCGCTGTTCTTGGTCCTGTATCAGAGAATATGAATTACCGGATGTTCAAGGATTATAAGGCTGATTACGTAGTCATGAAGGACAGCGGCAAAGAGGGCGGTACTCTGGAAAAGATAAACGCTTGCAAGAAGTTGGGTATAACTCCTGTTGTAATACTCAGGGAGTGCGAAGAAAAAGGAATAAAAAATTTAGATGAGCTGGTAAGGCTTTTATGTGAAGGGGAAGAGTGAAATGAAAAAAACAATTGCTTTATTAATGATAATTTGCGTGTCAATCACTATGCTCGCAGGCTGTAATAATGCAGAAATCCCGGTTGCAGCGGAATCAACAAAAATAGAATCCCAAAGTGATACTGTAACTATCGTAGATGATTTGGGAAAGACAGCTACTTTAAAGAAAAACCCTAAGAGAGTGGTTTGTTTATATACTTCATACCTTGATTTATGGGATTTAGCCGGCGGAAAGGTTGTCGGAAGAGTAGACAGCAAAGAAGATGTTCCGGAAGCAGCAAAGGCTGTGGATACTGTTGGGTCTTATACAAGCCCGAATATGGAAAAAATTCTGGCTTTGCAGCCGGATTTGATAATTCTGAACTCTTCTGTAAAATCACAGGTGTCAATGATACCGGTGTTTGAAAAGAATAACATTCCTTATTTGGCTTTAGAGTACGAAAATTTTGAAGACTATTTGAACATACTGAAGACATTTACGGATTTGACAGGACGTGAGGAGCTTTATCAGGCAAACGGCCTGGAGGTTAAGAAGAAAGTTGACTCAATAATTTCAAGGGTTCCGGCGGATAAAAAACCATCCGTACTTCTGCTGCTTGGTTCTGCAAAAAGTGTAAGCGTCAGGCTGCCTGATTCCACTGTGGGCGATATGCTGCAGGATTTGGGCACGGTTAACATTGCATATGATCCGGGTTTGAAGGCTGAGGAGATGGCAGTGTTCAGCATGGAAAAAGTAGTTGAAAAGAACCCTGATTACATATTTGCTCAGACTATGGGAGATGTTTCCGAGTCTAAGGCAAGAATCAAGAAGGATATAGAGGATAACCCTGCATGGGGATATCTGACAGCTGTAAAAGAAGGAAGGTATATATACCTTCCGAAGGATTTGTTCCTGTTCAAGCCAAACGAAAGGTATGCCGAAGCTTATGAGCAGCTTGCTAAGCTTCTGTATCCTGAGATATTTAACTAAAGGCAGCAGCTATTATTAGTCGGGGTGGTGCTGCTGTAAAAGGGGTTGAAAAGCGTGGACTGGTCAAAAGAGCCCGGTATTAAGAGCAAAACAGAAAAAATTAATGCAAGACATAACAAAATACACAGAAGAAAAATCTTGCTGATTTTTATATTGGCAATCCTATGCTTGGGAAGTTTTATAATAAGTGTAGGAAAAGGTTCATTGAATCTTAAGGCCATTGAAGTAATCAAGGCATTATTTATGGAAAAGGATACTGTAAGCCATCAGATTCTGTGGAATATCAGGCTGCCCAGAACCCTGATTGCCGGCATGGTGGGCATGTGCCTGTCACTTTCAGGTGCAATACTACAGGGGGTAATGCGTAACCCCCTGGCCGCTCCTAATATTATAGGAGTATCCTCCGGAGCGGGGTTTATGGCATTTGTAATACTCATCATCTTTCCGAATTACTATTATCTTGCACCTGCCGGAGCTTTTATCGGAGCATTGTTTGCGACCTTACTCATATATATGCTGGCATGGAAAAATGGAGCGCAGCCAATGCGTATAATTCTTGCAGGGGTCGCAGTTTCTTCCCTTTTAGGAGCGGGAATTGATGCTTTGATGATATTTTATCCGGAACGTTTAATAGGTAATGCTGATTTTTTAGTCGGTGGGCTGTCTGCAAGAACGTGGCCGCATTTTCAAATGCTTTGGCCTTATGCAGCCCTCGGAATAATTCTGACCTTGCTGTTTCCTCAAAAGCTCAATATTCTGATGCTTGGGGATGAAATAGCAACGGGCCTTGGGGTTAATGTAGAACGGACCAGAATGATATTCATTGTATTTGCAGCACTGCTCGCAGGGAGTGCTGTCAGTGTAGTCGGACTTTTGGGTTTTGTGGGGCTTATAGTTCCGCATACTGCACGGCTGCTTATAGGCTCCGATTACCGTTATCTATTCCCCGCTTCCGCTATTCTTGGGTCAACAGTAGTTATGCTGTGTGATACTATTGCAAGATTGGTACTTGACCCTGTTGAAATACCCGTAGGGATAATTATGGCACTATTAGGAGCGCCGTTTTTCCTATATTTGCTGCGAGAGAGGAGAAGTATGGGACAATGATATTACAGGCTGAAGATATTTGTTTATGCTACGACAGGAAAACCGTGCTGAAGAACGTAAATATAGATATACAGCAAGGGGAAACCGTGGCAATAGTAGGGCCTAACGGCTCGGGGAAATCCACCCTTCTGAAGGTCCTGTCAAGGACCTTGAAGCCGCAAAAGGGTAAGGTGCTTTTAGACAGTAAAAATATAAGCGAAATGAATACAAAGGCTATAGCAAGAAGGCTTGCCATGCTGCCGCAGATAAGAAGCGTACCGGGCGATTTTACTGTGGAAACACTTGTGGGCTATGGAAGATACCCTCATCTGGGTTTCGTTAAGAAGCTGAAGGCGAAGGATCTTGAAATTGTTGACTGGGCAATTGACAAAACCGGTTTGGATGAGCTTCGGCACCGTTATGTTGAAACCTTGTCAGGCGGAGAACGCCAAAGGGCATGGATAGCCATGGCACTTGCACAAAAATCTGATATTATGCTTCTGGATGAGCCTACTACATTCCTGGATATTTCTTATCAATTGGAAACCCTGGAGCTGTTGAAGGATTTAAATGAAAAGCTGGGGTTGACAATTGTCATGGTACTGCACGACTTAAACCAGGCCGTACGATATGCAGATAAAATATTTGCATTGCTGGAAGGGAGTGTATATAAGCATAGCAGTAGTTCTGAACTCCTTACAGGAAAATTGCTGCAGGATGTTTTTCGGATAGAGGGGGACATTTTAACCGACAGAACGAATAAATTCTCATATTTTATTCCCCGAAATATTATCCGGAGATGAAAGAATGTTATATAGCCTATAGCTTTGTGAATATATCCTGTAATGCTTATTAATTTACATATTTTCGCTCTTGCTATATAATAATTTAAAAGAGATACGGGCGCAGGGTTCCCATGTCAATCTGCACCGGATATAAGGAGGATGAAGATGCAGGACAATAGTAAGATAAATTCTCTGGATAAGGATAAATTTTATAAAGTAATGCTTGTAAGATTGGAAGGTTTGCTTTCCAGTGAGACTGACTGGCTTGCCAATTTATCCAATGCAGCAGCACTGCTGTATACAAACCTGGATAATATAAATTGGTCAGGTTTTTACCTTATGAAGGAAGAAGAGCTGGTATTAGGTCCTTTTCAAGGTAAGACAGCTTGCACCAGGATAAAACCGGGTAAGGGTGTATGCGGTACAGCGGCAGCTGAGATGAAGACCCAGCTTGTGCCGGATGTGCATTTGTTCCCGGGGCATATAGCCTGTGACTCTGCTTCAAACTCAGAGATAGTGGTGCCGATAATCAAGGACGGAAAAGTATATGGAGTGCTGGATATAGACAGCCCGCAAACAAACAGGTTTGATGAGCTGGATTCCAAATACCTGCAGCTTTTTGTGGATAAGCTCAATAAATATATAGATTGGAATCAAATACACTAATCCATTAAAATATTCCATTGCCACATAGAGGATGTTTTTCTTTCTGAAGAAAGTGAAAAAAATTAAGGGCACAGCAAAGCAGAGGTGAAATTTAGATGGCAGTGAGACAAATCAGATTATTTGATGATGAAATACTGCGAAAAAAGAGCAAAGCAGTTGAAGTGGTAGATGAAAAAATAAGACAAATACTGAATGATATGGCAGATACCATGTATAATACAGAAAATGCCGGAGGCTTGGCAGCTCCGCAAGTGGGCTTGTTAAAGCGATTGGTTGTAATAGATATGGGACAAGGACTTATAAAGCTAGTCAACCCCAAAATCATCAGTAAGGAAGGAACTCAGGAAGTTATAGAGGGGTGTTTGAGTATTCCGAATAAGTCAGGAAAGTTAATAAGGCCTGCAAAAGTAACAGTGCACGCACTAGATGAAAACGGCGAAGAAATTATATTGACGGGTACAGGGGCTTTAGCAAAATGCTTCTGCCATGAAATCGACCATTTGGATGGTATCCTTTTTACTGATTTAGTTACTGAATATATTATGAAAGATGCGTCTCAAATAAAACATGGTTTTTAGTCGCTAGACACTAGTCTCTAGTCTCTAGAATTAGGGTATTCCTTATAGGTATGGCTAGTAATTCGTAGTCTAACCTAGCCTTCAAAGCCCTACCCTGGTCTAGCGACTAGCGACCGGAGACTAGTGACTTAAAAATGCGGCTATGCCGCATTTTCCTACTTATGCATTATACAGCTTTTCGTAATACTCCTTCAGCATCCGCTCCATTGAGAATTCATATCTGGTGGAGTTAATGCTGTTTTTCATCATATCTGTCCATTTATCCTTATTCCCGTAATAAGTGGGCAGCACTTCATCAAGCAGAACCTTGTAAAGCGACTGCAGGTCATGCCTATCCTGCTCTTCGATATCGCTGCTCTGGAATGCGTCCCCTATCTGCCAGCCGTTGACTCCGTGCCGGCAGGCTTCAGGCCACCATCCATCCAATATGCTGAGGTTCAGTACACCATTCATGGCTGCCTTCATACCTGAGGTACCGCTTGCTTCATTAGGTCTTCTGGGATTGTTCAGCCATATGTCAGAGCCTCTAGTAAGCATTTTGCCTATTTCCATATCATAGTTTTCCAGGAATACAACTGCATTCGGATATTTCTTCGACATAGCTACAAGATTAGCTATAATCTGCTTGCCTCCATCATCAAGTGGATGAGCTTTGCCAGAAAACACTATCTGTAACTTCCTGTCTTCCAGCAGCGGTCCTATCACTTTTTCGTCGCTGAATATGAAATTGCTTCTTTTATATGGAGCAGCTCTTCTGGAGAAACCTACAAGCAATGCATCGGGGTCCAGTACAGCTCCTGTACGTCCCTTTACAAAATCAATAAGTCTTCTCTTGTTTTTCATATGAGTATCCCACAGGTTATTAATGCCATCAGCAGCTGCCAGCATCTCCGGATCTACCCAGGTCGGTACATGAACGGCATTTGTAATCCCAACTATAGGCTTCAGATAATCTATATGTTCCCACATCTTGTTGGCTGTCTCGGCATGCAGGGCTGCTACAGCATTTGATTTCTTACTCACTCTCAAAGCTGCAACCGTCATATTGAAAGGGTCTCCCCCTATATGGATCATCTGTTCTGAGGTGAGGCCGTTAAATGCCCCCATGTATTCAAGCCTTGAAAGATAATGCTCTTCATTCCCCTGTTTGATTGGGGTATGGGTCGTGAATACTACCTGTTGTCTTGTTGCATCCAGGGCTTCAGTGAAGCTCATGCCATTGCCCAGCTTTTCTCTGATAAGCTCGAGTGCAGCCAGTACAGCATGGCCTTCATTGAAATGATATATATCCGCATTTATACCCAGCTTCCGCAGGGCCCTTACGCCGCCAATGCCAAGGACCATTTCCTGGGCTATTCTTTCCTCGCCGAACCATCCATACAGCTGGCCTGTTATCCAGGCATCCTCATTTTCGGGAAGGTCTGTATCCAAAAGATATATATCGGCATTCCCGAATGCATTGACCTTCCATACCTTGCAAACAACATCCCGTTGCCTTATATTTACCGTAACCTTGATGCCTGTGTCCAGAAGAAAGTCATAATTGTAGTTATGATATGAATCAAAGGGTTTATTGTCATTTCCTATCAACTGGTCAACATAGCCCTGCTTCCATTTGAGGCCGATACCAATTACGGGCAGGCTGCAGTCTTTCGCCCCTTTCAGGTAATCACCTGCAAGTATTCCGAGTCCTCCCGCATACATTTTAAAGTCAGTACTCAAGCCATATTCCATACAAAAATATGCAACAGCCGGCAGATTATTGTTCATAGCCAATATTACCTCCTGACAAATCTGAATAGAATTAATTATTCCCATTATATACTAAAAGCAAATATTGTACAATCGTTTGCACAAATTATATTTTTCTCCTTTGTGACCAAGGGTCGGATGCCAATAATTAAAACCATACAGGCTTATTCTTATTGACAATAGTATCCATATATTATAGTATTAAAGATAAAATTACAGTACTTTGTGATAATATTATGCTCAACACCTGAATTGAATGCAGGATTTGAGCAGATAGAAAATAGTTTTTGGAGGTCATTATTATGCAAGCGTTTGCATAATATGCATTTGGGGGTTGTTTTATGAAGTTTGATAGAGAGAGCGGGATACTACTGCATCCTACCTCACTGCCTTCAAAATATGGTATTGGCGAACTGGGCAACGAAGCATACAAATTTGTTGATTTTTTGGCTAGAAGCAGGCAGAGGCTGTGGCAGATACTGCCCCTTGGGCCGGTGGGCTACGGGGAATCGCCTTACCAGTGCTTTTCTGCATTTGCAGGAAACGCCATGCTTATAAGTATCGAAAAGCTGATGGAGAATGAGCTTTTGTTCCATGAGGATATTGTTGCTTTGCCCTCTTTTAATTCCAAGCTTGTGGAGTTTGGAAGAGTAAAAGCCTTCAAGTTTGATTTATACAGGAAGGCCTTTGAAAGATTCAGAACAGCTGCAGCCAGGCCGGACTACGACAGGTTTTTGGAGGAGAACAATTTCTGGCTTGAGGAGTTTTCATTTTTCATGGCTTTGAAGGAGCATTTCGGAGGTGTTGCATGGAATCTCTGGGAGAAGGAGATTGCTTTCCGGGAGCCAAAAGCGATGCAGCATTACAAGGAAAAGCTCGCCAATGAAATTGAATACCAGAGGTTTCTTCAATATATGTTCTTCAGCCAATGGCTGGAGCTTAAAGCTTATGCCAATAAAAGAGGTGTAAGGATAATAGGTGATTTGCCGATTTTCATATCCTGTGACAGCAGCGATGCCTGGTCTCAGCGTTCGCTTTTTGAGCTTGATACAGAAGGAAACCCTACCAAGGTGGCAGGAGTCCCTCCGGACTACTTCAGTGAAACTGGCCAGCTCTGGGGAAATCCGCATTATAAGTGGGATGAGATGGAAAAGGACGGGTTCAGCTGGTGGAGGGACAGACTGGAGCTATTGCTTAAGGTTGTAGATATTATTAGAATAGATCATTTCAGAGGCTTTGAAAGCTACTGGGAGATTCCCGGGGGAGAAAAGACAGCGCAGAACGGCTGCTGGGTGAAAGCTCCGGGAAGAAAGCTTTTCCAAACCTTAAAGGCCTATAAAGGTGATATGCCGATTATTGCCGAGGACTTGGGCTTTATTACAAGGGAAGTTGAAGAACTGAAAAATGAATTTGATTTTCCGGGGATGAAAATTCTCCAGTTTACCTTCGGAAGAGGGTCTGAAGAGAGGTTCCTGCCCCATAACTATGAGGAAAATTCAGTAGTTTATACTGGAACACACGATAATGATACTACTGTAGGCTGGTATCTGAAAACGAAAGAGTCAGATCCAAAAGCAATTGCCGGGTTGTATAAATATTTCAGCATTTCCGGGGAAATTGGGGAGGAAGCTTTGTGCTGGACCCTTATAGAGAATGCCTTAAGCAGTAAGGCTAATACCGCAATATTTCCAATGCAGGATGTTTTATGTCTCGGCAGTGAGGCGAGGATGAACATTCCAAACACAATAGGCGGCAGGAACTGGGGATGGAGGCTTGAAGAAGGACTCCTGACACCGGAAATTGAGGATAAACTGGCGCACCTGTCGGCACAATATAACAGGAATTAATTATAACGGAGGTAGGGTTATGTGTGCCGGTGAAAATAGAAAAGATGCAGTAAAAGCACTTTTTAGAGTTACGTTGATTTTTATTATTGATTTTATGATAAATATTGCCTGGTCAT
>CAZUGK010000032.1:16423-34728 GCA_964619815.1 uncultured Clostridiaceae bacterium | reverse complement strand
GTAACTGTAAGGAGCCTGTTAAATTCATCATAGTTGTATGCTGTGGTTATACCCCTGCCGTCACTCTTTGACTGTATATTGCCTGTGTCATCGTAGGTCTGGGTGGTTATGTGTCCTTCAGGGTCTATGGTATTTATGAGCCTTCCATTCCTGTCATACATATACTGTGTAACATTATTCAATGCATCATATGACTTGACCTGCTGGCTGTTCTTGTTGTATTCAAGCTTTTGCACTGATGTATACGGGTCTTTCTTTTCTATGAGCCTGTTTAGCGGGTCATACACATTTGCGTAGGTGTTGCCGCGCCAATCAGTAACAATAGTTTGGTTGCTGTTTTTGTCATATTCATATACAGTGTTCTTAAGCACTTCTCCCACTGTGTAACTTGTCTCTACAAGCCTGTTAAGCTCATCATATATGTTTTCCTTTATACTTCCGTTTCCGTCTGTCGCATACCGTGTATTTCCGTTCTTGTCATATTTGTAGGACATGGTAATTGACTGAGTATTATCATCTTTTTGGTCTGTTACTGTAATTATCCTTCCCTGGTTGTCATATTCATTTAGCCGGACATTCCCCATTGAATCCTTCTTAAGCTTCAGGTTGCCTATTGCATCATACTGCAGGGTTATTGTATTCCCGTCAATTGTAGCATCTCCGGGATAGGATATGCTTCTTTCCCTGCCCAGTGCATTGTATTCAAAGGTGGTAGTATTGTCGTTTCCGTCCTTTTCTGTAAGCTTTCTGCCTGTCAGATCATAGGTATAGGCTTTAACCTGTCTCCCGGGTGAATTGGCATTCTTTTTAAGCTTTACTGTTAGAACATTTCCTGAATCATCATATTGGTATTCTGTTACTACCCCTCTTGCATTGGTGTCACTTATCTTACGTCCAAGGACATCATACTCATATTTATTGGTAAAGGCCAGTCCCCTTTGTTCTGATACCGGATCCAGTATTGCTACTGTATTTTCTGCAAGGTCATAGGTATATATTGCGCCGTATCCGGTAAGTATTCTTTCGTCAAGGCTGTCTCCATATCCGGCTTCATAGCCCAGGGCATCAAGCTCTTTCACTACCTTTCCGTTTACATCATAGCCGTATGCTTTGGTATGCAAGGTGCTCCACTGGCCCTTGGAATCCATATATATGTCAAGCTTGCCCTTAAGCCTTCCCATCACATCATATACATACTCTACCCTGTTCATCTCGCTGAAACTTCTGCCTTCGACAAAGTTTTCCGGTGAAACCTCTATTGTTTTTCTCCCTGCCCTGTCGTATTCACAGGCTGTCACTCCATCCTTTGGGTCTCTAGCTTTGACGAGGTATCCCAGTTTATTGTATTCATAGGTTGTTGTATTGCCCTCGGCATCTGTCTTTGTGAGCAGCTTTCCGTCCCAGTTGTATGTGAAGGCGCCTTGTATTGTTGTCTGTACATCGTTTTCATCCACTCCCGGCTGACTGACGGTAAGCTGCCGGTTCAGCTTGTCATAGGTGTAGGTAGTATTAACACCATCAGGTGTTGTCTGTGTTTCAAGGTTGCCGTTCTTATCGTAGGTGTAGCTTGTCAAAAGCACTAAAGGATCTGTGCTTTCAAAGCTATTGCCATATATGTCTCCTTTGTTTACGTAGAGCTTCTTCTTCTCAAGCTTTTCAAGATGGTTGTATTCATACTCTGTTGTTATCATGCTGTTTTCACCGGTATATACATCTTCTCTTGAGAGGTTTCCATCGTCTTCATACTGGTATTCCGTTTTTCTTCCTTCGTTGTCTGTTACTGCCTTAACGGCTCCATCTTTGTAATATGTATAGCTTTTCACTGCAAAGCCTGCAGGCAGTTCAAACAGTGCTGCCTTTTCCCTTCCTATTTCTTCAGTAGTCTTTCTGTTTGCCTTGTCATATTCCAGCTTGGTGTATCTATAGAGCATTGCTCCGTTTGATACCTCTAACGGGCTCCACTGCTCTGCCAATCTTCCCAATCCGTCGTACCTATAGTAGGTTATGCTTCCATCCTTTGCACATTGACTGCTTACCGTACCGTTAGGATTGTATACTATCTTTTCCCTCGAGCCGTCCGGGTACTGCTTTTCAACAAGTCTTCCGGCATAGTCATATATGCTTACTGTGATTGCTTTATCCGTATCATTCAGGTATCTGGTTTCTGTCTCCTGGGTTTTCTTGTCTTCCATTATTGCATAGGAGTATTCCGCCATCAAAAGCTCCGATGAAGCCGGGCTTTCTTTAAAGTATACCTTTTTCAGCCGGTCCATTATGTCATATTCATATCTGAATACCGAAGCGTCCGGCCTGACCTCTGTAAGCTTATTGCCGTATGTATCATAGGTATAGGCTGTGGTTTTGCCTTCGGGATCGGTTACCGACTTGAGTTCTCCGCTGTCGAAGTATTCATACCTGTAACCTGTCGTACTGTCATTGTAAGTATGGCTTGCCAGGTTATCACTGGCCGGATCGTACTGGTCGGGGGATATTTCCTGCAGCCTTCTGCCCATTTTATCATATACTGTTCTGGTTGTTTCTCCCCCTTGTTGTACTACCTTTTCTAATAGTCCGTTCTTATCATATACATACTGGGTGTTATGGCCTTTAGGTGTCTTGATGCTAGTCTTAAGTCCGATCCTGTTGTAGGTATTTGTGGTTGTCTTTTCTTCAGGGTTTTCCATGGTCTTTATGTTTCCGTCGGCATCATAGGTGTAGGTTGTTGTATTCCCTTCAGGGTCGGTAATGCTCTTTAAAAGTGCCTTTGCATTGCTTTGGAATTGTGCTTGTGCTTCTGCTGCGGTGTAGTATTCATATTTTGTTATCGCATACTTTGCCTGATCTGCTGCTTCGGTATATTCATCAGTACCGTTTAGGGGCTGCACCTTCTTTTTTAGCAGCTTCTTGTCGGTATCATATATGTAATATGTGCGTACTCCGGCCTCATCTATATCTTTTATGAGGTTGTTGCTGTCGTCATAGGCATACTCCTTGAAGCTTCCATCCGGATTGGTTATTTTTGTTACATTGCCTCTGCCGTCTAATGCATACTCCGTCTTGCTGCCATTCCTGTCGGTTACTGATTTTACATCTCCATACTTGTTCTTGCCGCCTTCTTCGAAGTATTCGGTGTATGAAGATTTCCCTTCCGGGTCCTGCTCCCTTATTGTATACATGGAGGAGTCGAACCAGTAGGTACTTATCCTTCCGTTGTTATCCGTCACTGTTGTCTTTTTGTTCGTCATGTCGTAGGAGTAGTTTTCTATATTTCCATTTGAATCCGTCGTCTGGGATACCTTGTGCTGGTTTTCTCCCTCGCTGTGGTTGTATGCTATCTTTGTTATGAGCTTTCCGTAGTGGTCTTTTATCTCTGTTATGTAGCCCCAGGTATCATAGGTGTAGTTCATTGTACCGCCCATTGCATCGGTGACCTTTATCAGGCGGTTGCTGGCGTCATATTCATAGATGACGGTTATACTCTCCGGTGCCGTTATGCTGCTAATGAGGTTCTTGGTATTGTAGTTTACTACATATTCTCTTCCTACGGCATCTGTAATTTTATTTACCTTCCCTGTGGTGTCTGCATCTATGTTTACTGCATTTCCGTTCCTGTCTTCCATCCTGTAAAGGTAATTGCTTGCATTGAAGTAATACTTGTATTGATCCTTTGTAGTCAGTATATAGGTATTGTCTGCATTCTTTACAAAGGTGCTTCTTGAATCCTCAGGCTTGTACACTCCATTTTCAAGCCTGAACCTCTGGGCTCCTCCGCTTGGCAGTACTGCCTCCACTACATTGCTGCCCTCCACCTTGCCCTCGAAGCCGAAGGTCCAGCCTTGGCCCATAGGTAATCCCTTGCTGTCTCTTGAGTTATATGTACGACTTATGTTTACCTGGAAGCCCGGTGCAGGTACTGAAAGATCGGTGCAGGTGATGGAATAGTTCCCTGAGGCTGGGTTTACCCCTCCTTCTCCGTAATGGAGCTTCTCCTTTATTTTTGCAAGCTGCTCCTGTGTGTACCAGGTGTCCTCGTTGCCCCCCTGCTGTCCTCCTGGTACTGTGCCGGTGTCATTGCCGGGTCCCGTGTATGTGTCTGCCGCCGGTTTTACATTGGTGAGGGCTGCGTAGGCACTTACTCTCCCTCCGGAGGTTACCTTTCCCTGTAGGTTTGTACAGGGTACTACATTGTCTTTTATCCTCTGGGCTATCTGTGCGTACCCCAGTGCCGGTAGGTAGCTTTTTACCAGTGCCGCTGCTCCTGTTACAAAGGGTGCCGATTCTGAGGTGCCGGAAAGATAGTCATATGTATTGCCTGGGGTGGTGCTCAAAATGTTGATTCCAGGTGCTGCCACATGTATCTTGTTTCCATAGCTGGAATAGGGCGATATTACTCCCATGCTGTCTACGGATGCCACTGAGAGTACATTGGGTATATCGAAGCAGGCCGGATACACAGGGGATACCGATACATCGGCTCCCCTGTTTCCTGCTGAGCATACATAAAGTATTCCGCTGTTGACCATTGTATCTTTTAGCGCAAAGTTGTTATCCGTACCGCCGAAGCTGCAGTTTATTATCTTTACTCCCATGTTCGTGGCATACTCTATGGCATCAATAGCGTCACAGGTATAGCCCCAGTTGCCGTTAATGAACTTCAAGGGCAGTATTTTAACTCCGGGTGCAACTCCGCTTATGCCTTCATTGTTTGAGCTTGCCGCTATTATTCCTGCTACATGGGTGCCGTGAAAATCCAGGCTGGCGGAATCAAATACTGTGTTATCCTCGTTTACAAAATCCCAGCCGTTTACGTCGTCTATATATCCGTTCTTATCATCATCTATGCCGTTTCCGGCAATTTCTTTTGTGTTTATGTATATTGAATTCTTAAGGTCGTTATGGGCTATATCCATACCGGTATCAAGGACACCGACTACTACTGCCGATGTACCCTTGGTCAGATCCCATGCACCGGCTGCATTTATATCCACTCCGGTTCTTCCTGCTGCTCCTTCCACTTCCTGGCCGGTGTTTAATAGCCCCCACTGCTCGCTGAATCTTGCATCCGTTG
Organism: uncultured Clostridiaceae bacterium; assembly: GCA_964619815.1. Classification (GTDB taxonomy): domain Bacteria; phylum Bacillota; class Clostridia; order Lutisporales; family Lutisporaceae; genus BRH-c25. The sequence continues at coordinate 29,660 of CAZUGK010000032.1, read as the reverse complement.
GCAGTGCCTGTATGTCAAGCCTGTAGTTTGGCTGTACATATTCCACATCCGGGTCGTTTTTTAGTACTTCAAGGACCCTGGCTATATCATCGGTCTTTCCTATTTCCAGTACGTCTACTCCAAGCTTTTTAAATTTCCTTTTGTCCTGAAGCTTTGTAAGCTTTAAATTCTGCTGCAGTCTTAGCTTTACATCCGACTCTTTTTTGTTTTTGTATTTTATGATAAGCTCTGTCTTTTCTCTATCTTCAAATTTGACCTTTTCAATTTTCTTGTCAATGTCAGGAGTTTCTCTTTTGCCTGCTGCAAATACTATCTCTATATCGGGCAGTGAAACCATAAGGTTTGATACTATGAATACAAATGCAAGCAGCTTGCATAAAAAGCGTTGCAACTTCTTCATTTTAATCCCCTTTCTTTAAATGAAATGCTTGTCTTTCGTATCTAACGCCTTGTCCGTCTATGAGGTGTATTGTATTGCACTATATCAGTTGATGCTGTATGTAATGGTCATCTGCCCGTCTTTTCTGGCTTTGAGCTTGATGCTGTTTATGACTCCCGACCATACCTCGTAGGCAGGTACGGTACTGCTTTTTGTAAATACTACCGTTCCCGGCTCATATTGCTCTATCTTTATATCCGTTCCGGTTATGTTTCCGGTATTCATATCTATCCTTGCTGTCAGTCCGCAAAGGTCTGTCACCTCGAAGTCCTCCACATTGTACTTTACCGTGAAGGTGTATGAAGCTATATCCTGCATGTCTGCTGCCGACAGCATCAGGTTCACTGTATCGCCTGCAAGGCTGTCTATTGTAAAGGTTTGCACCGAGCTTAAGGTATTCTTTGTTACTGCTTCACTCCAGCCGCTGTAGCCCCCACCTGCATTCCATGCTGTTACCCTGTAGGTATGAGGCGTATCGGGGGTAAGGCCGGCATGGAGATAGCTGGTGCCGGCTCCGACATCTACGGTTACTCCGTCAACTTCCAGCTCATACTTTTCTGCTCCCTCCACCCTGTCCCATGTGACTAGTATGGAGGTCATGCTTGAGGATACTTTTACATTTGTCGGTATCGCAGGGTTCTGTGATAATGTCGTTGCTGTAAGCATTTTGCTCCATTCTCCCGGGTCCCTGTTCTCATATTTTGCTCTTATCCTGTAGGTATGCTGTTCACCTGGCAATAGCCAGCTATGTGTATATGATGTTCCCGGCACTTCTATAGCCATCGAGCCATCTATTTCTATTTCATAGCCTATTGCATCATTGACATTATTCCACTTGATCATGATCATATTTTTTGTTGTCAGACCTGATGCCACCGGTGTGTCAAACACATTGAGGGCTGTTGATTTTGTAACGGCAATGCTCCAGTTGCTTGTATCACTGCCATTTACAGCCATTACCCGCATGGTATGCTGTGTCCCAGGCTTTAACCCATCAACCGTATATGAGGTATCATTTATGTCTGTTATTACTGCTCCATCGAATTCCAGGCTGTATCCAGCCGCTCCGTATACTGCTTCCCATACCGTCTCCAGTGTGGTTTCTGTTGCGGTTACCTCAAAACCTTGCGGTGACGGAAGCACAAAGGTATCTATTGTGAGTTCCCCGCTCCAATCGCTTAATAGCCCATTTTCACCTCTTGCTCGTACTCTGTAGCTATGGGTTGACTTTGGTTCCAAGCCGTTGTGAACACATGATGTAATGCCTCCTATATCACTGATTTCACCGTCTATTTCTATATCATAACCAGTTGCATCAGTTACAGGTGCCCATGTAAGAGTCACACTGGTATCCTGCGCTTCTGCCTTGAAGTTCTCCGGTGTGCCGAACTGGTCTGTAAGTGTTGTGACTACAAGCATTGCACTCCAATCTGATATTACTCCAGTTTTTTTCGACCTTACTCTGTATGTGTGCTCGCTTCCTGCCTGCAGGTTGTTGTGAGTATATGTAGTCCTTGTATTGTTGTCTATCCTTACTCCGTCTACTTCTATCTCATAGCCGGTGGCTCCGTCTACCGGATCCCAGCTTATTACTATCCTGTTCCTTTCCCTCTCTGCATTTACGTTTACCGGTATTGGTGTGGAATCTAGAAGTGTCTTTACTGTTATCGGAGCACTCCAGTCACTTTTATCTCCTGCATTTACACTTCTTACCTTGTAGGTATGGCTTGTCCCCGGTGTCAGGTTTGTATGCCTGTAGTTTGTGTTTGGTCCATTGCTTACCAAAACTCCGTCTACTTCTATGTCATAGCCTGTTGCTCCGCCTACATTGTCCCAGGTCACCGTTACCATAGTGCTTAGCGGCACTGCACTGAGGTTTGCAGGTACTCCCGGCGCACTTGGCAGGGTTGATTTGGTTATCTGTATACTCCAGCTTCCGGCTCCTCCAGCATTTTTCCCTCTTACTCTGTAGTTGTGAGGTGTTCCGGGATTAAGCCCTGTATGTATGTATCTGGTGCTTGTTCCTGTGCTTATGACTGTACCGTCTGCTTCTATTTCATAGCTTGTAGCTGTTGCTGCTGCATCCCAGGCTACTGTTATGGTTTTATCTGTCGCTGTTGCAATGAGATTTGCAGGTGCCGCAGGTGGTGCAATAAGTGTTGTTCCGCTTACTGCTGAGCTAAGTGCTGTTTCAACTCCATCACCATTTTTAGCCTTCACCTGGAAGGTATATGCTGTTGATGCACTCAGCCCTTTTACTGTTATCTTCTTTCCTGTTGGTGTTATCCATACCGGTGAGGTTGTAAGGGTGCCTTCCGGGGTCACGTATTTTGTTCCTCCGCCCGTGATTACTTGATATTGCGTTGCGGAAGGGTTGTTGTCACTCATGGATACGTCCAGTGTATATGAGGTAGGATTGTTCACAGTTATTGCCGGCACCTCTGCTTTTGTATATATGCTCTGGGCTTTGCTTGCTATGTGCCCTTTCGCATCCCTTGCTTCGAAGGTCGCAGTGTATTGGGTATTGGCAGCTAGGGAGCTTTGTGTATAGGATGCAGCTGTCAACCATGAGGTTGGAGTTTTAGTTGATACGGTATATCTGTATGGATAAGCATCAAGTCCAGCTATAGCGTCTGTAGCCGAGCCTGATATGGTTATGCCGTTAGTTGTTGAGGTTACTATGACTGTACCTAGCGTTGGGGCAGTCTTGTCCACTTTGAAGGGTATTGCTGTTGTCGCAGAGGATGCTCCTTGGTTATCTACACACCATGCACTCAATGTATGGCTTCCTTCTGAAAGGCTGCCTACACTTATATTTGTTGTAGTAAAGCTGCCGCTTGTTGTTACCGTACCTGAGACTGTCTGTGTTGTTCCTCCATCAATGTTGTATTTAGTCGTTATTACATCTCCTATATTCGTATCGCTTACACTGCCTTGAAGCGATATTGTACTATATCCTGTTACTTCGCTAAATGTTCCATTAGGTGAAGGTGATGTTACGCTAATTGTTGGTAGTGTATTTTGTAATGTTCCGTATAGATTACAATATATCGTTTGACTATCTTCCCACTGTTGTACTCTAAATGATGAGTATAAAGTTGGATTTTCTATGGGCCACACATAAAAGGCAGTAGTATCCATATAGTCAAATTCTCCATAAGATATATTGCCATATAGAACATTTGAAGTCACGGTATAATATTGATGAGCATAATAATCCGGATAATTAACAGTTGATGTCGACCTAAGAAGTATTTCACTACCTGCCCAAACCTTATCTATCCCAACCTGTACAAAATGTTTATTAGGTGAAGATTTATACTCGCCAAAACCCACTGTTGTATTAAATCCAAATATCACACAAATAACAAATACTATTATCCTTCGAGTCTGATTTTTAACCTTGATTACTCTCATAATATCCCTCCGATTTTATTTCTGTTTAATTTTATATGTAATTGTAAGCTTTCCTTTCTGTTTCGCCTTAAGCTTGATACTATTTACAATTTCCGACCATACCTCATAGGATTATGAAGAGCTTGTCTCTATGAAGTTTATCTCTGCAGACCTGTATTTCTCTCTTTTGATATGTCAACTTCTGTTAGTTGGACATTAATGATAATATATATTTGATCATTTTTCAATAACATTTATACCATTTGTTGTATTTATCACTTCAATTTTACAATTAATGATTTATTTTCCATCAAAATGGAATATAAGTAAATTTGTATTGAGAGTAAATAAGACAATTATGCCTGAATGAAAATCTGAAAACCGCAAAAAATAAATCCATAGTACAAATATGTGGCAATGAGGTGAAATATATGTCTCCGAAAATAGATGAAAAAATAGATGTCCTGACTCCCGCTGCCGAGGAACCTATCACCGACTATGAAATGGTTCAGGCGAAAATAGAGCATGATGCGCATAAGAGCTATAAAGGTGTTGAAAATATTGCATTAAAAAATCCGGATGTGAAAAAACAGGATACTGATGAGGTGCAGCCGTGAAGATTATAGACGATACGTACAATGGAAAAAAATATCCCATTATTGAACGGGAATACAATGCATATTATTTCCCGGACAATTTTGACCCGGACAATGAAGAGGACCAGGCTGAAGGATTGGTAGACTCGTATTTGAACCATCATATGATTAAGGTATACAACAGGGCTGATCCGAAATAACGTAAGGACGGCCAATGGCCGTCCCTACAGATTATCAGCTTCTCCGTTTATGCTTATTCTTATTTTGTTCAGCGGAATGTTCTTGCCCGACATTTCCAATGCTGTTTCAGCAGCCCTGACTATGCCGCCGCAGCATGGGACCTCCATGAATGCTACTGTTAGGCTGTTTATCCTGTTATTCCTTAATATGCCTGTAAGCTTCTCAACATAGTAACCTATGTCGTCAAGCTTGGGGCAGCCTACTACAACCTTTTTGCCCTTTAACAAGTCCAGATGATAATTTGGATAAGCAAAGGGCACACAGTCAGCAGTAATCAACAGATCTGCATTTTCAAAATATGGTGCACTTTCCGGCACCAGCATAAGCTGTACAGGCCATTGGGACAATTGCGGTTTTATTCTAACTTCTATATCCCCTGATGACACAGCTGCCGCTTTTGCTGCGTTATTCTGCCTGTTTATCTCCATTGCTCTGCTTCCGGGACATCCTCCACCTCCATGGTGGTGTTGCCCATGCCCGTGCTGCCCATGGCAGGACTGTTCTTCCTTCTTGTTGAGATGTGCATGGACTGCTGCCTCATCAAATTCTTCCGCTTCCCTTTCAGTTATAGTAATAGCACCTTGCGGGCATTCTCCAAGACATGCTCCAAGACCGTCGCAAAGATTTTCAGCTATTAGTTTTGCTTTACCATCTATTATCTTTATCGCACCTTCAGCGCAGTTAGGTACACAGAGTCCGCAGCCGTTGCACTTTTCCTCATCAATGTTAACAATTTTTCTTATTGCCATTTTATTTCCCTCCTACGTAGTGTTTTACACTTAGAAATTCCCTTTTGTGGGTCCCTTTGCGGGAGCAACGGGATAGAACAAAAGTTCATGGAATTTCTTAGTGGAAAACATTACAACTTTTTCATTTTTATTATTTTACATGTTCTGTACTTTTGATTTTATTATACCGGTGCACTACCAATTTGAATGTGATTTATATCACCTTCGTCAGTTTATTTTATCACATATATATAAAATCCCACCAGCAGCCATCTGCCGGTGAGATTTTATGGGGGAAATATCAAGTTTTACCTATATCTCTTCTATAATGAGCTCTTTCAAAATCTATATCCCTTATTGCTTTGTATGCCAGTTTCCTTGCCGCCTCAAAGCTCTCCGCCAAAGCGCTTGCTATAAGTACACGGCCTCCTGCCGTAACAATTTTATCCGATGTTTTTTTTGTTCCTGCATGAAATATTGAAACGCTATTATAGGAAGCTGCCTTATCAAGCCCTTTTATCTCAAAGCCTTTATCGTAATGCCCGGGATATCCTCCCGATGCCATTACTACACAGACTGCCTGTTCCTCTCTCCACTCAATCTTTTGAGCTTCAAGCTTCTCATCAATAACAGCATTCATTATTTCGACCAAATCAGACTTGAGCCTCGTGATCACTACCTCTGTCTCCGGATCACCGAATCTGGCGTTGTATTCCAATAACTTGGGACCTTTCGCAGTCAGCATCAGTCCGAAGTATAATATACCTTTGTAGCAGATGCCCTCTGCCCTCAATGCATCCACTGTCCTCTTTATGATATCTCTTTCAGCAGCTGCAGCCGACTCCTTGTCATAGTAAAACGCCGGGGATACTGCGCCCATTCCACCTGTATTCAGGCCCTCATCATTGTCCATAGCTCTTTTGTAATCCTGTGCGCTTACCATCGGTACCGCTGTTTTGCCGTCTACAAAAGCCAGAATGGAGGCTTCCTTACCGGTGAGAAACTCCTCAACAACAATCCTGCTGCCTGCCTCTCCAAACTTTTTGGCAGTGAGTATATCATCTATGGCAGAAACAGCTTCCTCCCTATTTTGGGCTATTATTACACCTTTTCCCGCTGCAAGCCCATCAGCCTTAATAACTACGGGATAGCTGAAGTCATCAATTTCCTGCTTTGCTTTTGCGGAGTCATAATATATCTTATAGGCTGCAGTAGGTATATTGTTTCTTATCATGAAATCCTTTGAAAATGCCTTGCTGCTCTCTAGCATTGCACCCTCTTTGCAGGGGCCGAATATCCTAAGGCCGTTCTTTTCAAAAATATCGACTATGCCAAGGCTCAAAGGTGCCTCAGGCCCTACTACTGTAAGCTCTATTCCATTTTCTGCGGCAAAGCTCAAAAGTCCATCCAGGTCATCTGCCGCTATGTTTACGCATTCAGCAAGCTCACTAATGCCGCCATTCCCCGGTGCACAATATATTCTATCTACCAGCTTGCTTTGCGCTATCTTCCATACCAGGGCATGTTCCCTTCCGCCGCTTCCAATTACAAGTACTTTCACGAATTTCACCGCCTTAATGTTTGAAATGCCGCATTCCTGTAAAAATCATCGCAATTCCGCTTTTGTTGCATTCATCTATAGACTCCTGATCCCTTAAAGATCCTCCGGGCTGTATAATTGCTGATATCCCCGCCTTTGCAGCCGATTCAACCACATCACCGAAGGGGAAGAATGCATCAGAAGCTATTACGGCTCCCCTTGCCTTTTCTCCGGAGCGCTCAAGACTCATATTTGTCGACCATATCCTGTTTGTCTGCCCGGGTCCGATTCCAAGGGTCATACCATCTTTAGCCACCACGATGGCATTGGACTTGACATGCTTAACAACCTTCCAAGCGAAAAGCATATCCTGCATTTCCTTCTCTGTAGGCTTTTTCTCCGTGACATATTTTATGTCCGGCATGCCAAAATCCTGCCAATCTATATCCTGAATAAGCAGCCCGCCGCCAACCTTTTTAACGTCGATATCTGTTACAGATTTATGGCATATATCATCAAGCTGCATTATTCTTATGTTCTTCTTGCCCTTTATTATATTCAGAGCCTCATCCGAATAAGATGGAGCGATAACTATTTCCAAGAATATCTTGCTTATTTCCGAAGCTGTTTTTTCATCCACTTCCCTGTTAAGTGCAACTATTCCGCCGAATATAGATACCGGGTCTGCTTCGTAAGCTTTAGTATATGCCTCATGTATACTGCTTCCAATACCTACTCCGCATGGATTTGCATGCTTTACAGCAACAACTGCAGGTTCATCAAATTCCTTCAAGGTTTCCAGCGCTGCATTTGCATCACTTATATTGTTAAAAGAGAGTTCTTTGCCATGTAGCTGTACAGCGGCGGCAATACTTCCGCTTGCGTTTTTCATTTCCTTGTAATATGCTGCTGCCTGATGCGGATTTTCCCCATATCTCAGCTCCTGCACCTTTTCAAAAGTCATGGTAACTGTGTCAGGATACTTAGGCAGATCTGCCTTCTCCCACAGATAGTTGCCAATCAGCGCATCATAGCTGGCAGTATGCGAAAATACCTTTGCAGCAAGCTCAAACCTCGTTGCTTCAGTTGTATCACCATTAATCCTGATTTCCTCAAGCACCTTCTGATAGTCCTCAGGATTCACAACAACCGTTACATATTTGTAGTTCTTAGCTGCAGCCCTAAGCATTGAAGGGCCCCCGATATCAATGTTTTCAATGGCTTCAGCAAGCTCCACCCCTTCTTTTTCTATCGTCTTCCTGAAGGGATAAAGATTAACTACTACCATATCTATAGTTTCAATACCCAGCTCGCGGAGCCTGTTCATATGCTCTGCATTATCCCTTACAGCAAGAAGTCCTCCATGAATGTTGGGATGCAGGGTTTTCACCCTTCCGTCCAGGCACTCCGGGAAACCTGTTATTTCAGATATTCCAATAACCTTTATACCCGCTTCCTTCAGGGCTTTTGCAGTCCCCCCCGTTGAAATTATCTCTATTCCTTGTCTTTCCAATTCCTTAGCTAAATCAACTATTCCGGTCTTATCCGATACGCTTATAAGCGCCCTCTTTATCATACCGGCATCACACCTCTTCCTTTGATATTATAACTTTTCGCCCCTCAATACGGAGCTTGCCCTCGCAAAAAAGTCCGACCGCAGCAGGCAGCAATCTGTGTTCCACTTTCAATACCCTTGCAGCCAATTTCTCAGCAGTGTCCTCTGTATATACAGGCACTGCTTCCTGTAGTATTATAGGGCCGCTGTCAGTTCCCTCATCTACAAAATGAACTGTAGCTCCCGATACTTTTACGCCATACTCCACAGCCGCTTCATGAACCTTTTCCCCATAGAAGCCCTTTCCGCAAAAAGCAGGTATCAGGGAAGGATGTATGTTTATGATCCGTCCCTCATAGGCTTTGACAAACCCTCTGTCAAGTATGGTAAGGAATCCTGCAAGGACAATCAGTTCGATATTAAGCTCCTTAAGTTCCTGCATAAGCCTTTCAGCGCAGTGCTTCTTGTCAATATATACTGCTCTGATGCCGTTTTTTCTCGCCCGTTCCAGTGCATAAGCATTTTCACGGTCAGATATAACAATTGCTATTTCTCCATTTATGTCGCCTTTTTGTATAGAGTCTATAAGCGTTTGCAGATTGGTTCCGCCTCCTGAAACAAGGACAGCAATCCTTACCTTCCGCAAAATTCTATACCCCCTTCACCCTTGGCGACACTGCCTATGATATAGGCTTTCTCACCCCAATCTCCAAGAGTGCTTAAAATATCTTTTGCATCTTCTTTTCTGACAGCCAGAACCAGCCCTATGCCCATGTTGAAGGTATTGAACATTTCCTTCTCCTCAATATTGCCAAGCTTCTGCATAAGCTTGAAAACAGGAGGTATATCCCAGCTTCCGGGTTTAATTATAGCCTTAAGCCCTGAAGGTATTGTCCTCGGGATATTCTCAATAAAACCACCCCCGGTAATGTGAGCGATTCCGTTTATCTGGTGCTTTCCTATCAATGCTTGCACTGTTTTTACATATATTTTTGTTGGTTTCAGAAGTTCTTCTCCCAGTGTACCTTCCAGTTCATCAAACCTGGTATTGATATCGAAATTATTTACGCCAAAGAAAAGCTTCCTCACCAGTGAATACCCATTGCTGTGGATACCGCTGGAAGCAATGCCGATCAATACATCACCTTCACTAACCCTTGAGCCGTTGATTATATTCTCCTTATCCACAATTCCCACTGCAAATCCGGCCAAATCATATTCTCCGTCTTCATAAAAGCCCGGCATCTCCGCAGTTTCTCCTCCGATTAAAGCGCAGCCCGCTTGAACACAGCCGTCACATACGCCCTTGACTATATCCGCTGCTACATTTGGCTTCAATTTTCCTGTTCCTATATAATCAAGAAAAAATAGAGGCTTTGCTCCATGGCAGGCCACATCATTGACACACATTGCCACACAGTCAACCCCTATTGTATCATGCTTTCCGGTCATAAAAGCAATCTGAAGCTTAGTCCCTACTCCATCAGTTCCGGAAACCAGAATTGGGTTTTTGTAGTTTTCCTTGGCTATCTCGAAGAAACCGCCGAAGCTTCCCAGTTCCCCAAGTACTCCCGGTATCATAGTGCGTTTTGTGTGCTCTTTCATCAGCTTCACTGCTTCATAACCTGCCTCAACATCAACCCCAGCTGCCTTATATGTCAATTTTTCATCCATAGGAATTTACACCTCTATTCAAAAATTACTTTATTTTTTTTCGAAAACATCCTTGCTGCAATTATCAGGTATAACCATGGGGTACTTTCCTGAGAAGCATGCTGTGCAGAAGCCATCCCCGGTACTTCCTACAGACTGAAGAATACCATCGTAGCTCAGGTAACCCAAGCTGTCTGCTCCTATTTTCTTTTTGATTGCTTCTAAAACACTTGATGCACCAACAAGTTCTTTTCTATTTGAAGTTTCTATTCCAAAATAGCAGGAATGAGTAATAACCGGGGAGCTTACTCTAACATGGACTTCTTTTGCCCCCGCTGCTTTGAGTGCCTGCACTATTTTCTTGCTGGTCGTGCCCCTCACTATGCTGTCATCAACCATTACCACGCGTTTTCCTTCAATATTTGCCTTCAAAGGATTCAATTTCAATGCTACCCCTATTTCCCGGGTAACCTGGGACGGCTGTATAAAGGTTCTTCCTATATATTTGTTCTTTATCAAACCGACTGCATAAGGAATTCCTGACTGCTTTGAATAGCCTATTGCAGCCGGAGTTCCTGAATCAGGCACACAGATAACCACATCTGCATCGGCAGGCTGCTCCTTTGCCAGTATCCTGCCCGCTGTTTCCCTGGCCTGGTATACGCTGATGCCATCCATAATGCTGTCCGGCCTTGCAAAGTAAATATATTCAAATATGCAGCTGGCTTTTTTTTCGCTTGCCCTGCTCTGTATGCTCCTCATTCCGTTTTCATCTATGATAACTACTTCCCCCGGTTTGACATCCCTTACAAAGGCTGCTCCTATAGTATCAAGAGCGCAGGTTTCTGAGGCAAGCACATAACCATTGCCTCTCCTGCCTATAACCAGCGGTCTCATGCCGTGCTTGTCTCTTACTCCGATAAGCTTGTCATTTGTCATAAGCACCAGAGCATAGGAGCCTTGTATTATATCCATGGTGTCCAGAATGCTGTCCTCAATGCTGTTCTTGTAGTTTCTTGCAATGAGGCTTGCTATAACCTCACTGTCTATGGTAGTGGTAAAAATCATACCCTGGTCCTCCAGCTGCTCTCTTACAGAGCCTGCATTCACCAGATTCCCATTATGGGCTACCGCTATGCTCCCTTGCTTGTATTTGACCAAAAGAGGCTGTGCATTGTAGGCGAAGCTGTCTCCTGTTGTGGAGTACCTTACATGGCCAATACTTATATCACCCTTTAGCAGGTTCAGTATCTTATCGTCAAAAACCTCAGATACCAAGCCCATTTCCTTATAGCAGGTTATCATTCCGTCCCTGTTTACAGCTATGCCGGCACTTTCCTGACCTCGGTGCTGCAAAGCAATAAGTCCGTAATAGGCGAGGCTTTCAATTTCCATATTCCCTTTGTCGTAAATACCTATAATGCCGCATTCTTCTTTGAGTTTATCCTCTTTCACAAATATATCGTTATACATGGCTTATCTCCTATATAATTTGTCTTGGGTGGGTTCGTTGGGGTTGGTACGAGGCGCGAGGCACGAGGCGCGTGGTTTAAGCAAAGCCTCCGAAGCCTTTGCGGACGCCCGGTGGGCGCCCCTACCCCGGAGCCTCGAAACCCCGGAACCTCGAAACCTAGCTTAATCTTCTTACTACTTCCATGTAACCTTCTTCGACCTTGCCCAGATCTCTTCTGAAGCGGTCTTTGTCCAGTTTTTCATGGGTTGTGGCATCCCAGAGCCTGCAGGTATCTGGTGATATCTCGTCTGCTAGTATTATCTTTCCTTCAGGAGTCCTGCCGAATTCGAGCTTGAAATCAACCAGTATTATGTCTTTTGAAAGCATATATTTCGACAATACTTCATTCACCTTAAATGCCATTTTAGTTATTTCAGCAACATCCTGTTCAGAAGCTATACCCATGGCTTTAATATGATAATCGTTTACCATAGGATCTCCAAGAGCATCGTTCTTATAGCAGAATTCCAGCACTGTGGATTTAAGCTTCACACCTTCCTCCAGTCCCAGCCTCTTTGAAAGTGAGCCTGCAGCATAATTTCTGACCAGCACTTCCAGCGGAACTATTTTTACCATCTTTACAACTGATTCTCTGTCACTGATTTTTTCTACCATGTGAGTCTCTACTCCTGCCTTCTCCAATAATTCAAAAAGCTTTGCAGAGATTTCATTGTTCATTATTCCCTTATTCACTATCGTGCCTTTTTTCAGTCCGTTAAATGCTGTAGCATCATCCTTATAATCCACTATACAAAGATTTGGGTCATCTGTAGCATACATTTTTTTCGCTTTTCCCTCATAAAGCATTTCCAGCTTTTTCATTTGAAAACCTCCTCTTTTATCCTTTGATCTTTTTTTGCTACTTCCAGTTTCATATTGTCTTTATATGCTTTAAGCTTGTCACCAAGCTCTTTATACTTTATCGAAAGCATCTGCACCGCCAGCAGTCCTGCATTTGCAGCCCCATTTATTGCAACTGCTGCAACCGGCACCCCAGGAGGCATTTGCACTATTGAAAGCAATGAATCCAAACCATCCAGGCTCCTGGATTTTACAGGAACGCCTATTACCGGAAGATGAGTCAGGGCAGCTACCATACCCGGCAGATGTGCAGCTCCTCCGGCGCCCGCCACTATAACTTCAATTCCCCGCTTCTCAGCTTCTTCTGCATATTGATACATCCTGTCCGGAGTCCTGTGGGCCGATACTACGCTTATTTCGTACCCGACCCCGAATTCATCAAGAATTTTAGCGCACTCCTTCATAACGGAAAAATCCGAGTCGCTTCCCATGATAATTCCAACCTTTTTCACTTCACCTGGATTATCCTTTTGCATATCCTCATCCTCCAATCTTTTGAGTCTTAGCACATCAAGGGCTGCTGAAGCATTTTCCGCCGCTATAACGGCATTATCGCCCAGAACAGTTATATGCCCGATTTTTCTCATGTTGCCGGCTGTTTTCTTGCCATATAGGTGAACATAAACGCCCTCTTTTGCCAATATTGACTCGAGTCCTTCAAAAGTATACCTGCCTTCGACCTCCTCATTTCCCAGTATATTTACCATTGCACAAGG
>CAZUGK010000032.1:13382-16413 GCA_964619815.1 uncultured Clostridiaceae bacterium | reverse complement strand
CAAACTGTGATGTTTCACAGGCTTCAATTGTATAATGGCCCGAATTATGCGGCCTCGGAGCGATTTCATTTATATACACATTGCCGTTTTGATCATGGAACATCTCTATGCAAAATACTCCGACATCCGAAAAGGCCTCCATAACGCCATTGGCTATGCTTCTGACCTTTTCCCCGGTACTTGCGCCAATTTCAGCAGGAACCTTCGTCAGTCTCAGTATATTATCCTCATGGAGGTTTTCGGCAACAGGAAAGAAATCATTTTCCCCGTACATATTCCTGGCTGCAATTATTGACAGCTCCTTATCAAGACAAATGTATTCTTCTGCCATAAGCTCCCGCTGAAGAAAGGATTCAGGTATTGCATCCATATCCTCCGGGCGCTTCAGCACAAAGTTTCCTTTTCCGTCATAGCCCCCGGTACAGGTCTTCAGTATCAGGGGGGCCCCAAGTTCGGAAAAGGCTTTTGCTATATCTTCCTTACATGCTACCTTGCGGAACTCAGGTACCGGAAGTCCCTTGCTTTTTAAAAACATCTTCTGTGTGTATTTATTCTGTATAATCTTAAGGGTGTTTGCAGAAGGATAAATGCTGTAGCCCTCGGCCTCCAAGTCTCCAAGTATATTTGAATCAATATGCTCAAACTCATAGGTCAAAACATCGGTAAGCTCTGCAAGCTTCCTTATTGCTCCTGCATCCTTGAAGGAAGCTACAATCTGGCTGTCTGCAATCTGACCGGCCGGAGCTCCGGGAGTAGGATCCAATACGGTAACATGATAACCCATGCGCTTTGCTTCCATTGTGAGCATTCTGCCGAGCTGGCCTCCTCCTATTATACCTATAGCGGCCGGAGGCTGCAGCTTTCTTTTATACTTTTCCATATAAACACCTCTTAACTCCTATATCCCTTACTGTATAAAAACATATAACTTTCATGTATGTGCCGATCTTATCCAAAATAGGCAACTCCCGCCTCAAACAACCTTTGTTCCTTTTCTCCGGGTACATTTTTGGCTATGCTGTCTCCAACCCTTTCAGAATGACCCATCTTTCCAAAAATTCTTCCGTCAGGACTTGTTATACCTTCAATAGCTTCTATGGAGCCATTTGGATTAAATGCTGAATTGTAAGACGGATTGCCGCTAAGATCTACATATTGTGTAGCAACCTGGCCCTTTTGTATGAGCTCGGCTACCACCACCCTGCCTGCTGCAAATCTCCCTTCGCCGTGGGATACTGCTGTGGTGTGTATGTCTCCAACCTTTGCCCTGCTGAGCCATGGGGATAGTGTGGATACTACCTTTGTTCTCACCATGCAGGATACGTGCCGCCCAATTTTATTGAAGGTCAGAGTCGGCGAACTTTCATCTATATCCGTGATTTCGCCGTATGGCAAAAGCCCAAGCTTTATAAGTGCCTGAAAGCCGTTGCAAATTCCCAGCATCAGGCCATCCTTTTCTTTCAGGAATTTCATTACCGCTTCCTTTACTTCAGGGTTCCGGAAAACTGTTGCAATGAATTTACCTGAACCATCCGGTTCATCTCCGCTGCTGAAGCCCCCTGGTAATGCAATTATCTGTGAGTTTACTATCGCCTTAACCATTCCTTTAATAGAAGCTTCAATATTCCGCGGAGTAATATTTCTGAATACGAAAAGCTCCGGTATGCCGCCTGCCTTTTCAAATGCTTTTGCAGTATCATACTCGCAATTGGTGCCAGGGAATACAGGTATGAATATTCTGGGTCTGGCAACCTTTACAGAAGAACCGACAATATTTGCATTATTATAATATATATTCTGCGGCCTGTCACCCATATCCTCCGTATGAGTGGCAAATATCCTCTCAAGAGGAGCTTTCCATGCGGTAAGTGCTTCCTCAAGTTCAATTTCAGTTTCATTAATACATATGGAAGGATTACTGTTTGTGCTGCCGGCTATTTCGTAAGCTATATCGCCAAATATTCTGTCAAAGTCCTCTGATGGATCAAGCTCCAGAATAATTGAGCCATAATCAGGAGTGAAAAGTCCTTTTTCATTATAGCCTTCTTCGAAGGTAAAGCCCAGCCTGTTGCCAAAGCACATTTTGCTGATGGCTGCTGCAATGCCTCCAAATCTTACTGTTCCTGATGAAAGCACCAAGCCAGCCTTTATTAATTCATGAACCTTTGAGTAAATCTTATGAAGCTTTGCAAAGTCCGGCAGGTCCATGTCATCTCTTTCGGCTTTGAGCAGTACCACCTTGCTTCCGGCCTTCTTGAACTCCTGCGATACTATCTTGCCGGCCTCCGCCACGTCTACTGCAAAAGCAACCAGAGTCGGCGGTACATTTATATCCTTGAAGGTACCCGACATGCTGTCCTTGCCGCCTATAGCAGGAACCCCAAGCAGCATTTGAGCATAGAAGGCACCAAGAAGTGCACTCATTGGTTTGCCCCACTTTTCAGGATCCTTACCAAGCTTTTCGAAATATTCCTGAAGTGTAAGTCTGACCTTGCTGTAATCTCCGCCAAGAGCTGCCACTTTTGCAACCGCTTCCACCACCGCATATACCGCTCCGTGGAAGGGGCTCCATTTTGCAAGCTTTGGATTATATCCATAAGTCATCATTGTTGCTGTATTCGTTTTCCCTGTCAATACCGGCAGCTTCATCGCCAAGCCTTCCGACGGGGTTTCCTGGTACCTGCCCCCGAAGGGCATCAATATTGTTCCAGCACCAATCGTACTGGCTGCACACATTGAGGTCCTTCAAGTTTTCAAGCCATTTTCCCTTCAAATTCTCCTGGTTCATTTCACAGGCTTCCTGCTTCCTGAAGCAGCTCTCTTCGGCAGGAGCCTTGATCAGCACCTGCGTACTCTGTTTTACACCATTGGTATTTAAAAAGTCACGGCTTATATCAACTATTGTTTGTCCGCGCCACTGCATCCTAAGCCTATTGTCACCCGTAACCTTCGCCACAACGACCGCTTCAAGGTTCTCAGCCTCAGCATGCCTTATAAGGCTTTCCGCATCCTCCGGAGCCACCAGAACCGC
>CAZUGK010000032.1:0-13364 GCA_964619815.1 uncultured Clostridiaceae bacterium | reverse complement strand
TCTCCTGGGATTCCGATATGGCAAGCTCAGTTCCGTCCAGGCCCTCATATTTCTTAGGCACTATATCAAGATCTATAAAAAGTCCGTCAGCCAGCTCGCCGATTGCCACCGAAACACCACCGGCACCAAAATCATTGCATTTTTTTATCAGTTTGCTGACTTCAGGATTTCTGAACAATCTCTGTATTTTTCTTTCAGTAGGTGCATTACCTTTTTGTACCTCTGCCCCGCAGCTTTGTATTGACTCCTCGGTATGCTCCTTTGATGAGCCTGTAGCTCCGCCGCAGCCGTCTCTTCCGGTTCTTCCCCCAAGGAGCACTATTACATCATTCACAGAGGGTGCTTTTCTGACAACATTGCTTTTTGGCGTCGCACCTATAACAGCACCGATTTCCATTCTTTTTGCCACAAAATCCTCGTCGTAAACCTCCGCTACCTGTCCGGTTGCAAGGCCTATCTGATTGCCGTAAGAGCTGTAGCCCGCTGCCGCCCCTGTGGTAATTTTCCTCTGGGGAAGCTTTCCCGGAAGCGTAGCTTCTATACTTGTTCTGGGGTCTGCACTCCCTGTTACTCTCATGGCACCGTACACATAAGACCTTCCTGAAAGAGGGTCCCTTATTGCACCGCCGAGACAGGTTGCAGCGCCGCCAAAAGGCTCTATTTCAGTAGGGTGGTTGTGCGTTTCATTCTTGAACATCACAAGCCACTCCTCTTGTTCCCCGTCAATATCCGCATTAACAATAATGCTGCAGGCATTATTTTCATCAGAAACCTCCAGGTCATCCAGAAGTCCTTTTTTCTTCAGCTCCTTCATGCCTATTACTGCCAGGTCCATAAGGTTGATATCTCTTTCCGGCTCTCCGTATACATGGGCTCTTGCTTCCAAATATCTTGAAAGAGCATCTTCAACCGCTTTTGAGTATTTGCTCTTCTCTATTTCTATATTTTCTATCGATGTATGAAAGGTGGTATGGCGGCAGTGGTCCGACCAATATGTGTCTATGACCCTTAACTCAGTAATGGTTGGGTTTCTTTTTTCTGATGCCTTGAAATATTCCCGGCAAAACTTAAGGTCTTCAAAGCTCATTGCAAAGCCCATACCTCCCATAAGCCTTGCAAGCTCTTCATCATTCATATCCGCAAAGCCCTTGATTTCTTTTATATTTTCCGGTTCCGCATGCATAACATCCAGGCTTTCAGGCTTGGTGAGAGAAGCTTCCCTTAATTCAAGGGGATTGATGCAGTAATTTTTGATTTTTTCAAACTCGCTGTCAGAAATTTCACCTGAAAGAACGATCAGCTTTGCAGTCATAACCTTTGGCCTTTCCTTCTGCGTCAATATCTGAAGGCATTGGGCAGCCGAATCCGCCCTTTGGTCATACTGTCCGGGAAGGTACTCAATTGCAAACAATTTACCGTTTTTATCAATTTCAATTTTTTCATCATAGGAATTATCGACTGTGGGTTCTGAAAAGATCGTGTTTTTTGCTGAATTGTATTCACTGTCTGTGATGCCGGAAATGTCATAACGGTTGATTATCCTGAGCTTGGTAAGGCTCTTTATTCCAAGGTTTTCCCTGATATCGTTAAACAAATCCTTAGCCGAAACGGCATAATCTTCTTTTTTCTCTACATATATCCTTTTTACATCGCCATGCATAAAATCACCCCGTTTGTACTAATATCTCATTAATATTCCACACTTATACTATTAGCTATTTACAATTAGATTTTAGCATAGTAAAATTAATAAAAATAATTAATATTATTAATACTAATGATAAGGAGGGCTTATATATGGATATTAATTTTGAACTTTATAAGGTTTTCTACTATGTATCAAAATATCTCAGTTTTTCTGAAGCCTCTGAAAAGCTTTTCATCACCCAGTCGGCAGTAAGCCAGTCTATTAAACTTCTGGAGGAAAAGCTCAAATGCCAGCTTTTTTTCAGGAATACCAAAAGAGTAAAGCTTACTAAAGAAGGCGAAATCTTATTCGGCCACATTGAGCAGGCCTTTAATTTCATAAAATCAGGGGAAAGGACCCTTGAAGAAATGAACTCTCTCGGACAGGGCGAAATCAGGATAGGAGCCAGCGATACAATTTGTAAATACTATCTTATGCCTTATATCAAAAGCTTCAACCATGCTTATCCGAATATCAAGATTCACCTGACAAACAGGACTTCACCCAAATGCATAGAGCTTCTTCGAAAAGGGAGTGTGGACTTAAGCGTGATAAATATTCCGGAAAAATGCAATTACAGCAAGATTACTGTAAAAAGCACCAAAAGCATCCGGGATGTATTTATAGCCAATAATAATTTCAAGGAGCTTAAGGGCAGGAAAGTATCCCTGAAGGAGCTGGAAGACTATCCTCTCCTGGTATTGGAGAAAAACTCCACAACCAGGGAATTTTTCGACAGCCTGATGCTGAAGCACGATGTATCCATTAAACCGGAAATAGAGCTGGGGAGCGTGGACATACTTATGGAGATGGCCAAGATCGGGCTTGGGATAGCCTTTGTTCCGGATGAGTGTGTAAAGAATCAGGAGTTTCTTAAAGATGATATATTTATAATAGACATAAAAGAAGAAATCCCCGACAGAAATCTGGGATTCCTTATACATTCCAATATTCCGCTGCCCAAAGCAGCATCCAAATTTGTGGAGCTTCTGGAGGAAAAACACTAATCTTCCAGCTCCACATAGATTCTTTTGTTGATTTTGCCTTTACTCTTGTACTCTACTATTTTCATGACTCCAACTTCTCTTGTATTAGCTACATGAGTACCGCCGTCCGCCTGTAAGTCCAGTCCTTCAATTTCAACTGTCCTTACATGGCTGATCCCTTCCGGGAGCAAATTTATCTTTGTACGGATCAGATCGGGAATCTGGAAGGCTTCCTCTCTTGGAAGTATCTTCACCTTGATGTTCCTTTCAGCTTTCACTTCCAGATTCACTCTTTCCTCTATCTCTTTAATGAGACCTGCCTCAAGGCTTTCAAACTCAAAGTCCATCCTCCCGGACAAGGGCTGCATGTTACCGCCTGTGACCTGGGCTCCGTAGTCCCTCCAGACAACACCGCACAGAATATGCATTGCAGTATGGGTACGCATGAGCTTATACCTGTCTTCCCAGTCCAATTGTCCATTTACTTTTGTGCCTGCGGCAGGAAGCTCCCCTTCAATACAGTGCAGCAGCCTCCCGTCCTGCTTTTTCACTTTGCTGACCCTGTAAGCTTTACCTCCGGTATAAAGGAAGCCGGTATCATTGGGTTGACCGCCCCCACCCGGGTAAAATGCTGTCCGGTCGAGTATCACAGCATTTTCGGCAAGATCCGTTTCCAGTACCTCAGCACTGAATTCCCTGAGATAGCTGTCTGTCTGAAATAGAAGCTCAGTCATTTTTCATCCCTCCATCATTTGTAATCTGGTTACGCGTTTCGAGTTGCGAGTTGCACGTGTTCAGCAGGTACTTCGAAGCCTTTTATTGAGTCTATTTATATTTATAACTGTACAATTCTCTGAGCTCACCTTTGAGCCGGTAGGGTACATTCTTCAGCTCAGAAATATCTTTTGCTCCCAAAAGCAGCATCAGGACTTTAGTTCCGTATATAAGCTCCTCCATATACTTCTCTGCAGCCTCATAGCCCTTTTCAAGCAAAATACGCAAAATTGTCCCTCCCAGGGCTACCATATCAGCATCCATACAAAGAGCTTTAACTACCTCCTCAGGTTTTGAAATTCCTCCTGAACAGATAATAAACAAATCACTATTGGCTTTTCTGCATTCCAGAAGACTAAGTGCCGTGGGTATTCCCCAGCCTGCCATAAATGAGCAGTCTCTCTCATTATTCCTCAAGCTTTCAATGTCTACAAAATTGGTTCCTCCTTTGCCTCCAATATCGATATACCTTACCCCTGCAGCATAAAGCTTGCCGGCAGTTTCAAAGGACATCCCGAAGCCTGTTTCCTTTACGATTACAGGAACCTCAGACAATGCAACTATTTCTCTTATATTATCCAATACACCCTTGAAGCTGCGGTCACCTTCAGCCATACACATTTCCTGCACAACATTCAGATGGACCTGGACGGCGTCAGCCTCAAGCATGTCTACTGCCTTATAGACATTCTCGATATTTAAGTTTGCACTCAGATTGGCGATCACAATTCCATCCCTGTTTATCTCACGAACCTTCTTAAAGGTATCAGCCGCTGCAGGGTTGTCGAAGGCTATGGTTTGAGAGCCCACAGCAATAGGAATGTTGAACTTCACTGCAAGCCTCGCCAGCTTCCTGTTTATATCACCGGAATATTCCGTTCCCCCGGTCATTGCATTTATCATCAGCGGACTGTCGATATATTTATCAAGGAATACATATTCGGTGTTTATAGCATCAAAATCAACATCAGGCAAGGAATTGTTCTGGAGTACTACGTCCCCAAAGCCATTGCTGCCGGAATTATTGCTTGCCAGGAAATATCTTATGTGCTCATCCTTGCGCTTTTCACGGGCTTTTTCCATGTTTTCCATTCTGCACCACCTCCTTTAAATTCCGATATTTACCTCTGCTACATTAGCACTATAGCATTCCTGTCGGGTATTGTGCGAATTCAATAACAATTATTGTAGTATTTTGCATAATATGATTGGAAATTATAAGTAATTATGCAAAATACTTATACATATTCTATTATAGCTATATGCATATATCAATAATATTAATATAAAAAACATGGAGACATTCCATTTGCCGTCACAAATGAAACGTCTCCATGACGTTGAGTCACTATATGATTAAAGTTTGAATTTGCCTATAATTCCTTCCAGGTTGACAACTATCGAGCTTAAATCGCCTGCAATACCTGATATATCCTCCATAGCTGCCGTCTGATTCTCAAGGGATGCCGAAACCTCCTGGGAAGCAGCCGCAGTAGTCTGGCAAATGGACGATATCTCCTGAATCAATCTGACTACTGAATCCTTATTATGATCAATGTTCTCTATACTTTCTGCAAGATTGTGTATCTGTTCGGCAGTGCTTTTTATTGCTTGTCCTATTATGTCAAAGGAAGCGCTGACGTTATCTATGGCCTTGTTCGACTCATTTATTGTCATTATTGTATTGTCAGCTCCTGTCTTAGCATTGCTGATATGCTCCTGCAGCGTATTAATGATGTTCTCAATCTCCTTAGCTGACTTTGAGGTCTGCTCAGCCAGCTTGCGCACTTCGTCGGCAACTACGGCAAACCCTCTGCCGTGTTCCCCGGCTCTTGCAGCTTCTATCGCAGCATTAAGTGCCAGCAGATTGGTCTGTTCCGCTATTTCCTTGATTACATTTATAATTCTGCTTATACTTTCCGACTTGTCAGACAGCATTTTTATGCTTGATGCAATTGTGGAAGCAGCTTTATTATTCTCTTCGAAGCTCTGCTCCAGTATCTGTATGGAGCCTTCCGCCTGCTCCCGTGCCATATCTGTTTTATTGGCATTTTCTCTTACAGAATTGGTGCTGCCTGCAGAGTTCTCAATTTCAGCTGCTAAAGATACCAGTTCCACTGAGCCTTGCTGTGATACCTGTGCTTGTTTGGACGCTCCGTGCGCCATATCCTCAGCTGCTCTTGAAACCTCATGAATGGACTCTGAAGCCAAACCGGAGGAATAGGTAATTGCTTTGGTAAATTCTGATGTCTTGCCGGCATTGTTTCTAATGTCCTCAATCATTTCACGCAGCTGCTTTCTCATGTCGATAACCGCTCTTGCCATTACTCCGGTCTCATCCTTATTCCTAAGCAGCTTGCCATAGTTCCCGTCACTGGTCAGATCAAAACCTGCCGTTCTGTTTATCAGCTCGGTTATCTGTGTTATCGGCTTTGAAATCAACCTTCCAACGAACATTGCAACTATTATGGCTGCTATTATACCTGCAGCTATAAGCTCTACTGTCGTAACTGTGAGATTCCTGATATTCTTAAGCACCTGATCCTTGGGTACATCAATTGTCATTATAAATCCATTGGACAAGTGATTATAGCCGAATATCTTATCCAGTCCCTGGTATTTATATTCGGTCATGCCCAGCCGGCCCTTGGCAATTTCTTCGGTCAAGAATTTCAAAGCTCCGTTTTCCTCCGTAGCCAGGTTGCTTGTTTGCTGTCTGCTTGCCTGTGAGGTGGCATCCGCACTTTGCTGTTCAGTTGCCCCGCTGGCGGTTTCGACTGTACCCGCTTCGTCCCCCTGCTTGAAGGAAGGGCGTATCAGAAAATCATAGTTTTTGTTAAGCAGTGCCAGATAGCCTGTATCATATACCTTGGTTCCGTTAATAATGCCGGTGAATCTGTCAAAGTTTATATCCATCCCCACCACTCCGACCAGAGTCTCATCAATATAAACCGGAACGACATATGAAATCATCTTTATCTTCAGTTCCATATCCTCATAGGGCTCTATCCACATTGGCTTACCCGATTTTACAGGCTCGTAGTAAAAAGACATGCCTTCATTTTCGGGGTAGAACTCGTCAATGGTGCCTAAAGTCTGCTTTTCAAATACCCCGTTATTCTTTTCATCAGAGAACCATGCCCCGTATACTCCGCCTGTCAGTTCCGGGTTGAGGTATACATATGCTCCCATGGCACCTTCAGACATTTCTCCGAAACTCCTGGTAATATCCTCAAGCTGAGACTGATAGGCCGCCAGATAAGCAGGATCGGTTTTCATGCTTTCAAGATCAAACATTGCCTTTGAAACAGCGGCCAGTCCCCCTACAGAGGATTCCACTTCCCCTATAATCTCGTTCAGCTCATTTGTCTTGCTTTCTGCCATCAGCAAGAGCTTGTCCTTAGCTTCAGCCTCGATAAACCTGCTGCTTCTGGTGATGCATATGCTGCCAACCAGCACGGATACAGCAACACAACATATCACAATTGCACATACGATCTTTAGGCCTATTCTGTTGCTTCCTCCGCTTTTCTTTTTCAATTGATATCCCCCCAAATAGTTGAATTTTTATAAGTGTCTGCTTATTAATGCATAAAAAAAACACTTACAAATTTAAAAACCCGGGTTGATCCGATGAATTAACTAAGTGCCTTGATTTATACAATATATGCTGATATTTTTTATTTTAAGATAACTATATTCAATACTATTTTAACTGTATTATCAGAGAATATCAATAATTTTTTCACAAAATGCTGCATTATTTTACAATATTTGTGTATAAACAACAACAGCTGGAATACTATTTTTAATAGAATTTCAGCTGCTTTTATTATGCTTCGGTTACTCCCACTCTATTGTTGCCGGTGGTTTGCTGGTTATATCATATACTATTCTGTTTACATGTTCCACTTCATTTACTATTCTATTTGAAATCTTCTCAAGTACGTCATAGGGTATCCTTGCCCAATCCGCCGTCATGGCATCTGAGGTGGTCACAGCACGTACTGCTACTGTATGGGAATATGTACGCTCATCTCCCATTACACCAACGCTCCTTATATCAGGCAGTGCAGTAAAGTACTGCCATATACTTCTCTCCAGCCCGGCATTTTTTATCTCTTCCCTGAGAATCGCATCGCTTTCCTTTACTATATGGAGTTTATCCTTCGTGACTTCCCCAAGTACCCTTATTCCAAGACCCGGTCCCGGGAAGGGCTGCCTCCATACCAAATCCTCCGGTATGCCAAGCTCCAGACCCACAAGCCTTACTTCATCCTTGAAGAGGGTATTCAGAGGTTCAATAAGCTTGAACTGCATATCTTCAGGCAGTCCCCCCACATTATGGTGGGACTTTATTGTAGCAGCAGTTTTGGTTCCGCTTTCAATTATATCAGGGTATATAGTACCCTGAACTAGGAAGTCTATTTCACCCAGCTTATTGGCTTCTTCCTCAAACACTCGTATGAACTCTTCGCCGATTATTTTCCTCTTCCGTTCAGGGTCGGACACTCCCTTGAGCTTTCCAAAGAATCTGTCTTCAGCATTTACCCTTATGAGGTTCATGTCGAAACGCTTCCTGAATATCTCCTCGACCTGGTCCCCCTCACCTTTCCGAAGAAGCCCATGATCCACAAAAATACAGGTCAGCTGGTTTCCGATCGCCTTATGCACCAGAACTGCAGCAACAGAGGAATCAACACCTCCGCTCAAGGCACAGATTACTTTCTTGCCTCCTGCAATCTCTTTTATTTTTGATACTGTTTCCTGTACGAAATTTCCCATGGTCCAATCCCCTGACAAGCCGCAGATATCATAAAGGAAATTCTTCAGGATCTGTTTCCCGTGCTGTGTATGCTCCACCTCCGGATGGAACTGAACCCCATATAGCTTTTTGGCTTTATCACCCATAGCTGCTACAGGACAGGTAGCTGTAGTCCCTGTAATATCAAAGCCGGCCGGAGGGGTATCTACATAGCAGGTATGGCTCATCCAGCAGACGCTGTCCTGTGATACCTCCTTAAAGAGGGCATCCTCCTTCAAGCTTACCTGAGCCTTACCGTATTCCCTCTTATCTGCCCTTGCAACCTTACCACCCATCATATGGGCCATTAGCTGCGCACCATAGCAGATGCCCAGAACAGGGATTCCCAGCTCAAACAATCCGGGGTCGCACTTAGGGGCTCCTTCTTCATATACACTTGCAGGCCCACCGGTGAATATTATTCCCTTGGGGCTCTTTTCTCTTATTTTATCCAGACTTATATCATAGGGCACAACCTCGCAGTACACATTAGCTTCCCTTACCCTGCGGGCAATAAGCTGATTATATTGGCCTCCGAAGTCCAGTATCAATATCAGTTCCTTATTCGCCATTTTTCACTCTCCGTTCAATATGTTGATAGTTGGCCTGTAGGGAACGCATGCAATGCGTTCCCTACAGGCTATAGTTAGGAGACTCTTTAGTTATGTTTACATCGTGGGGATGGCTTTCTCTCAAGCCTGCTGCCGTGATGCGGATAAACTGGCTGTTCTTCCTGAGCTGCTCGATAGTAGCCGCTCCGCAGTAGCCCATACCGGAGCGCAGGCCTCCCGCCAACTGATATATAGTCTCCGCCAAAGGCCCTTTATAAGGTACCCTGCCTTCTACACCTTCCGGCACCAGCTTCTTTGCATCCTCCTGGAAGTATCTGTCCCTGCTTCCGCACGCCATGGCACCTAAAGAACCCATACCCCTGTATACCTTAAAGCTTCTTCCCTGGTATATCTCCATATCTCCGGGGCTTTCATCAGTTCCGGCTAACAGGCTGCCAAGCATTACCACACTAGCTCCGGCACCGATTGCCTTTACTACATCTCCGCTATACTTAATTCCGCCATCTGCTATAATCGGTATTCCATGTTTCTCGGCTTCCTCAGCACAGTCATATACTGCTGTAATCTGCGGTACCCCTACACCGGTTACCACCCTTGTAGTACAGATGGAACCAGGTCCTATCCCTACTTTAACAGCATCCGCACCGGCTTCGATAAGCTCCTTTGTTGCAGCTGCTGTAGCTACGTTTCCTGCAATCAGCTGCAGGTCCGGGAAACGGCTCTTTATCTTTTTGACTGCTTCTACAACGCCCGCTGAATGCCCGTGAGCAGTATCAATTACTATGACATCAACCTTTGCCGATATTAAAGCTTCAGCTCTCTCAAGCATATCATTTGTTACGCCGACAGCGGCACCCACAATCAGCCTTCCGCCCTTATCCTTTGCAGAATTGGGATATTGTATGGCTTTCTCTATGTCCTTTATGGTAATTAGTCCCTTTAAGTAGCCTTTTTCGTCTACAAGGGGAAGCTTTTCTATCTTGTGCTTCTTCAATATCAGCTCTGCCTGCATCAAATTCGTACCTACTGGAGCAGTAATGAGGTTTTCCTTTGTCATTACCTCAGATATTTTTCTTGAAAACTCTGTCTCAAAGCGCAGGTCCCTATTGGTAAGTATACCTACCAGCTTACCCTTCTCATCAGTTATCGGAACTCCGGAAATCCTGTACCTTTCCATTAGCTCCATTGCATCTGATATTACGTGGTCCGGAGACAAGTGGAAAGGATCTACGATAACTCCGTGCTCCGACCTTTTTACCTTGTCTACCTCCATGGCTTGCTTATCTATTGACATGTTCTTATGAATTATTCCGATGCCTCCCTCCCGGGCTATTGCTATAGCAAGTTTGGACTCTGTAACGGTATCCATACCTGCTGACATCAGAGGTACATTAAGCTTTATTTTCTTTGTAAGAAATGTCGAGGTATCTGTATTCTTGGGAAGAACTTCAGACTTTGCAGGGACCAAAAGAACATCATCGAAGGTAAGACCTTCTTTTAAGAACTTTTCCATTGGACAATCATACACTCCTTTTTATAAATTTCATACTCATATATTTATCTGTAAAAACACAAAGCCGGCAACAGTGAAATTGCCGACAACAAATTTCACTCATAGTAACATGATTAAAGGTCATGTTGTAGAGACTTTCAGGCCATATCCCCGAAAATATATGAGTAATATATCTACTAAAAATACTGGCTATTTTTAATAGTATATTTAAAGCGACAGCCTTTGTCAAATGGTTTGTTAATTTGCAGAATTTACTGTAAGCTGACCTTTGGCTTTGCTTATTGCTTCATTATATATATCCGTAATTGGTCTTCCGTACTTTTCTGAGGCAGCCCTGCAATCCTCATATTCAGGGGAATACTTCAGGATTTCTCCATCCAGCTTCCCCACCTTGCACCTGATATTGCCGAACATTGTTTCAATCTCAACTGTTTCCCTGTCCAGTATGCTCCGCTCCATAAGAGATAAGCGGACGCCAAAGGTGCTGGTATGCTTCAATATAGCTTCCACGATACCTTCTTTCTTTTCTGTATGGCATAAAGCAGTAAGCTTTGTACCGGGTCTGTTCTTTTTCATAAATACAGGTGTAAAGAACACATCCAGGGCTCCCGCGGAAAACAGCTTCTCTACTACGCTTCCCAACTGTTCGGCAGTCATATCGTCGATATTTGTCTCTATCTCTACAATTCTATCAGAGATTTTTTTTTTGGAGTTGAAAAGCACCACTCTCAAAACGTTTGGAATTTCGTATGTCTTCTTGCCTAAGCCATAGCCTATCCTCTCCGCTTCAAGCTCTCCGACCATTCCGAATTCATCTGCCAGGCCCTTTGCTATTGCTGCTCCGGTGGGAGTAACCAGTTCAAAATTGATATCTGTATAATATACAGGAACATTCTTGAGTATCTCCAGTGTTGCCGGTGCCGGAAGCGGAAATACACCATGCTGGCATTTTACAAAGCCTTTTGACAATGGCAGGCAGGAAAACACAATCCTGTCCGGAGCGAGATTGTCGATGCATATTGCAGTACCAATGATATCCACAATTGAGTCTATCGCCCCTACCTCGTGGAAGTGTACTTCCTCTGCAGGTTTTCCATGTATCTTACCCTCAGCCTCTGCAACCAACCTGAACATATCAATACTAAGCTTCCTGACTCTCTCATTAAGTCCGCTGTCGTTTATTATTCTCTCTATATCACCCATGTTTCTATGCACGTGTTCGTGGTTTTGTGTATGCTGATGCTCGTGATTGTGTTCATGATCATGGTGATTGTGCTGATGTTCATGGCTATGTTCATGATCATGAATATGCTCATGTTCATGATTCTCATGGTCACTATGCTCTTCTTCCAATATTACCGAAAAGTCGGTGCCTGATATTCCATTCTTCAGTTTTTTTTCTATCTTTATATGATATCCATCCACTTTAAGCTGTTTAAGCCCTTCTAAAAGGACCTTCTCATCCGCTCCTATATCCAACAGCGCTCCCACTGTCATATCTCCGCTTATTCCGGAAAAACAATCAAAATATAACGTCTTCATTCCTTACCTCCAATTGTTCCATTTATCATACTGGCCAGATATCCTGCACCAAAACCATTGTCAATATTTACCACTCCTATGCCGCTTGAACAGCTGTTCAGCATGGTCAGCAGGGCAGAAAGCCCGCCGAAATTTGCACCGTATCCAATGCTTGTTGGCACTGCAACAACAGGACAACTTGAAATTCCTGCCACTACGCTTGCCAGGGCACCTTCCATACCGGCAACAGCTATTATAACATTTGCTTCCATAAGCTTTTCAGTATTCATAAGAAGCCTATGTATTCCGGCAACCCCTACATCATACAGCCTATCCACAGTATTGCCGAAAAACTCCGCCGTAACTGCAGCCTCTTCAGCGACAGGAATATCCGAAGTACCTCCGGTAGCAATCAATATCTTTCCTTTGGACTTCTTCAGCTCGTCCCTTATTACAGTTATTGCTCTTGCCTTTTCATGGTATACAGCATCCGGTATCCTGGCATTGACTTCTCTGAAGGTGTCTGTATCTGCCCTGGTCCCCAGCACATTGCTGTTGTATTGAAGCATCTTTTCAAATATGCAGGCGGACTGCTCCGGAGTCTTGCCTGCACAGTAAATGACTTCCCCTTGTCCTTTTCTTATATTTCTGTGATTATCAATCTTCACAAAGCCCAAATCCTCATAAGGAAGCTTCCTCAAAGCCTCGATGGCTTCCTCAACTTCAATGCCGCCCCTTTTCACATTATTAAGGAGCTCGGCAAGATATTTCTCATCCATTGTTTTCCTCCCATAAAAATCAAATATATTAGTTCAATGCCTTAAAGTGCCCCAATAACCTTGATATAAAACACTATTACTATAAGTCCTGCAAAAAATATCTTTACTGTACTTCCCAGAATATATCCTACGAACATTGCAAAGCCCGAGGTAAAGGACTCCTCCATTCGCTTGCCGAAATAAAGCTCTCCCAGTATCACTCCAGCAAGCTGGCCGATAATAAGGCCCGGTATACTGAAAATAACAAGTCCGAGTACTCCCCCAAGAACACCGCCAATAAGCCCATACTTGGATGCGCCGTATTTTTTGGCAGTTATCAATCCGCTTATGTAGTCCACAGCTGAGGCTATTGCAGTGAGAATTGCAAAGAATATCAGGTTGCCGATTGTTATTACCTGAAAGTTTGTACTCCATGCATAAATGAGTGAACCCGCAAATACAAGGGGCACCCCCGGAAGCACCGGAAGAAAAACTCCTGCAAGACCTGTAAGCATCACAGCACTGCTTAATATTAAAAACAGCAAATTCAGAAGCATCACCTGCAATTCCCAAAATGTCGTAATTTTTACCTTATATTTAATATATACTATACCATATCAAAAGTGTAATAATACATAGTTTTGTTATAAGTTAAGGGGACATTCCGCCTGTTATGCCAAACGAAACGCCCCCATACCTGTACCCATAAGGAATACCCGGACTTTCCTCGCAACCCCGTGACCTCGAAA
>CAZUGK010000031.1:0-36192 GCA_964619815.1 uncultured Clostridiaceae bacterium | reverse complement strand
CATCAAAGATCTTGTGTTTAACCGGAAAAAAGTGCTTGATCAGGTTTTCCAGCATTCCTCTGTGGATACTCCCTACCTCCACACTGGCAAGCACTTTTCTGTATGCGGTCTTTTCCTTCAGGTATCTTGCCACTTCTATAACAGACTCTAATTTTAGCAGGTTTGAATAATCCTCTGCCGTAAGGAATTCACTTTCCATTGTCTTTATTTTGGTATTAACAGCAGCAAATCTGGTGACGTTATCCATAAATACTACCTCTCAATATCCAGGAGCTGTTTCCAGATATCTCTGGCCGCTTCCTCCTTAAAACCTGAAAAAGAATTCTGAAGCTCACTTATCTTAAGCTTTGCCGCTTCATCCATTTCCTTAGCCTGCATCCTTGCGGCTTCTATAATTTCATCATGCTTCCCTTTTGCTGCTTTCGCTGCTTCCTCCAAGACAGCATCAAGGCTCTTAAGTCCATTCCTGCTGCTTACGGCAAGTGTCTCGAGCTCGGCATCCCTTTCTTTCTTAAGCTCCACAGCCTTGGAGTCGAGCTCTACAAGTCTTCTTATATATTCATTCAGGTTCTTTTCCACACTTATCACCTTCAAAACAATATAGTATTCATTATATAGATTATGTAATACCTGGCATCGAAAGTCAATTTTGTAAATCATTTTATTGGGGTTTATTTGGCCTAAATCCTGCATTTCCCCTGTTTTTCATACTTAGTATACTGATTTAATGCGAATTTTATCAAAAGATATTAAAAAAGGCTTCTATTGAAGTATTTTAACAATCAATGAAGCCTTTTTTCTTATTCTTCCACTTTTATCCTGTGGTATGTTTTCTTGCCCTTCTTTACAATAAGCTTCCCATCCTTAAGGTCGTCAGTGCCTACTGTATGATCGATGCTTTCAATCTTGGCATCCTCCACATATACTCCGCCCTGGGTTATAAGCCTTCGGCCCTCTCCTTTGGAAGGGGCAAGACCGGTCATAACCAGAAGATCAATTATGTTTATGCCCTTTTCCAGCTGTTCTTTCGGCACTAAAGTGGTAGGTATGGATTCTGAATCCCCGCCTCCGCCGAATAATGCCTCAGTAGCCTTCTGTGCTTTAAGAGCCTCCTCTTCTCCATGTACAATCTTTGTAATCTCAAAGGCAAGAGTCCTTTTAGCCTCATTTATTTTCTCGCCAGGCAGGCCGCCAAGCCTTCTTACCTCAGCCATAGGCAGGAAGGTCAATAGGGCGAGGCACTTCTCGACATCAGCATCATCCACATTTCTCCAGTACTGGTAGAAGTCGTAGGGGCTGGTTTTCAGAGGATCAAGCCATACTGCACCGGCCTGGGTCTTGCCCATCTTCTTGCCTTCGCTGGTGGTCAGCAGGGCAAAGGTCATACCGTAAGCCTCCACTCCCTCTGTTCTTCTTATAAGGTCTATGCCGCCCAATATATTGGACCATTGGTCGTTTCCGCCCAACTGCATTCTGCAGCCGTATCTCCTGTAAAGCTCAAGGAAGTCATAGCTCTGCATAAGCATGTAATTGAATTCAAGGAAGGTAAGGCCCTTCTCCATTCTGGTCTTGTAGCACTCTGCCGTAAGCATTTTGTTCACCGAGAAGTGTATTCCCACTTCCCTCAGGAAGTTTACATAGTTAAGATTCAGCAGCCAGTTGGCGTTGTCGTCCATAATGGCTTTGCCATCCTCGAAATCGATCAATCTCTCAAACTGCTTCTTGAATCTTTCGCCGTTGTGTATTATATCTTCGCGGCTGAGCATTTTCCGCATATCTGTCTTGTCCGTAGGGTCTCCTACCATTGTCGTACCGCCGCCGATAAGAGCTATAGGCCTGTGCCCCGCCCTCTGCATATGGGCCATTGCCATTATTGTCAGGAAATGCCCTGCAGTAAGACTGTCAGCGGTGGGATCATAACCTATATAAAAAGTGACCTGCTCCTTGCCCAGGAGCTCCCTTATCTCTTCCTCGTGGGTAACCTGTTCAATGAAGCCTCTTTCCTTCAAAATGTCAAATACATTTGTACCATTCATAATATTACCTCCCCTATATTTCGCGAAATACATTTTAAATTTTTATTCAAATTTCGCGTAAATGTTACCTTGGTTGTTATTGAATTCGCACCATACCCAGTGTGTATGCCTCTGTGCGTTCAATATGTAAATAGTATTTTAAGAAATCAAAAAAGCCATTCATCCCTAAAGGGACGAATGGCTCGCGGTACCACCCTAATTGGCCCTGCAATCAGACATAGCCTGCAGAACCCTCTCTCAGAATACTTACATATTCCCTTCCTTTATAACGGAGGAAGCTTCCGGCAAGACCTACTGGCAGAAGTTTTCAGTCCGCAGTTCAAGGGTGTATTTCATAAGAATCAGCTGCCGGCTTGCACCTTCCGCCTGCTCTCTGGCCGTTCATGCACTTGCACTGTACATGTACGTAAGCCTCCTCATATTACTTATCCCCGTCATTACCATTAATAGTATAATTAAATATATTATATAATCATAGTATTGTTATGTCAATAAAAATGATACATTGATATTTGTCACTCTATAATATACAATTAATTATGGCAACACGTTAAAATACATACAGGAGAGTATTGTATATGAAAGCATCCATAAAAGCAGACCTGGCTCTGCTGCTTGTTACCGTATTCTGGGGAGCAGGCTTTCCAGCCACAAAAATAGCTCTGCAGACAATGACACCATACTATCATATCGGTCTGAGATTTGCTGTTGCAAGTCTTCTGTTGGCTGTTCTCTTCCACAAAAAGCTGAAACATTTGAATAAAAACCTCATAAAATCGGCTTTGGTACTGTCCTCATTACTTTTTGCAACCTACGCCTTCCAGACTGTGGGCATACAATATACCACCGCTTCAAAGTCCAGCTTCTTCTCTGGTCTGGCTGTGCTAATTGTGCCCCTGTTTTCAATATTCTACCTTAAAGCAAAACTGGAGCCGAAAACAATAATAAGTGTTATTACGGCAACCCTGGGCCTATTTCTGTTGTCATATACCGATAGCGGCCTGGATTTTAACATCGGAGATTTTCTAACCATACTGTGTTCAGTTTGTTATGCATGGCAGCTGCTTTTTACCGGAACATATGTACAGAAGCATGATGCTACATTGCTTGCAATTGTCCAGCTGTTTTTGGTATCCGTATTTGGAATGATTTTTGCAATCATATTTGAGCCCTTCCCGAAGGATATGTCGGTACCAAGCTTCTGGTCCCTGATGTTTTCTGCAGTGCTCTGTACAGCTTTTGCGTTTTGGATACAGACTACCATGCAGAAATTCACTCCTGCATCACACATTGCTCTTATTTTTACAATGGAACCGGTATTCGGAGCACTTACCTCCTTCCTTGTGCTGGGAGAGGTTATTGGTGCCAAAGGAATTATAGGCGGTATATTCATAGTAGCCGCAATGCTCATTTCAGAGCTGCAGTGGACTAAGGAGAAATAAGGTGCCTTCAGAGGGTATTACAGCTTCTTAGGCTGAAAATATCCTCCGAAGGATGACCTCACATCCATGGTTGTAACAAATGCCCCGCAATCACACCCGTCAATTATTTCATAAAGCTTCTTTATCTGTTTTCTATCCAAAATAATATTCAACATGTAGCTTTTCCCGTCCATACCTTCACCTTCAATAATAGTAACTCCGAATCCAGCATCCCTTAGCTTCTGGACAAGCTCATCAAGCCTTTCCTTAACTATAACCTGAGCTACCAAGCGTCCGATGGATAACTTTTCTTCTATCCTGCTTCCGATTATATTTCCTGTAGCGTAACCAAGACAGTACGCCAAAATAAGTATAGGCTTATCAATATTCCCTACTACCTTTCCCAATACAATAAGGTAAATCATTACTTCAAAAAATCCCAGCACTGAAGCAATTCTTCTTTGTCCTTTAACCAGGAGTATGGTTCTCATTGTACCTATGGATACATCAGTTATTCTCGCAGCAAAAATAAATAGAGCCTGTAAAAAAATGCTCATATTTCTCTCCCCCATTACATCAATAAAATATGTTTTTTTTGAAACAAAAGTTAATATACCGGCAAATGCAATAAATACCCCTTCCATGCAAATCATCATATATTTAATTCTACACTTTTCTGTTTACTTCCTTCCTTTTTAATCATTCTACAAAAATTGGCAAGATCAGCATCAATATTTTATTGTTATATTGTCAAAATATATATAGAAAAAGAATATCAATTTTAAATCTATCTTCAACATAGGAAAGGAGATTATTATGAAAAGATACAAGGTTCTTTTATTGGCAGTTGCAGCAATGCTGGTGCTTGTCTCTGCATTCAGCGGCTGCACCTACGAACCGGCAAGAAGATATATTCAGACCGACCCAAATAACATAGCTGCACCTAATGCTCCTGCCATTCCGAATAATGTGGTCGGCAAGGCCGGGAATAATAATGCTGACGGCAACAGAATATCCGCAACTTATGAGGTAGTAGACTTCAGTTATATCACAATTGACGGCGGAAGTCAAAAAGTAAGGACCGGCGCAGGCTCAAATTACCCATCCATAGGTACAATAAGCTCAGGTCAAAAAATCAGGGCGCTTGGAAAGCTGGACGGCTGGTATGTAGTAAAGCTTCCTGACAGCGGCAGGATAGGCTGTGTATCGGCAGCAAATGCAAGACCTTACGGTACTGCTACTACAGCAAGGAATACAAATATGACAACCGGCACCGGAACTGTCACTCCCGCTCCCAGACCGGGCACTACTACAGGAGGTGCAGGGGCAGGCACTGTCGGCGGTGGCAATACAGCAGCCGGATCAGGCACAATGTCTTCTGATGAAGCAAGGATACTGCAGTTGGTTAATGCCGAAAGAGCAAAAACAGGTGCTAAAGCTCTTAGCGCCAACAGTGACTGCACAAAGCTTGCAAGGATGAAATCACAGGATATGGTGAACAATAATTATTTCAGCCATCAATCACCAACTTACGGCTCACCTTTTGATATGCTTAAGTCTAATAATGTGAGCTATATGTATGCAGGAGAAAATATCGCCATGAACCAGTCTGCAGATGCAGCCTTCAAAGCATGGATGAACTCGGAAGGACACAAAAAGAACATACTGAACCCCAACTTCACAGAATTAGGTGTTGGAATAGCACCAAAGGGTAATGGAAGCTATATTTATACCCAGCTGTTTATAGGAAGATAAATTAAAAAGCGGCTTGCGCCGCTTTTTAATTTATGCTGAATAAGTATGCTTGATTTCGCAATTTCTGTCAAGTTCATTTTCAGAGGCAGCCATTATAACTGCGCAAGCTGAGTCTCCTGTAATGTTTACAGTGGTTCTTGCCATATCCAGTATTCTGTCAATGCCGGCGACCAGCGCCAGGCCTTCAAGCGGCAGTCCGACAGTTTGCAATACCATTGTGAGCATTATAAGCCCGGCTCCCGGCACTCCTGCTGTTCCTATTGAGGCCAATGTAGCAGTTAATACTATCATGACCTGCTGTGAAATTGTCAGGTCTATGCCGAATACGTTGGCTATGAAAAGTGAGCATACTCCCTGATATAATGCGGTACCATCCATATTGATAGTCGCACCTAATGGGAGCACGAAACTGCATATGCTTTTAGGAACACCAAGATTTTCTTCGGTGCACTTCATATTTACCGGAAGTGTAGCACTGCTGCTGCAGGTAGTGAATGCTATAGCCTGTGCAGGAAAGATTCCTTTGAAAAACTTCACGGGGCTGAATTTCGCAAGCACTGTCAGTGTGCTTGAATACACCAACGCAGCATGCAGGAAGCAGCCTGCGTATACAATTACAATGACACTTAGAAGAGGCAGCAGTACTTTAGGCCCATTAGCTGCAACCACAGGAACAATAAGCGCAAATACTGCATATGGAGCAAAGCTCATAATACCGGCTGTTATTTTGTACGTTACTTCTGTCAGTGAGTCAAAGAAATCATAGAGTGGTTTCCCTTTATCCCCCAAGACTACTATGCCGCCTCCCAGCATCAAAGCAAATGCAATTATTTGCAGCATATTTCCATCAGCAAGTGCTTTTATTGGGTTAGTTGGTATAATATTGAGAAGTGTATCAACAACCTTAGGCATTTCCTTGGCTTCTTCCGCCTTTATATCTGCCGGAAGTGCAAAACCTGCGCCTACGCTGAAGATATTAGCCAATATAAGTCCTAATGTTACTGCAAACGCAGTGGTTAACAGATAGTAGGCCAAAGTTTTTCCGCCGATCCTTCCAAGTTTTTTTATGTCCCCCAGCCCGCAGGTTCCTACTACCAGGGATGCGAGCACCAGTGGAACAATTATCATTTTGATGAGGTTCAAGAACAATGTACCGAAGGGTTTGATCCAAGTATTGGCCACGTTGGGCGCACCCTGAAGCAGAATACCTGCAACTATACCTGCCGCCAGACCTATTAGGATTTTGGTGGATAATTGCATTTTTTTCATTCTAACACCTCCAATATATTTATACTTAAATTATTATATTAAAATTATTGTTTGTCCATGCTTATTTGTAATTTTTTATATATTTTTACTCGTCAATACATTTATGTATAACGATGGATTTTTACGAGCGTTTTTGTCTTTTACTTTCATACTCCGTTGACAATGCTCGAATCATGAATAATAATTGTTATATACTTAATAAAGGTTGGTGAAAGCTATATATGAGATTGCGGAATAATCCCAAAGCTCTTGAAATAATACGGCAATATGACAATAGTGTTGTATTCCGTCCAGGAGAATTAAAGGGTAACTGGAATAAATATTTCACTGAGAAGAACGGCAGCGGGCCTGATGCTCCGATGCATGTAGAGCTGGGAATGGGCAGAGGGAAGTTTATATCCACAAAGGGGCTTCTCCATAAGGATATTAACTTCGTAGGAATAGACTTGAGGTATGAGATAATTCTCGCGGCCTTGGAGAAGGTGCTCGAGAATGAGCTTCAGAATGTGCTGCTGCTGCCTTATAACATCTTGAATCTTGAAGATGCCTTTGAAGCTTCTGAGGTGGATACCTTCTATATAAATTTTTGCGACCCGTGGCCAAAGGTAAGGCATTCAAAGAGAAGGCTCACCCACAGGCTTTTTCTTGAGAAGTATAAAATATTCCTGGGGAATGGGGGTAAAATAGAATTCAAGACAGACAGCCGGGAGCTTTTTGATTTCTCTGTAAACGAATTCAAGGAATCCGGTTTTGAAATTCTGGATTTGACCTATGACCTGCACAGCGGAAACTATCCTGAGAATATTACCACTGAGTATGAAGAGAAATTTATCCGGAAAGGGATTAAGATAAATAGGCTTGAGGCGGTAATCAAAAAATAGGGCAGGTACGGAGACCTGCCCTTTATCTGTTCCTTATATAACAAACGGGGCGGCACGGAGACCGCCCCCTACTTATACCTTACTCCACCACGAAGGTGTAGCTGTATTCCGGGTTCAACTGATGGCCTACCTTGTCCTTCAGTGTGATTCTTACCTTATATTCACCGCTTGCCAGTGCTTCTGCCGGAATGTAGCTTATTTTCCCTGTTTCGGGTTCAAATTTCACTTTTACGGATGCGTCATTAATATACATCTTTATGGAGGCAGGATCGATACCCTTTCCTCTGTCAGCTGCAATAACGCCTATCTCCTGCGGCTGTCCGGGAAGCCCTTCAGTAGTTTCCGGAAGTCTCGATACAATCACAGGGTCGTAATAATCCTTATCCAGCTTGTATACAGCCATAACGTCATCAAAATATATGCTGCCCGCATTCTTCCTGTCCTGTTCCGTCTCGGCCACATACAACTGCTCAAGAGCTATAGGATATTTCTCATCCTTGGGAATATCAGCATATACATACTTCCAGCCTTTCCAATCAAAGCCTCCCGCTTCAGTGAAATTAATCACCTTTTTCTCGCCTGCCGCGTTTATATAAGTACCTCTAAGCCAGTGGCCTGCACCATCCCCATATACCCAGGCACCAAGCTCTATAGGCTTGCCTATGATCTTTATGGGTTCCTTGAAGGAAACGTAAGCGGCTGAAGTACCTGAAGTGTTCTCAAAGTTATAGTCCAGCCTTAAAGAAATCTTCCCGGTTCTCACCGGTTCATCCTTTTGGTTATGCCTTATTGCTGCCGTACTTCTTATGAATTTTGCCTCTATATTTTTAAGTGTTCCAAAGTCAGCTACAATTACAGGAGTCTTGCCTGTTTTTGCTCCTACAGACCCTGTTGTTGTGCCTATTGAAGCGCTTAATTTTCCCTGTCCAAGCTTCTTCCCTGCTGTGAACAAACCACTTTTATCCACTGTTCCTATTCCACCGGTAACGGTCCACTTGACGGCTCCCGGGCTTATTACTATTCCAGCACCGTTTTTATCAAACGCCTTGACCTGAAGCTGCACCTTTTCTCCAGGATCAAGATGAATAAATTCATTTGCTACTACAAGAGAGCTTACCTTATCTACTATCTCAACAGGTATTCTACCCGTTGCCGCTCCGTAGGAAACATCAACATAGCTTTTGCCCGGCTTGCTTCCGGCTGTATAAGATCCGTCCTTAGCAATCTTTGCAGTCTTTCCGTCAGTCCCGTACTTTACTTTGCTCATATCCGGGGTCAGCAGGTTATAGTATTTGTCCATTGCGTAAAAGCTCGGTTTAAAGGTACTGTTCTTGAATACCTTGACACTGGTATCCGTAAATCTTATCACGGTGGGGTCGGATAAGGGCGCCTCGGATATAAGCTGTATGGAATTGCCTACGTATCTTTCCTTTCCGTCCGAAGGGTTATTAATCAACTTAACCGTAGAATTGCCCTGCTTTCTTACTGCCATGGTGGTTGATCCGCCGCCATCAAGGTTTATTGCATCCTTTACACCTTGTCCCAAAAAGAATTCTGCAATTTCGTACAAATTCATCCCGTCGCTGTATCCCGGCTGTCTTCCATCCACTGTGACCATATACAGCTTATTGTCCTTTATACCTATAGCTGTCCTCGGCTGTCTCGTCAGAGCATCCTTTCTGCTTGCTATATCCGCAGACGGCTGCCCGTTTTCAAGAATTCTGGGGGCACCTGACACTGCAAAATCCAAATCCTGTTTGTCAAGATTAACATAGAAGTTAATCCCTTCCCCTGCAGCCGCTCCTGCAAGCTGCTCAAGGGCTTTGCCATTGAGGGACATAACTACTCCGTCTGCAGGTATCTCGGTATTTTTGGTATCTGAAACTATTTTTTCTATAACTCCGGAATAAACCTTGTTGGCTTTAAGAGGAAGTTCAACACCTCTTACTACGATGTCTGTTCCGGCAACTGTATTCAGTGTTGTCTTACCAAAGGACGGAGTATAGATCATAGCCTGATCCACCCATCTGAGCCTGTTAACTGCATCTATCGGGATCTGCCTGTCTTTATATGCAATGGAGCCTTCCATGTTAAGCGTATCAATATAGCAATCTCCACTTTCCGTAATACCCAGAACCGTTGAGGTCTTTACCGCCGTCCTGATTTCGCCTTCTATTATACTGGTGCCGTAAGTAAGGCCTTTTATTGTTGTCATGTCAAAGAAGTCCCCGTTAATTGCACCAATGACTCTCCTGTCCTTGTTTGTTTTTTGCAGAGCCTGGTAGGTTACCGGCTTATTTACTATGGTATCTCCCCCATCTGCAACCTCTACCTTTAAATATTCCGCATCAAATCTTGTCTCTACCATATTTACCATGAAGACGCCGTTGGGTGTGATATAATTCATGTTTCTGTAATATGTACCCGGGCCTATATGCTGCCCGCTTTCGATCAGCTTGACTGCACTCCCTGCATAAACTGCTCCCGGGAGTATCATAGATGCTATGATAAGTAAAGTCAGGACTTTTGTAAAAAACTTGTGCTTTAAAATTATTCTTTTCATAACTACTACCTCATTCACTGGTTTGATATTTTCGCGAAAATCATTTTAATTATTAATTCAAATTTCGCGTTAATATTTCCTTGATTGTTGTTGAATTCGCATTATGCCCAAGAGGAATACCCTTGTGCGTTCAATATCGATTGAAACGGGTTTTTATGAACACTCCCCCATTTCGGGCAGATATTGCTGTGCAATATAAATCCAGTTCTCCTTTCTTTCTTCTGAATTACCTGAACCACTCCTTTACCTTCTCCAAATCAACTATTGTTATCGTATTCTTGTCAATATCTATCGAATGCTCTTTTTTGAAGGCAGTCAACACCCTTATTACCGTTTCCCTTGTAGTCCCTACAATATTGGCAAGTTCCTGCCTGGAAATGTTAAGGTCCAGCTCAATGCCCTTGCTGCTTTTTTTGCCATAATCCTCGGCGAGCTTTATAAGAGCCTGGGCTGTCCTTCCATAGGTATCATAGAGTGCAAGGTTTCTAATCTTCATATGGGCTTCTTCCAGCCTTCTGTTGAGATACTTTATAAGCTGAAGAGAAAGCTCAGGGTTCTCCATTATGACCTTTTCCAGTTCTTCATTCTTAATCATGCCTATTTCTGCTTCCTCCAGCACTTCTGCCGTAGCCGGATAGACAGTCTTGTTGAATAATGTTACCTCTGCAAAAATATGACCTTCATTAAGTATGTGAAGTATATGCTCGCGTCCGTCCCTTGAAAGCTTCGTTATCTTGATGAGGCCGGATTTTACATAGAAGAAGGCTTCTCCCGGCTCCCCCTCCATAAATATTATTCTGCCCTTTCCATATTTACGGAGTAATGATATCCGATGGATTTTTTCAAGAAACTCATCCTCAAGCTCAGAAAATATGCTGATTTGTCTTAAATAGTCGTGTTGATCCATGGCAAACCTCCTATTAGGCGAGTTTTAAATCAGATATTCTTTTCTGCGGCTGTTCGTGGTTATCCACGTACAGGAAAGCAGAAACCATAGAATATCTTATCTAAAAACGCCGAACGAATCATATATATGTCTATTTTACCAAACTATGCTTGTATTTTCAGCAAAGTAACCTATATGTAATATTACAGTTTGTTTAAATCAAGTAAATAATACCCTTATGAACCATAAATTTTCCAATTCCCCAATACTCTCTTTCCATATAGACGTTAAGAGGCGGCATAAAGTTCCATAATCAGGCATAAAAAGAGCTGACCCATATTTGTCTGGGTCAGCTCCCTATTTTATATATACAGGCTATTTCAAAAGATCTATTGCAAACTGAGGTACATAGAAGTCAATTCCATTATATATAGATACTCCGGGCATCTTCTTTGCAGTCCCATTGTGCAGTACAATATTCTTGTTTACCTGGAATACCAGCCTTTCATTACCCTTAGTCACTGTAAGCTCAAGATTCGGTGCCATATCTTTATTGAGGGTGACTGTAGCCCCCTTCCCTTCAAAGGCTTTAACTGCATTTACCATAAGAGCCTTATTCAGTTCCTCCATGTTGATCCCCATAGACTCTGCCATATAATCAGCCAGGTCAGTATTCTGAACCAGGCCCGTAAGTCTGTCCTTATTGTCAGGGCTGTATACACCGAGCATTACATCCTCGCCTTCATGTCCTGTCGTAGTCCAGCCGATTTTTGAACGCTTGCTCATAGCCAGCCCGAAAGCTTCTGCCGGAACCTTTGCTTCCTTTATCGCAGCTATTTCTTCCGGTGAAAGATCTTCAATTCCCATATACATTTTTGCAACTTCCGCTATATTCGTCTTGTCTGCATTGAGCATTTTCGCTGCCCCTTCTTCTGTCAGCTTAGCTTTCTTGAGAGGGGCAAACACTGCAGCGTATGGTGTTTCATCGTAGCCCTTGTTGGTTGCAGCACTTCCTATGCTCATTCCGCCATTGCCGTGGTCTGCTGTAATTATAACCAGCGTGTTCTTATCCTGTTTTGCAAAATCAAGAGCTGCCTTAACAGCCTTATCAAAGGAGAGTACTTCACTTATAACCCCTACCGGCTCATTGGCATGGGATGCCCAGTCGATCTTGCTTCCTTCCACCATCAGGAAGAAGCCGTCCTTGTCCTTTGACAGCAGCTCTATAGCTTTTTCTGTCATTTCCGGGAGACTGGGAGTTGTAGCATCTCGGTCAAAATCATATGCCAGATCTGCTTCTGCAAAAAGCCCCCATACCTTGCCGGAATTCAGGGCTTCCATTTCCGGCTTTGTGGTTATGTAGCTGTATCCCAGGCCCTTAAGTGCGGCAACCATATCTTCCTTGTCCTTCCTGGCTTCAGCTGTCATGAATTTTCTACCGCCGCTGAATACCACTTCCATTTCCTGGTATACCTGCTGCTCACCAATATCATCATAATCTTTTCTGCTTTCATCATGAGATGAGAAAGCGGCAGGTGTGGCATGCATTATTTCACATGTCGTAACCAAGCCTGTTGCCTTTCCTTGCAGCCTCGCACCCTCAAGTACTGTAGCTACGGGCTTTCTTGCATCACCGGGAGCCACCGGATCAAGAAGCGGCATGTCTGAGACATCGGGTAATACTGAAATGAAGCCTGTATGGGATTTAAAGCCTGTTGCCATGGCAGTTGCTGCCGGCGCAGAATCACTGATCAGCGAATCAGATCCATATGTCCTTACAAGGCCGCACAAGGTTTCATCCAGTGCAAGCTCCTGCCCTCCCTGATACCATCTTGCAGCAGTAACATGGGTGATACTTGTTCCGTCAGCAATTAGAAGAATCACATTCTTTGCTTTGGCTGTCTTCTCCGGCTCTGCCGATACTCCTATGAACATGCTGAGTATCATGCACAATACCAAGGCAGCACATAAGATTTTTCTTGCCTTTTTCAACACTATCCATACCTCCAAGCATATATTAGATGCAGAGCATCTAATTCCATGATAAAGACATTTCCATATAGTGTCAACTTTTACAATAAATATTTTAATTTACGATATTATACAAATTATGACATGTACAGCAATTATAGCTCATCCCCTGCATAATTGGTCTCAAGCCATTTTCTGAAAAATCCGCTCATATCCTCTCCCGCGGCCTCCGAGGCAAGCTCTATAAAGTCCTCTCCTGATACCACCTTGAACTTGTACCTTTCAAACAGCGTCCTTAAGAGCTTGTCAAACTTCTCATCCCCCAGCTGGTCGTTAAGGTCCTTATACATCATCGTTCCCTTATTGTAGATGAGAACATAGTAATCATTCTGGGAAAATTGATCTAGCGGCCGGTTGAGCGGTTTGTCTTCACCATTATCTGACTGTAGGAACATATTTACTCCCAGCTTTATATATCGCTCATAAACCCTGTTAAATTCTTCCTGCCCATAGACCTGTCTATAATATTCCAGAGTCGAGTATTGGGTAAGAGGTTCATCTATCCATGCTTCCCTGTATTCGTCATTCCCCACTATTCCATACCACCACTGGTGAGCCAGCTCATGTGCAATGACAAATTCAAGGGAACCCTTGGGCTTTCCGAAATAGTAAGTTGACAACATATTAGCGAAGGAAATATTTCCATATTCATTGGATTCTATCATCACCAGATTGGGGTACTCCATGCCCCCTCCTATATCCGACTGAACTATGCTGCAAACGGGATACGGATATTTACCGTAATTCCTGTTGAACACCCTTATTGCCTCGCTGCCAAACTCCAGCACCTTTTTGGCTTTTATGCGGCTTGATGCGTAGGATCTTACCAGAGTACCGTTTACCATAGCGTCCTCAACCTTGAACATGTCACTGGCTACAAAAGCAAAATCCCTTACTGAATAAGCCTTTATTGAAACCAATTGTTTTCCGTTGGAAACATCCAGCTTATCTACATATCCGCTTGATGCAACTACCTGCTCTTTTGGCAAGATGA
The DNA here is from genome assembly GCA_964619815.1 of uncultured Clostridiaceae bacterium. Lineage (GTDB taxonomy): Bacteria > Bacillota > Clostridia > Lutisporales > Lutisporaceae > BRH-c25. The sequence goes on along the minus strand of CAZUGK010000031.1, from coordinate 22,356 downwards.
TTTCCACATCAAAGTTGCTTGTTTCACTGTAGAAGGCGTCTCCTTTTTCATCATAGGGGTGCTTATCCCAACTGCCGTTTTCGTATACAGCTGCAATAGGAAAGAAATTGCCTAAATTATACGTATTGCTGCCATAGCCAAATCTGTCTCCGAAGCCGTTTCCCCCGTCCTTTGGTATACTCACTTCGTATTCCATATATATCTGATTTCTCCCACCGGGTTCAAGAGGAGCCGAAAATGGAACATATAATAGTGTTGAGTCCTGTCCTTCCTCTTTATACTCTGCATTGCTTCCGTTTATTTTGACTGCTTGGATATTTATTGAGCCTCCCAGCTTTTTGAATGCATTAGGATAGATATGAAAATACGCCTCTTTTATTGGAGCATTTTCGTTATTAATAAAGCTTACATTCTGAAATCCCGTCAATATCTTCTTCCCTGTGTCAAGCTCCAGCTTCATTGTATAATCATGAGTATTGGGGTAACGGGAAATACTGTTGATTTCTATACTGTCCGAAGGCAGGGGTTTTGGCATCCACAACAGAATGTCAAAGGTGATATACACCAAAGTTCCAATTGCCATAACGCCTATAATAGCGCTGTTTTTCCAGAGCTTAAGCCCCTGCAGGAAGGTATCTTTTTGTTCGTTGCGGTATAGCAGGTAAAAAGAAATCAATATCAATACCACTGTGCATATGACGCCTCCCTCTATTCCGAAGGTTCCTCCTGTAAGCAGCTCATGCCCCCTGAGGGAAAGCTTTATAATGCCCTCTTCTCCGCCCCCGCTTACTGGCGAAGAAAATACGACTCCCATGGTATAGTTCCAGCCGAAATGGAAGCCGACTGCCGACCATACCTTCCCCTCTTTCAGCACCAGAAGATTCAAGACGACTCCCGCCAGGAATATATTGAATAGTGCAAGGGGTGTAACATTGGGGTTGAATATATGCATAACGGCAAAAACCAAAGATGTAACCAGCAAAGACCCTGCTATAGTAAATCTTGTCTTCAGAAAATGGTATATATAGCCTCTTGTCAGAAGCTCCTCAGTATAAGCCACTGCCGGGAGGAACAGCAGTATTCCCGTCACTAGCTTCAAAATGATTTTTCCAGGATTTGATTCATTCAAACCTCGGATTGCTGCAAGACCTGATACAAGGAGAATTGCAAAAATCAGCACCATTACCGTAATACCTAAAATGCTGCCTCTCACAAGCTTCCTGTACCAACCGTCATTAAACCACGATCCGATATCAGAGAAGCTTCTCTTGTCCTTCTTCAGATACAGATATGTTACAAGCAAAGCTGCAGCAAGACTTAACGCCCCGGTCAAAAGCTCCGACAGCTCCTGGCTTGCAGGCTTTATACCGGAGAAAAAAGTCATACTCATTATAATCCCCAGTACAACCATGTAAACCACAACATAGCCAAATACTTTAAGAACCGGAATAAAATATCTTCTGAACAATCCTAATCCCTCATTTCATAAAACTGCAATAGAGATCTATCCGATAAACAATAATTATCATATGTGCTATTCAAATTATATCCAAAATGTAGAGTTATTACAACATAACCCGCAAATAGCCAAAAGGACTGCCTGTACAGCAGTCCAATCAATTAAACATATGTATTGTCTAACACTTTTCAGGTGCTATCTCAGCTTTCCTGTCAAGCCTCAATTTTGGTTGCTCCCCAACCCTTACAACATCTGCAACATTTACACAGTGGTCACTTACTCTTTCAAGATTGGTCAATATCTCCAGGAACAAAACCCCTGCATTTATATTGCATTCGCCTTTGTTGAGCCTGTTTATGTGGCTGTCCTTAAATGAGTCCCTTAGGGCATCAACCTTCTTCTCATATTCATCCACTGCATTGACATAAGCTATGTCCTCGCTGCTCAGGGCTAAAAATGCGTTATCCATTGCATGGTAAACACTTTCGGAAACCAGCTTCAATTCCTCAACTGCACGGCTGGAAAAGGAAACCTTGTTATCCAGCTTATATTGGGCAATCTCAGCCAAATTCTCTGCATGATCACCCATTCTCTCCACATCGTGTATGGTATTGAAAAGCATTCCTACCCTCTTCTGCTGTTCACTTCCTATTGCAGAATGCAAAACTGCCTGGAGGAACTCACCTATTCTCTTTTCAAGCTCGTTAATAACCTTTTCATTATTATATATTTCGTCTAATATCTTCTCATTACCATTAAGAATTGCTTCAATGCCTTTCTCTACATTGCACCTTGCTATATCTCCCATCCTGACAATTTCCTTCACAATTTGTCCGACAGCTATGGAAGGAGTCTCCAGTATCCTTTTATCAAGGTACTTCAAAGCAAATTTGTCATTAGCTTCCTCTCCCGGTATAACCCTGGTTACAAAAGCTATAAGCAGAGCTGCAAAAGGCAGCTGTATAATAGTATTTGTAATGTTGAACAGTGTATGGGCATTGGCTATCTGCCTTACCGGCTCTATTGCAATAATACTTACCAGCATTGTCACAGGCTTTAGAATAATCAAAAATATAATTGTTCCAATAATGTTGAAGGTTAAGTGAATCAAGGCAGCTCTTCTGGCTGCAACACTTGCTCCTATGCTTGCAATCAGTGCCGTAACACAAGTTCCTATATTATCACCGAAAAGTATAGGCAGTGCAGCCTCAATCGGAACAAGTCCCTGCATTGCCAGGGCCTGCAGTATGCCTATTGTGGCACTGCTGCTCTGCACTATTGAAGTTAGAGCAAGTCCTGCAAATACACCAAGCAGCGGATTATGCTGCAGCTTTACCATAAAGTCTGTAAAAGCCGGGATGTCCTTCAATGGTTTCATGGCGTCACTCATCATATTCATACCCATGAATAGTATGCCGAAGCCTATAACTAATTCCCCCAGCTGTTTATGTGATTTTTTGCTTGCGAACAACACAAGTAATGCACCGATAATGATAGCATACGGAACAACATTGTTAAATTTAAATGCAATTATCTGTGCGGTCATTGTAGTACCTATATTGGCTCCCATTATTACTCCTACAGCCTGTGAGAGGTTCATTATACCCGCATTAACCAAGCCGACCACCATTACTGTGGTGGCACTGCTGCTCTGTATTATTGCAGTAATTGAGGCTCCTACAATGACACCAAGGAATTTGTTTGTAGTTAGTATCTCCAGAAGCTTTTTAAGTCTGTCTCCCGCAGATTTTTGCAGGGCATCCGACATCACTTTCATACCATACAGGAAAAGTCCCAACCCGGCAAACAACGTAACAAACATATTAAAATTCAAAACCGCACCCCCATAATTTAATACTGATTCTATCTCATAACAATATGCTTTAATTTTATTATAAAAAACAGATGGAATATTGGCAATGTTTATTGTTAAACTATGTACAAATAACACGGCTGGTTTTATTTGAGAAACTGTTATAGTATAATAAAAGAAAAGCTTTTGGAGGTAAAAATATGGATCTGTTGAATGATATAGGCAAGAAGATAACAAAGACAGCAAAAACGGTAACAAAGAAATCTGAAGACATGGTAGAGTTGACAAAGCTCAACCTTGCAATCGGAAACGAAGAAGATAAAATCAAAAGAATTTTCTATGAAATAGGCAGTGAATTATATAGAAGCTATACTAACGGAACAACCGGCAGAGAGTTATATGAAAACAAATGCAGAGAAGTGAGGCAGATAGAGGAAAACATTGGCAAGCTTAAGGAAAGACTGCTCTTATTAAAAGGAAGCAAGACCTGCAAAGCCTGCAATTCAGTAGTTAGTCTGGAAGTGAACTACTGCCCGAACTGCGGCGAAAAGCTGGAAAAGCCGGCTGAATGTATAGCGGTTGCTGAACCGGAAAATGAGGAAGAATAGAAGCATAAAAATAAGTCACGAAACGTGACTTATTCGTTTTATAATCCTATTTTCCCATCTATGCCGCACATAAGGTTCATTGTCTGTATTGCCTGGTTGGCAACACCTCTTAAAGCATCATCAAGCACAGTGGTCACTGTTATTTTACCGGAATCCGCATCTATCGAGGCTCCTATCTTGCAAAAGGATTTACCAGTCCCATTTCGCACAGAAGACATCATCCCGCTGCTGCAAATTTCAATAAAAGGACTATCCTTGTAAAAATCCCTGTAGATATCCAGAATATCTCTTCCATGAATTCCTGAATTGGGATTAACCTTTATCGTCGTAGTAATACCTTTGCTTCCCGGGATTATATATGCTGCATATGAAGCAGGAATTCCCCTGCCGAACAGGGTCAGCATCTGTTCATTTACTTCTTCGGCATATTTCATGCAATCTATCTTGTAGGTTTTTATACCGCCATTTACAGTGATGCCGGTCTCAATCAGCTTATCATTTCTTTTCAGGCTTGTTATCCCTGATTTTGTTTCAATAGATGCCGAATCAACATCAACCAGATTGTCAGCTGCAAGGGGTGCCAACCCTAATACGGCACCGGCGCAATAGCTGCTCGGATTTTCTGCAATAGATGCTTTTTTCATTTTATCCATGTATAGCCTTGAAAGTCCGTAAATTGAGCCAGGGTATGCATTGCCGTTCTTTCCTTCCAGGCAGCCCCCCAAATAATGCTCATCACTGATGTCAATTATTCTTTTTCCATGGGACAGTGCTTTGGAATATACATCCCCGGCTACTGCACCTGATAAGCCATTAAATATTACGTCTGATTTTTTAACTGCATTCACCATACTCCAGTATCCGGGCTGTGCTTCCGCACTGCCGCGCATGTATGAACCACCCTCGCTAAGGCCCTGCAGTTCCATTACTGTACTCAACTGAGCTTCCGGATGTCCTGCAACAAGTCTTCCGAGAGCTTCCCCGAAATAACCCTTTGCCCCTATAATCCCAACCCAAATCATAAAATCTCCCTCTCCCTAGGTAATTTTGAAATCAGACATTTTCAAAACACCATCAAATAAAATATAAAGTCAGCCGCTTTGTTTACTCTTGATAATTATAATTATAATATTTATAGTATATTTATGCAAGTACTATTTTAAATGTTTTAGATTTTATCATTTGAATTATACTATGTCCACCAGAATCAGCATCATTTTTGAAGCATGTGCCTCTGGTTAAATATAATGTGGATTTTTATTCATAGTATTTTGCATTTATCATATTTATAAAGTCATCCAAGAAATCCTTGCCTCTCTCCACAGCCTTTCTTACCTGTTGTTCAGAAGGTCCTCCAACAATGTTCCTTCTCGTAAGGCAGCCTTCAAGCTCAATGAACTCATATATTTCCTCTTCTATACAGGGAGCAAAGCTTTTAAATTCATTAATTGAAAGCTCCCCCGGTTCTTTATTTTCAATTATACAGAAGCTTACAATCCTGCCGGCTGTCTCATGGGCATCCCTGAAGGGCATTCCTTTTTGCACAAGATAATCGGCCAGGTCTGTAGCATTCAGAAATCCTCCATTTAGATTGTTCTTAATTCTTTCTTTGTTCACAGTAATAGAGGCAAGCATCGGAATAAAAACCGAAACACAGGATTTTAGAGTATCCCCTGCATCAAATACCGCTTCTTTATCCTCCTGCAGATCCTTATTGTAGGATAAAGGCAGTCCCTTCATTACAGTGAGCAGGCATATCAAATCCCCATATACCCTGCCTGTCTTTCCTCTTATAAGCTCTGCAATATCAGGATTCTTTTTCTGCGGCATAATGCTGCTGCCGGTACTGTAGCCGTCATCCATTTCAATATATCCGAACTCTCCGGTACTCCAGATAACCAGTTCCTCACAAAAACGGCTGAGATGCATCATCCCGAAGCTGCAGCAACTTATAAACTCAATTGCAAAGTCCCTGTCTGATACGGCATCCATAGAGTTCTGTGAAATATCCGAGAATTTCAGAATATCAGCAACCATTTCCCTGTCTATAGGGTACGTAGTCCCCGCAAGAGCACAGCTTCCCAATGGCATAACGTCTATTCTTTTTAAGCAGTCCATGAATCTATCCATATCACGCCTGAACATTTCAAAATATGCCATAAGGTGATGTCCCAGGGTAACAGGCTGGGCTTTCTGCATATGAGTATAGCCCGGCATTATTGTGTTGATGTTTTCTTCCGCTTTATTAAGAAGCAAGGCGGAAAGCTCTGCCAGAAGCTCAACTATTGTGCAGGTATCTGCTTTCAGGTACATTCTCAAGTCCAGGGCTACCTGATCATTTCTGCTTCTTGCAGTATGCAGCTTTTTTCCGGTCTCTCCGATTTTTCCTGTAAGAAGCTTTTCTATATTCATATGTATATCTTCTGCTTCAATAGTAAGTACTGCACTTCCCGACTCAAGCTCCTGTTTTATTTCCTCCAGAGCATTTATTATTTCTGCTGCCTCATCCGGGCCTATAATCCCACATTTCCCAAGCATAAGAGCATGAGCCTTGCTTCCTTCGATATCCTGAAGATACAGCCTTGAATCAACTGAAATAGATGCATTGAAATCTTCGGCCATTTTTGCAGTAGCTTTGCTGAACCTTCCTCCCCACAGCTTCATTTAGCCTATCTTCCTTTCCTCCTTGTTCTCAGCCAGCTTTCTTTTCATAAGTGCCATTACCTCAATTGGCAGGCCGAACAAGTTAATAAAGCCCTCTGCATCCTTTTGGTTATATATAGAGTCCACATTTTCTCCAAAAGTAGCGAAATCCTTGTTGTATAGCGAATATATGGAGTCCATGCCGGAAATTGTACAGGAACCCTTATACAGCTTCAACACAACTGTCCCCGTAACATTCTGCTGAGTGTACTCTACAAATGCATCCAAGGCTTCCTTCAGAGGTGTATACCATAACCCTTCATATACAAGCTCAGCATACTTGTCAGAAACCAGCTGCTTGAACCGCATTGTCTGCTTGTCAAGGGTTATATACTCCAGCTCCTTATGGGCGGTATAAAGAACGGTGCCTCCGGGTGTTTCATATACACCCCTTGATTTCATACCGACAAGCCTATTTTCAACCATATCAATAAGGCCAATCCCGTTCCTGCCTCCAATTTCATTCAGTTGCTCAATTATAGTCATAGGATCAGCCGGGGTTCCGTTCAGCTTAACCGGAACTCCTTTTTTAAATTCTATTTCAACAAGCTCCGGCTTATCAGGAGCATTCTCCGGCGGTGTAGTCATCAAATAAATATCAGTAGGATGAGGGTTCCAGGTATCCTCAAGATCTGCACCCTCATGGCTCAAATGCCATAGATTCCTATCCATGCTGTAAGGGCGCTCCTTGGATACCGGTACGGGTATTCCCCTGGCTGCAGCATAATCTATCGCTTCCTCCCTGGATTTAATACTCCATTCACGCCATGGTGCAATAACCTTTATGTCTGGATTCAAAGCTTTAATGCCCAATTCAAAACGAACCTGATCATTTCCCTTTCCGGTGCAGCCATGAGCAATATACTTCGCCCCTTCTTTTTCAGCAACCTCCACAAGTTTCTTGGCAATAAGCGGCCTTGCCATTGAAGTACCCAGAAGATACTTTCCCTCATATACCGCTCCTGCCTTTAATGTAGGTACTATGTAATCTTCAGCGAATTCTTTTCTTGCATCAATAATATAAACCTTGAGGGCTCCTGTATTCATGGCTTTATGCTTTACGGGCTCCAGCTCATCTCCCTGACCTACGTCTATGCAGCATGCTATAACCTCCAAGTCATAATTCTCCTTGAGCCAGGGAATTATAATCGAGGTATCCAACCCTCCAGAATATGCCAGTATGACCTTTTCCTTAATAGAGTTCATATAATTAACCTCCAATTCAGTATATTGATAATAATTATAATATTATATGCATATTTATGCAAGTAATGCTTGAATATTTCTTATATTTTATTTTTTTATGCATGTATATGCAATATGTTCATTATAATCAACAAACATAAAGAAATAGTAAAATAAACCATCTGTGAATATAAAATTTCCATTTTAGAGTGACATTTTTTTAAGTTTTTACATAATTTGTTCGTCCTATTGTCTTCTCTGTAAAATAATGATAGAATTTTATTAAATTATGTAAAACCATTTACACTGTGTTTAAATTAAGCTCAATCAATTTATTTTTATTGATGGACTTTTTATATTATTTATTAGGAGGGAGTATCCTGAATGGATACATTTGAAAATTTCGGCAGTACAGTGCTGATTAAGGATCGAGTTTATAATGCATTAAAAAGTGAAATTTTACTTGGCAATTTTAAACCCGGCGAACGTCTGAATATACTTGCCATCGCTAACAAAATGAACATAAGCAGTGCACCAATCAGAGAAGCTCTGAACATGCTCAGCAAGGACGGACTGGTTGATTTAGTAGCACATAAGCAGGCTGTAGTTGCTGTTGGTGAATTGAGTGACTTTTTAATTTCAGTTGACATACGTAAAATGCTGGAGCCCTATGCCGCAAAAATTTCCGTATCAAATATTCCCCAAGATAAGATTGATGCAGTACGTTTACAGTTAAACAAAGTACTTGATAATCCTTCTGATATAGTTGCGTATGTTGAATCTGACATGGCAGTACATGAACTTTTACACTCATATGCAGGTTCGAAGTTTCTCTCGGAGATACTGACAAAGGTTAAATCCTATACGATGCGTTTCCGTTATTTAGTTGAAAAAACCGAAAAGATAGCATCTGCTAGCGAAGCATCCACAATAATTATTTCTACCCATGAGCATCTTAGCATTATCAATGCACTGGACTCCCGTGATCCTGAACTGGCATATTCTGTTGTTTTACAGCATATTGAGCACTACAGCGAACGTAATAAGCCGATTTAATTTTATGTATGTAATTTGCGGTAATGCAAAAAAGTTAACTCCTTTCTGCAGGAACCAAATTCAAGCAGGAAGGAGTTTTTTTATAAGCGCATCAGTACAAGAGAGTCTTATCAAGGATAACATGGCCAATTATGCTTATTACAGTGCTATACATCAAAGAAGGAAAGAATGCTGTCGGCTACATAACACATTTCCTCTTCTGTATAGCGCTGATCACAATGGATCATGAGGTTATGCTCAGAGAGATACTGCGCATCTTCACCCGGTGTGTAATATTCAAGGGGAAGCACCCACTGAATCTCCCCGATGATACCCTTCCCGACCAGGTAATTATAAAATGCATCACGATTCTCAACCAGCAAGAACATTCCGAAGGGCACATACTTTTCTTCCATATCCATAGGCTTGCTGCTAATTTTAATGCCAGGATGCTCCTTCAGCCTGGAATAAAGATAATTGTAATTTGCTCGACGTCTTACAGATATGCTTTCCAAATCGCTTGCGAACATTATATTACGGGAAAAGTCCGTCATGTTGCGAACAGACAGGTCAGTATATCTTGCTTTGTTAGCCCTTTGCTCCATAACCAAATAGGTGTGCTTGTCTTTTTCAGGATTTGCGTTATAGTAGTCTCTCATAAGTGATATCAATAGCTGCTTGTAAGCCGCTTCATTGTATGCGTCTTCCAAGGGCACGATTTGACAAGGAGCACCATCCCTTGCCGCCATTATGCCGCCATCAGTCATAGGCAGCCATTTTCTGGTACTGCCCACCAGATAATCTCCAAAGCCCATGCGGGTTTCGCCCTTGGAAAGCAATGATTGCGTTATATCTTCAATAATGGTGATGTTCCTCTCACTGCGAATACTTTTAAGCGTATCAACAGTGGACTGGTCATAAGGCACACCAAAGTAATTAATAATGTATATACCCTTTACATGCTCGTCAAGCTTACCGGCCAAATCCTCCATATCTATGCTCAAATCACGATTCACACGGTAAAAACGATATTTCACATTAGGTGCTTCAATAGATACAATAATAGACAGACACAAGTAGTCCGGCAAGAGTATCACATCGTCTTCTTCTAAATCTAAACAATATTTCAAAAGATAAATGGTTGCAGTGCGTCCATTGTTGGTGAACACCTGGCGGGTATATTGCCGGTGTGAGTCACAAGGCAGGCTCAGCCACTGCTGCTGTGATGGTTTTTGAAGCTTTTCCAGATCAATGTTCTGAAATCCACCGATTAACATTATATTCCTCCTTCATACAACCTCCTAAGACTTCGGCTGATCAATGGGGTTCCTGCTAAGAGAAAACCATCAATCAGCCGATATCATGAGATATTTTTAGATTAGATTTTGAGTGCGTCGTAAACAGTCAATGCGTACACCTTTGCGGCAGTTACCACTTCCTCAAGGAGCACATATTCATCCGGCATATGCGCCATCAGGCCACTGCCCGGTCCATACAAGACTGTTGGAATATGCGCAAAATTGGTAAGGAAGTCTGCATCATCGTGTTGAGGCGTTCCATAAAATGGACATTCCATTCCCAATTCTGCGTGAGCCTTTACTATCGATTTTACTACTTCCGCATCCTCAGAAACAACAGATGGATTGGAATCATAAGTAAGCTCTGCAATAGCATTAAAGGTTGGATCCTGCAGCTTCAAGCGTTCTATAATTCCAAGAACCTGAGAATAGAACATAGGTCCTGTTTCGCCGGGTACCGTAAATCTGGCAACCTTCAGCTCACAGCGATCCGGCACAACGCTGGATCTCTCGCCACCAGATATAACACCGGGGTTAATAGATCCGCTGCCTGTATACTTGTTGTAACCTGGAACCAGCTTATCAATTTCTTCAATGACCTTACACATCATTTTAATGGCATTCTTTCCCTTAAAGGGTGTAGCACCATGCGCACCTACACCAATGGTTGTTATTTTTACCTCTAACATGCCTTCACAAGCCAGGCAAACATGAAGATCCGTATCCTCGCCATTGATGGCCATATCCGCCGTAAAACCATCCTGCAGCATTTTTAGCGTGCCCTTGCGGCTGACGTTCTGTACCTCTTCCTCTACAGGATAGCACAGAGCAATTTCACCGGCAAAGTCTGCACCGGCTTCTACCAGTGACTTGGCAGCGATGATTTGTGCGGCAATAGCCGCTTTACAGTCGGTACTGCCTCTGCCATACATTCTGTCTCCAACTATTTCTCCGCTAAAGGGGTTACAGGTCCAACCATCTCCAATGGCAACTGTATCCAGGTGGCTGTTGAACGCTATGCGTTTTCCGCTTTGCTTTCCCTTCACTATGGCCAGCAAATTGCCGTGTCTGTCAATGCTACTGTCAAAGCCCTGCTTGAGGCAGTAATCATTGACATATTTGGCCAGTTCTGCTTCATTACCGCTAACACTTGGGATTTTGACCATATTCGACAGGAGTGTAAACATCTCCTGCTCATTAGCCTTAAGTCTTTCCAGTATTTTTTGTTTCATGGGAAGGTTCTCCTTTCAACTGTAAAAAATGTTTCAATTAGCTAGCCATTAATGTAATAATCTTTTTAACTACACCAATTATGGCGTTACAAGCAAATACCAGTGTAAATCCAGTTGTAACAGCCATCACCACATTCTGCCATGGCTTGTTAGAATAATTTCCCATAAATTCCTTCTTGTTGCAAAGGACCCAACTTAGGATAAACACCAACGGAAGCGCTACACCGTTTAAAGCCTGGGCGGTAATAATTAACGAAACAGGTGAAGTTCCCGATAATACAATAATGAGAATAGGAATTACGACAACAAGAATTGTTATAAAAACATTATGCTTTGCTTTAGGATCATCGCTTAGGTTGAATGCTTTGGGAAGCAGCATATTATGCAAGGAAATCTGGTATAAAACTGAGGAGAAAGCAGCAGCCCAAAGACCTAATGAGAAAAATACGCCTGCAAAACGTCCAAGGATCGGTGTAAGCTGAACCGCCATATCACCTGCAGATTTGATCTTGATGCCTAGTGGATTAATAACTGCTGCTGCGCAAACGGTAATGGAGGCGGTAATCAAGAAAGTGATAAACATATTGAGTCCAAGGTCAAACTGTGATGTTTTGATCAGCTTGCCTACATTTTCAGGATTAGGATACTTTTTGCGCAGGAATGCGGAGTATCCCAGCACCAGATTAGGTGTAACCGTTGTGGCAAGAAGACCAAGAGCAAGTGTGGCATTTCCGCCGGGGATTTTGAAAGTAAAACCTTGTGAGAGCAGAGTGCCTATACTTGGGCCAGAGTAAAAGGCTGTAATAACAAACGCAAGAACCATCATTACAATGAGTATCTGATTTACATTCTCAATGATTGAATATTTATTGGACCAAACTAACAAAAGTGCAAAAAGTGACATTGTTATAGTCCAAAACAGATAAGTTGTACCTGGTAAGAAATATATCAATGCCATTGAAGCTCCGGAAAGGTTGCCTGCCTGGAATGCGATACTGCCTATGAATATAACTACATACAGGAATTTTGCAGTTTTGGGGCCTATGTGGTCACGAATACCTAACATAACATCCTGCTTACAACCTAAGGAGATTCGGGTAGCCGGTTCCTGGAAGAAATACGCGATTACACATGCAGCCAAAATGATCCAAAGTGCAGTATAGCTATAGTTAGCACCTTGGGTTGATGCTGTTGTAACAGTACCGGGACCGATAATTGCGGCTGCCATAATAGCACCAGGTCCCATACTTTTCAGATAGTCTCTAATTGTAAGTTTGTCATTTAGATTTTCCATAAAATAGCCTCCTTTATTTTATAAATAGACCATGCGGTAAAAGAGAATAATAGTCTGATATCCTCTTTTAAGGCTATTGAGCATCAGCTATTCAGATGTATACCAATTATCTACAAATAGATAAGTAGCATCTGCAGCTGCTGCAAATTCTTCAATCAATTGCATAGCGGTTATGTTTGTTCTTAAGTCCTGACCTAACCATTTCAAATCACAATAATAACTGGATCTGTCTAGTACGACTTCAGTATGAGATTATGCTATTATAACGCCATCTTTGTAAATCATCTTGCCATCAACAATGTAGGTAGGTTTTTTCATAATCAGGTCGATATGGATTGGCGTTGCATTATCACCTCCATATGATAGATTGTTGCCGATGCCAATATGCATTGTGCCAAATACTCCTTCATCCTCCAGCATCCTACCGCTGATAGAAGCACCTGTGTTCATGCCGAAGCCTATCTCAGCAATCAGAAATACCCTGCCGTCATTCATATCCCTCAGGTTCTTTTCCAGCAATTTCGCCTCTTCTCCACCATTTATAGAAGTGATATAGCCATGAGAAACCTGTAACGTTATAGGCTCCCGAATAATCCCAAGGCCAGGAAGCGGGATGCTGCCATCGATAACCAACACTCCTTCAGCGCTGTTGTCAGCAGGACCCACAGCAGTCTCAATATCTGGTGGGGAAGCAGCCATACCTGGCTTATTGGCCAAACCATAGCCACTGACCGCCTTTCTGCCTGCTATGGAGGTAGTTAAGTTCGTACCTGCGGGAGTGGTGATAGTGCAGCTCTGGCCTATGATTTTTGCAGCAGTAGTGTCCACTAACTCCCTAGTTTTTTCAAAATCCACGAACAAACAGCCTTCTTCGAGCATCTTCACCGAGTAATCTGCCATATTCACGAATCGGGCACCGGCTTTGCATGCGTTAATTCTGGCAGATGTATTATATAAGGAAAATTTGGTAGCTGAAAAAATGATATCAGATACAGCCATGGCAGCGCTGACCGCTTCGGTTGGCGCTGCGCCGTGGGTGTTGCGCTCACGCATACAGATAAGTGTGGTGTCGGTAAAGTTTGATGCACAGTCATACATCAATTGGCCGATTTCCTGACTGGAATCATCGGTGATCACCAGTACTTTTTCGCCTTTTTTAGCCTCAGCACATTTAAACAGTAAGACTTCGCATCCTTTAATTGCTTTTTGGTTCATATTGCAATCCTCCTAATACTTTTTATTGTGCTATTTGAGTTTGGCAAGGGCCTTCTCCATATTGCCCATACCCTTCTTGATATTCTCAAGGGAATTTGAGTAAGCTATACGTACGGTTTTTGGTGCTTCAAATGCTGCTCCGGGTACAATTGCCAAATGTGCTTCTTCCAGCATATAGTTGCAAAAATCGAAGGAGTCCTTAATTATTTTGTCACCGAAGCTTTTGCCAAAATAGCTACTTACATCTGGAAGCAGATAGAATGCACCATCAGCTTTGGAACATTTGATTCCCTTCATGTTTTGAAGCCGTTCAAGCAGGTAAATTCTACGTTCATCGAATTTTTGACGCATAAATTCTATTGTATCCGAAGGGCCTTCCAGTGCTTCAAGAGCAGCCCATTGTACAAATGTGGTGCTATTGGAGGTGGTATGTCCCTGTAAGGATGCAATACCCTTTGCAATATCCGAAGGCGATGCAGTGTATCCTATGCGCCATCCTGTCATTGCATATGCTTTTGAAAATCCGTTCACAATGATTGAATGTGCTTTTATTTCAGTAGAAAATGAAGCGATGCAAATATGCTTGCGACCATCATAAACCAGCTTTTCATATACCTCGTCAGATATGACATAAAAATTATATTTAACCGCCAACTGGCCTAAAGCGTATAGGTCTTTCTCCGTATATACGGCTCCGGTAGGATTATTGGGTGTATTTATTATAATTGCTTTCGTCTTAGGTGTGATTGCCTTTTCTATGGCAGCAATATCCAACTGGAAGTTTCCGTATGTATTTACAAACACCGGGACTGCTTCTGCCAATTTGACCATCTCAACATAACTGACCCAGCAGGGAGTAGGTATGATTACTTCGTCACCAGGACTGCAAATTGTTAATACCGCATTGTACAGCGCTTGCTTTGCACCTGTTGATACTACAATCTCTTTTGGACTATAATCCACATTGTTGTCCTTTTTCAGCTTCCTGCAAATAGCCTCACGCAAGGGCTTGATACCTGTTACGGAAATATATTTGGTTTTGCCGTTTTCAATTGCTTTTGCACATGCCTTTACGATATTTTCCGGTGTATTAAAATCCGGTTCACCGGCATTTAGACCAATTACATGCACACCTGCTGCTTCAAGCTCGGCTACCGTACCCTCAAGCTCTATTGTTGCGGAGGGAGTCATTCTTTTAATTCTTTCGGTTATCATAAAATCATCTCCTCGTATAACTTTTTCAAGTATGCCCTAAATTAAGATTCCTTTATTCTCGCAATATTCCGTTTGCATAGACTACTGCACAACGAGCCAGCACGGTAGTTGGATCAATATTCTTCTGTTGAATCTGATACATTTCAAAAGCTATCGGCAGTTCAGTGCAGCCAAGTATCAGTGTTTGAGCCCCATTCTGCTTTAATTCGTCTATTGTACCATAGAACCCGCCAAGTTCAATATCTTTATTACCGGCCTTAACTCCTTTATAAATCAAGTCCATAACATTCCGCTGCCCCAGAATGCTTGGGTGCAGTACACGTATACCGTAGCTTTCAAGAACTCTGTCATATACACCGGTCTCAATTGTTCCGTCTGTTGCTAAAAGCCCGACACATCCAATATTCTGCCTTTGAACTTCTTTGGCGGTCTCCTCAATCATATTCAAAACAGGTATGTGTACCATAGCACATATTTTATCGTAAAAATAATGTGCTGTATTGCATGGGATCAACAAGAAATCTGCTCCCATACACTCTAAGCGGATAGCGGAACTGACCATTTCAGGCACAGGATCTTTGCCCCCATGCAATATTGCATCTGTCCGGTCCGGGATATCAGTATTGCTATCAATACAAACATGGATATGTTCACAGTCTTTAGATGCAGCAGTATAGTAAACTATTTTCTTAAATAGATCCACCGTTGCCATTGGCCCCATTCCGCCAAGTATACCGATAGTCTTTTTCATATAGGTATCTCCCTCTTGACAATTAAATAAAAAATGACAATCTACTTTTCCACATGAATAGCAAAATCCGGACAAGACATCTCACATTTTTTGCATGCGATGCAGTCTTTCTCGTTGGAAGCTTCCATGTAGTTATAACCTTTTTTGTTTACATTGTTAGTAATAGAAAATACGTTTTTGGGACAAACACTTGCGCATATTTTACAGCTTTTACAAAGCTCTTTATCAATATATACAGCCATTTTTAATTCCTTTCCGTCGAAAACGACTCAAATACTTTATACATGCAGATAACCGCCAACTATCTCTACCAACTCTGTAGGGTTCTTTACGACCTTTACCCCGGCATTGGTAAGAGCACTTATTTTTGTTGCAGCGGTTCCGGCATTGCCGCTTACAATAGCCCCGGCATGCCCAAGGCTCTTGCCCTGTGGAGCATTTCTACCTACTATCAGCGAAACTACAGGTTTTTTTACATTCTTAGAGATATACTCTGCAGCTCTCTCCTCCTGACTGCCTCCAATTTCACCAAGCAATACAATAACATCAGTATCCGGATCCTTTTCAAATAATTCAACCGCATCCCTATGGGTAAATCCCCAAAGAGGCCCGCCGCCTATAGATGCAACTGTCGATTGTCCGATACCGGCATCGCTGAGAGTCTTGCATATCTCATAGGATAATGCTCCACTCTTTGAAACTACCCCGACTCGACCGGGTTTGAAGAATCTATCAGGATGTGAACCAACCTTACTGATGCCCGGTGCAATTACTCCCGCGCAGCCGGGGCCAACAATATAGCATCCATGTTCCTTAGCATATTCTATCATTTCAACAACGTCATGCTGTGCAATACCTTCTGTGGTGACTACAAGAAGCCTAATACCTGAATCAATTGCCTCAAAGCTTGAATCCTTTATACCTGCAGGAGGAACAAAGCTTATCACAGTATTAAAATCATGCTCTTTTTTTGCTTCAGCAATATAATCATAAACAGGAACGTTGTGCACCAGCATGCCGCCTTTGCCCGGAGTAACTCCTGCTACTACTTTAGTACCGGCCTCCATCATGATCTTTGTCTGTAATGAACCTGATTTTCCGGTAATACCCTGTACCAGAACTCTTGTATCCTTATCAATCAAAATGGACATGTTACTTCACCTCCAAGCTAACTTTGACACACTCGCGCACGGTTTCCGTAAGATCGTAATAAGTTGCAAGGCCTGCTTCAGACATGATTCGCTTGCCTTCCTCCTCCATGGTTCCACACATACGGGTAAAGATAGGAATATCCACCTTATGATCTCGCAGATATCCTGTTATACCATTTGCCATATCATCCATACGGTTAAATCCGCCTATAAGTACAATGAGAATTGATTTTATCGGAAGCCCGCTCTCTAATGTCAGCTCCATTGCACGATACATTACCTCTGCCGGTGTAGTTCCGCCAAGCTCACAGAAGCTTGCGACCTTGCCGCCCTCGTCGGTAATAAGGTCCAGTGTAAGCATTCCTGTTCCAGCCCCGTCAGAAATCAAGCCAATTTCGCCACCCTCGAGAGGTACAAATGTGATAGTGGTTTTTTCCTTTTCTACTGCAATTAGATTTACCAACTTTTTGCGCTCTTCCAATATGGATTCAATTTCATCGCGCATATTTCGGGCATGATCATCCAGCACAAGTTTTGAGTCCATTGCCATAAGCTTGCCATCTACTACACCCAAAGGATTGATTTCGACAAGAATAGCTTTGGTATCCAGAAAAACCTTCTGAACCTTTTTAATAAGTGCGTTCAAATCCTGCTTATCGGGGTAATTAAGCTGTTTTGCCAAATAATTGAGTTGATAATCCTTAAGGCCTGTGAACGGATCTATCTCCATTTTAATTATCTTTTCAGGACTGTTTTTTGCTACCTCTTCAATTTCCATTCCGCCTGCTTCGCTAATGATTAGCATAGGTTTGTCCACACCCTGAAGCGTAATGGACAGATACAATTCACGCTCTGCTCTCACCATCTGCTCACAAAGCAGTCCATGTACCCGATGTCCCTTAATAGTCATACCAAGTATATCTGAAGCATTCTTCTTAAATTCCTCTTCATTTGCACAGACACGAATACCACCGGCTTTTCCTCGCCCGCCGGTCAGTACTTGTGCTTTTAATACAAAAGGATATTTTATGGGTGCAGCTGAGTCTTTTGCATAAATCATCTCACTCTTAGGTACCGGTACGCCAAAGTTTGAAAGTATGCGTTTTCCCTCAAATTCATATAGATTCATGAGATATTCCCCTCCTACTTAATACTCTCCTTGTAATCAACCACGGTAATACAGGTTGTTTGCCTTGGCATATTCAATTCCTGCATAAACAGCCTTATGGTTAAGTTCTACAAAACGCGGGGACACTGAATCAGTTACTACCTCAAGTAAGTCATCTTTATTTATTATGCCGCAGCATTCGCTGACAAAGCCAAGTGTTACCATGTTTGCAGCCATACGGTTCCCAAGATCAACAGCAATCTGTGTTGCCGGTACTTTAAATGTGTGCTTTATATTTCTTGCTAAATTGGTCACAAGACCAGGATCAATAATCAGTACACCATCGTCCTCAAGGGAACTGATATACTTGTTGTAAGCGTCCTGGAACAGTGCAATCAAAAGGTTTTTTGTTTGCGCTACAGGCGAATTAATCGGTTTTTTATCTATTATCAATTCTGCTTGACACTGGCCTCCGCGAGCTTCTGAACCATAGGACTGCGTCTGTACAGCATAAAGGTTACCCTTGGTCACGGCAGTTGTACCAAGTATTACAGCCGAAAGCACGATGCCTTGACCGCCAAAGCCACATAAGCTGATATGCTGAGGATATTTCATCATCATTCTTCGCCTCCTTATATCTGGTTGTTCGTCCCGTTGTATACGGGCTTAATCTCGCGCTTGAACTCAGCACATTTGAGTTTGCCGACCAGTTCCTCTGGCTTCTTTGTCTTTTCGTCGGCTTTTGTATAAGTATACTCATTTATCCATTCAATCAGCTTCAGAGGGTCGCCGGTTTTCAATGCATACCTTCCATAGTGTGTCGGGCACTGGGATACAATCTCTATAAGTGAAAATCCCTTGTGCTGCAGCCCTCGTTTGATTGCTGCTACGCACTGTATAGGTTGGGAGGTAGTCCAGCGTTCCACATGGGTTGCACCTGCCGCAATAGCCAGTCCGCATACATCAAAGCGAGGCTCTGCACTGCCATACGGGGTTGTCATTGTATGTGCATCTTCAGGTGTCGTTGGTGCTACCTGGCCGCCGGTCATAGCAAAATTAAGATTATTGACCATGATAACCGTCACATCCAGATTACGTCGTGCCGCATGTATGAAATGATTGCCTCCAATTGAAGTAAGGTCGCCATCTCCTGCAAATATCACAACAGGCAGGTCAGGCTGCATAAGCTTAACGCCTGTTGCCCATGCGAGAGTCCTTCCATGAACACCATGGAAAGTATCAGAGGTAAGATATACAGGGATACGTGCAGTACAACCTACACCGCCAATTGTAACCATATTTGCCGTATCCATATCTAAAGCATCAAGAGCCTGTGTAAAGCAGTTCAGTACTTGACCACAACCACAGCCGGAGCAAAAAAAGTGTGGTAATTTTTCCTCACGCAGAAATCTTCTATTTGGATTAATCTTTATTTCGCTCATTTTACTCCCTCCAAAACAGCCCTATAGATTTCATCAGGTGTGTGCACTAAGCCCTGATTTTTAGTCACTCTTTGAACGGGACAACGTCCGGCAACAACGCGCTCTATCACTGCTGCATACTTACCGATGTTCATCTCAACTGCAAAAACCTTTTTGACCTGCTTCGATACCTCGGAAATCTGCTCTTCCGGTACAGGCCAGACGTTGCACAGCTTTAAGACTCCCAGCTTAATACCGGATTCTCTTGCCATCTGTGCAGATTCGATTGCAGGACGTACCTCACTGCCATAAGCAATGATTGCATATTCTGCATCATCCATCATGAAGGACTCTGTTCTGCAAATCCTTTTCCTGTTCTCAGTTATTTTGCCGGTAATACGGCGGTATAGACGATCGAATACGATGGGATCCCAATCGATTCTTCCTTCCTCATCATGAGGATTAAGGCTATATATTGTGTGATAACCCTTTCCCAGAGGAGCCGCATCAGGGCAGCCGAATTCCGGTGCTTCGAAGGGTCTGTACTCTTTTGGAGATAGATTTGTATACCTTCGGTTAAAGACATCAATTTCTCCTGCCTTGGGGATATCCAAACGCTCACGCATTAATGCAATGGTAGTTTCCGACATTACAATAACAGGATTGCGGTATTCCTCAGCAAGGTTAAATGCCCATATAGTATAATCGTACAGTTCCTGTACAGAAGACGGGCAAACTACAATGGCTTCATAGTCTCCGCTTGCACCAAAGCGCATCTGCATAACATCTGCCTGAGAAGCATAATTCTCGCCGCGGCAGCGCTGGACATCAGCAATAACTACAGGTGCTTCAACAGTATAACAATATCCCAGGCCCTCCTGCATATAGTTAAATCCTGCACTGGCTGTTGCAGTCATAGCCTTTGCACCAGCAAGGGCAGCACCGGCACAAGCATAAATTGAGCAAAGCTCATCTTCACCCTGCACGAATTTTCCACCAACCTCCGGTAAGCGCTTCGACATATGCTCAGAAATTTCATTGGCCGGAGTTATCGGATAACCGCCAAAAAAATTACATCCAGCTGAAATCGCTCCCTCAACGAGAGCATAATTTCCAAGCATAAAGTGGACCCCTGTTTTGACTAAACGTTCATCCGCTTTCACAATTGGCATTTTCTTTAATTCTCTCCCTTCTCTTCGCTATTTAGTTACTATAGACTTAAGCTTATTTAGCATGGGTATGTTTCTTGTGTTAGTCACTATTTTCACTGCTCCAGCATTACTTATTGGTAAAATTTACGTTATCCAGTTTAAAAGTATCGATAATCTATACTTTCTATTTAATTATAAGTATAGATTATCGATAATCTATAATCAACTATCGTTATTTATTTAACAATTTTTTTAATTATTCAGTCTTCTTTTCTTTCTGGATGTATTAACCCAAATAGAAAAACACGGTTTTTTCTATTTGGGAAACCGTGTTTTTCTATAAATTTACAGGCAGTATAGTTGTACATATTGCACGCTATTTACATTTATTTCAAACCAGCTGCAGTTCTGATGTTCGTCTGATGTATGGCATCAACCTGTCCATCAGAATGCTTTGTGCTATTTAAGAATGGATTGATCATAGAAGGCAAATCACCGGTTCCGGTATATTTATATATAAATGATGATGATATTCAGATAAAGGATGCAAAACATATTTGGGGCTTGGATACAGGAGAAACCCAGAAAATGATCAGAAAAGAGAATGGCAACAATTCAATCAGAATAGCCCAGATAGGAATTGGAGGAGAAAACCTTGTAAGGTACTCCTGTATAATAAATGAATTAAATCATGCTAATGGGCGAAACGGCATGGGAGCTGTAATGGGCTCGAAGAAACTTAAAGCAATTGCAGTAAAAGGCTCGAAAAGCATACCTTTTGCAGATAAAAATAAGATTAAACACATAAGCAGGAAGTTTCTTGAAATGTATATTGTGTGATTATTAATTAGATACTGAGGGGTTATAACAGAATTGGGGATAAGCTGATTACATAAATACTGCAGTTCACCTGGAAAATCCAAAACAGCAATTGTAGATTTTTTACCAAATAATCTGGAAAGGAAGGTTATTCTATTCCTTCCTTTCCTTAGCCTTATTGTTTTATGCTAATTAGTGGTTTCTATCCCAGGCCATTTGTAAACAACTTTATTTTACACAAACAATATTTTCTAGAACCTTATTACCTGCCTTCTCATACCTACATTAAGCACCAAGGCTACTGCCGCCATATTGGTCAAAAGCGAGCTGCCTCCGTAGCTTATGAAGGGCAGCGGAATACCTGTTACAGGCATCAGGCCAATAGTCATCCCTATGTTCTCAAGGATGTGGAAGAGAAACATAGCAGTAATACCTACACATATAAGCATTCCATAATCATCCTTGGACACCTTTGCAATGTGTATGCACCTTATAAGCAGCCACATAAAAAGCATCAGCATCACCACTGATCCGATAAGTCCCAGCTCTTCGCCGATAACGGAGAAAATAAAATCCGTCTCCTGAAACGGAATAAAACCTAGGTTGTTCTGCGTGCCTTGGAACAACCCCTTGCCGACAAATTGTCCGGAACCAATGGCTGTTTGAGACTGAAGCACCTGATAGCCCGCCCCCATACGGTCCAGCTCGGGATTTAAAAAAGTCAGAATGCGATCCTTCTGATAAGACTTCAATACATAGAACCAGATGATCGGCATACTAATAATAAATGAAGTAAAAGCGCCTATAATCATTTTATAATTCAATCCTGCGGCATAAAGCATAAAAATAGAAATGAAGATGAAAACCAGCGCTGTTCCAAAGTCCGGCTGTAAAAGCA
>CAZUGK010000030.1:0-36996 GCA_964619815.1 uncultured Clostridiaceae bacterium | reverse complement strand
TCAGTTATGGGAAGCATTTTAGCTTCTTGGGCAATCTGTACATCAGTTTTCATAATATATTTCATCTCCTTCTACAATGTCATAAACTTAAGAAAGAGATCATGCTTTTATTATCGAATGTGAGCTATCAAACTTAACATGATCTCTTTCCCTCAACCCTATTAGATTAACTTAATTATTTTACACCGTTCATCTTTTCTTTTAACCTGACCAAATTTGTAAGAGTAATATTAACCGGTGTCTCCACACCTGTTTTTTTACCCTCTCTCACAACTGCACCGCTGATAAAGTCAACTTCAGACTTTTTCTTATTCAGCATATCCTGCAGCATTGACGATTTATTTGTTCCGGTAAGCCTGGCTACTTCTTTTACATGTGCAACCGGATCCTCATCAATAAACTTTATGCCTTTTACTTTTGCCACTTCAATTGCTTCTTCAACTGCGAGTTCAAGCAGTTCTTCAGTTTCTTCATGCTCCAGCAGTTCTCCGTTTAGAAGGCCGGTTAATGCAGTTAAAGCATTTATTCCTACATTTACAATGAGTTTGCCCCAGACTAAGCTCATAACATCTTTTGAGTTGAATGTTTTTATTCCGCTCTTGGTTAATACTGCTGCCACTTCTTCCACTTTTTCATTAGGGAGGCCTGCCAGTGCTCCTATATAGGTATCACCTGAACCTGCATGTCTAACCTTTCCGGGTCCCAATAATGTGGATCCGAAGGAGGTTACTCCGGCTATCACATGATCCGGGCCTGCAACCTCTCCTAATATATCCGCATTCCCAAGCCCGTTTTGTAGTGTCAGTACTGCAGTACTTTCATTGATCAAGGACAGAGAGTCTGCTATTGCTGTTTTTGTAAAGGTGGATTTTACAAATACTATTACAAGGTCACAGCTTCCCACTTCCGATGCTTTGTTGTGGGCTTTCAGCTTGACTTCCCTGTCCCCGCTTATTCCTTCAATATGCAGACCATTTGCATTTATAGTATCAACGTGCTCTTTCCAAACGTCGATAAGGTGGACTTCATTACCGGCTTCGTGTAATAAACCTCCAAAAAGGCTGCCCATTGCACCCGCCCCTATTATTGCTATTTTCACTTATTGCTCACCTCATTTAGTATAATCTCTTTAACTCTTCTTCCTTTATGGTAAAGCTATGCTGCTCCTCCGGGAATTTTCCGGATTTTACTTCTTCCTTATACTGTGTCAATGCGTTTACTATGATTTCGCTTAGGTTGGCATACTTCTTAACAAATTTAGGCGTAAATTTATCGAATAAACCTACCATATCATGGAAAACCATTACCTGTCCATCGCAATATATTCCTGCGCCTATACCCAGTGTTGGTATAGATACTGCTTCTGTTATCAGTTTTGAAATAGGTGCAGGTATACATTCAAGTACTATTGAAGATGCGCCTGCTGCTTCGAGGGATTTGGCATCATCTATAAGTGCTTGGGCTGCAGCAGCATTCTTGCCCTGAACCTTAAAGCCGCCCATTTTGGATATTGTCTGTGGTGTCAAGCCTATATGCCCCATTACCGGTATTCCTGCATCAACTATTGCTCTGACTGTATCTTTAACTGCTGCTCCGCCTTCAAGCTTTACAATATCACAGCCGCCCTCCTTCATAAGTCTTGTTGCATTCATGATAGCCTGCTCCTTGCTTATATTATAGGAGCCGAATGGCATGTCTCCAACTATCATTGGGTTTTTAGCACCTTTTACAACACATTTAATATGATGGATCATTTGTTCCATAGTTACAGGTACTGTTGTGTCTTCACCCATCATAGTCATTCCGAGAGAATCCCCAACCAGTATAACATCTATTCCTGCTTTGTCCACAAGGAGTCCTGTTGAATAATCATAGGCAGTTGTATAAGTGATTTTATCACCTTTCTTTTTCATTTCCTGAAGAATTTGGGTTGTTACCTTTGCCATTTTTATTACCTCCCATTTTTAAATTAAATTTAGCTTTAAATTTTGTATTTATTCGTTCTATATATTAGAACGTCATTCTATTTATATGTTTAAAAAAATTTGTATTTACGGAGCACCCTGCATTAACAAGTTAGGCAGGAATGTAGAGAGTGCGGGTACGTAAGTTACTATGAAAACATCAATTACCAATACAATAAGGAAAGGAAGAATATTCTTTACTACTTCCTCCAGGCTTATCTTCCCTATACCGCAAGCCACAAACAAACATACTCCGAAAGGTGGTGTAATCATACCTACAGCAAGGTTGACACAAACTATAAGGCCGAAGTGGAGCGGGTCAATACCAACCTGGGTAATAACCGGGAATAGAATCGGCACCAAAATGATAATTGCGGCTGTGGTATCCAAGAATGTTCCTACAATAAGCAATACTATATTTATCAAGAGTAAAATCACAAACTTGTTACTTGAAATTGACAATATTGCCGATGCTATCTGCTGCGGAATCATATTATTTGTCAATATCCATCCAAAAAGTGTCGCTCCGGCAATAAGAATCATTATTATTGCGGTGCTGGCTGCCGAATCGGTCAGTATTTTTGGCAAATTCTTAAAGGACAGCTCCTTATAAATGAAGAATCCAACTATAAAGCTGTACATTACAGATACTACTGCAGCTTCGGTCGGGGTGAACATACCCCCATATATCCCGCCTAAAATTATTACAGGTGTAAGTAGTGCAAGTATCGCATCTTTAAAGGATGTAACTATCTCCTTAAAGCTTGCTTTTGGTTCTCCGCCATAGCCTTCTTTCTTTGATTTGAAATAGGTTACTGCCATCAGGGATAATCCCATAAGAACACCTGGCCCGAATCCACCGACAAACATAGCTCCGATGGAAACTCCGGTAAGTACGCCGTAAGTAACCATAGGGATGCTTGGTGGTATGATGACCCCTATAAGACCTCCGGCTGCCTGAACAGCTGAAGAAAATCCAACATCATATTTTCTCCTTACCATGGCCGGTATCATTATTGATCCGATTGCTGCCGTTGTAGCTGCACCGGAACCTGATATAGCAGCAAAGAACATACAGGCTACAATTGACACCAGTCCAAGGCCGCCTGATATCCAACCGATGAGCGTATTGGCGAAGTTAATCAGCCTTCTGGATATTCCGCCGCTTTCCATAAGGCTTCCTGCAAGTATAAAAAACGGTACTGCCATAAAAGGAAAAGAGTCTACTGAAGTAGTAAGTCTCTGAGGAACAACAACCAATGGAACATTACCTGAAACCAATAACGTAATGGCTGAAGCTAAGCCTAACGAAAAAGCAATTGGAATATTCATCATAAAAAATATAATCAAACTGCCAAATAACACAAATGCAACATTATCCATCAGTTCATCACTTCCCTTCTACCTTATCAATTTTGAACATTCTGGCAATAAGATGTATAACCATAAGCACCGCTCCGATAACTACCGCCATATATATAAATCCCATTTTTACATGCAATGCCGGTGACAGCTGCGAAAGTGTAATTCCTACAACTTTACTTCCATATGCTATTAGAACAACAAAGAATGCAAGGGTTAACACATTTGCGATCCATTCCACTATGTTGGCAATGGAGCGGGGAAGCACTTTAACTACAGCCTCGACGCCTATATGAGAATTTTTCTTAACAGCTACGCTGGCACCCAGAAATGTGAGGTAAACAAGTATATAACGTCCAAGTTCCTCTGACCACGACAGCGAAGAACCAACCACATATCTATAAACGACCTGCATAAAGATAACAATAGACATAACTGCTAAAAGTACTGCTATTACGACCTCCGCTACTTTGTTAAGCTTATCGCTTAGTGTTCTTATCCAACTCACCTTCCCACCTCCTACGAGTTAGCGATAGATGGTATTTCTACCATCCATCGCCAGATTTTTACTTACTTTGTATTGATAATTTTGTCGATCAATTCTTTTGTAAACTGAGTTTCATATTTTTTATACACAGGAGCCACTGCTTCCTGAAGCTTTGTTTTATCCGGTGTTGTTACATTAACACCAAGCTTTTTCAACTCATCTACTTGTGTGTCTTCCATTTGTTTAATAAGGTCTCTTTCATAAGTAGCAACTTCTAATGCTGTTTCTGCAAATATTTTTTGTGTTTCAGCATCAAAGCTGTCAAATTTCGCTTTGCTCATAAGAAGAAGTGCAGGTGAATAAAAATGTCCTGTTAAAGCCAAATTCTTTTGAACTTCATATACCTTTTGTGTATATATTATCGGAATAGGATTTTCCTGTCCGTCGATTACCTTTTGCTGAAGAGCAGTGAATACTTCGCTCCAAGCCATTGGTGTAGGATCAGCACCAAGCTCCTTGAAGGAATCCATGTGAACCTGGTTTTCCATAGTTCTGATTTTTAAACCCTTAAGGTCTTCAGGTGTATTTATTGGCTTCTTTGAATTTGTTATGTGCCTGAAACCGTTCTCCCAGAATGCAAGGCCAGTTATTCCCTTGCTGGATAATGAAGATAAGAGTTCTTTTCCTACTTCTCCATCAAGTACTTTATATGCATGCTCTCTATCTCTAAAAAGGAAGGGCAAGTCAACAACCAGCATCTTAGGTTCAAAACCTCCAATAGGTCCAGTTGAAGATACGACCATATCAACAGTACCCATTTGTAAACCTTCAATCATATCTCTTTCATTGCCCAACTGATTGGAATGGAATATTTCTATTTTTACTTTCCCGCCGGTACGTTCTTCTATAAGCTGAGCGAACTTTTCAAGTCCAAGATGGTATGGATGTGTGGGTGCAACCGAGTGACCCGCTTTTAATACGATTTGTTTTGCGGGTTCGCTTGCAGCCGGTGCGTTTGACGTACTTTGTGACTTTGATCCGCAAGCAGTTAATGATAAAACCATAACTATTGCCAATGTCAATGCCAAAAATCTTCTCATTCTTTCCCCTCCTAAATTATTGATTGTAGCAGTTTTCCATAGATGCAGCCAATTTTGCATTTTGATGTACTAGTGATTATTAACACAACAAATTCCTTGTCTTTTATAGTGTTAATAATCACAACATTGATTCAGTGCCTCGCATGCTCTAGAAGGAATATACGTTACGAGGCACTAAATAGAAAAGCAGGATACC
The DNA here is from genome assembly GCA_964619815.1 of uncultured Clostridiaceae bacterium. GTDB lineage: Bacteria > Bacillota > Clostridia > Lutisporales > Lutisporaceae > BRH-c25. The sequence goes on along the minus strand of CAZUGK010000030.1, from coordinate 31,887 downwards.
TTTTATCTACACCTCCATTTCATTCTGCATTTCAGAACGCCATTCTACTTTATTTTAAGTATTCGCCCATTCGTTAAAAATTCCTTCATAAATTCATAAATTTCTAAATTTTCTTACTGTTATTTTTTTGTCATTCTTGAACTGTTTGCTAAAACTTCTAATCAATTTTCAATCTTTCATTAATGGCTTCCTAATTACGTCCACCTATAATAAAATCACAAGAACAAGAACTAATATTTGTAAAGAAACCATACTAATTGACAAGGCCCATGAAGTAACCAGCGTCAGAAATGAAAGCATCCTGGTTAATGCAGACCGCGGGCTGCTCAAGGAGGCAATCCGGGTTTTTGTAGATAACAGTGTAAAATATACTCCTGGGGACGGAAAAATAAGCTTGAGCTGCTATCCGGAGGGTAACTCTGCAATAATTATGATTGAAGATACAGGCATTGGTATTTCGGAAGAAGACCTGCCGCATATTTTTGACCGTTTTTACAGGTCTGACAAGTCCAGGACAAAGCAGACAGGCGGTACTGGTCTGGGACTTGCAATAGCAAAATGGATAATTGTAAAGCATGACGGCACTATCAAAGTACAGAGTAAAATCAATGTGGGGACAAGGGTTTATGTAACACTGCCTAAATAAGCCCTATAGCAGAATTCTTTTAAGCAGCAGGTCGCTATATTAATGGAACATTACATGCTATGATTATATGCACCTGCTTTTTGCAGCTTTCTTCAACAGCATCCGGGAATGTATCAAGAATATATTTCAGTTCAAAAAGGGAGTGTCGCAATGATATGCTCCCCTTGAGGTAGACAGTTAAAATAATAAAACTGTTTATTACAGGGGGAGCGTATTTTTTATGAGTCGAAAACCTAAAGTTTCATATGAGCAAAAATTATCTGCTGTTAAAGAGTATCTTTTAGGTACTGCATCCCAACTAAATATATGCAAAAAATATAATATCCGTTCGATGGCTCAACTATCTGACTGGATTTTGAAGTATAATGGTCATGAAAAGTTAAAATCTTCGGGTACAGGAGGAAAATCAATCATGACCAAAGGCCGTAATACCACTTTTGAAGAACGCATAGAAACCGTAAAATATTGTATTGAGCATGACAGAAACTACAATGAAACTGCTGAAAAGTATAAGGTTTCTTATCAACAAGTCCGTAGCTGGACTGTTAAATATGATGAATCCGGTGTAGATGCTCTGGTTGATCGAAGAGGCAAACGCAAATCCGAAGACGAGCTTACAGAGTTAGATAGGTTAAGGACTCAGAATAAACTTTTGGAAGCCAAAAACAAACGGCCGGAAACGGAGAACGAAGTGCTAAAAAAACTCAAGGAAATAGAAAGGAGATGGTCTTAAGCCTGGTTAAGCAGGAAGAAGTATACCTAGTTATCCAGATGCTTTCAAAACAAAAACACTACCCTGTTTCAGTTCTGTGTAAGATTACCGAAATTAGCAGGTCTGCTTACTACAAGTGGCTACATAGGGAGAAAAGCAAGAATGAGCTTCAAAACGAGAAGCTGCTTGTTCTTATCAGAGAAGCTTATGAGGAAAAGGACGGTATATTAGGTTACAGGCAGATGACTATTAAGCTTCGCCGTGAGCATAATCTAAAAGTTAACTACAAGCGAATTTATCGCTTGATGAAGATAACAGGACTAAAATCAGTATGTAGGAAAAAGAAATACAATTACATAAAGTCAACTCCTGAAATTACCGCAGAGAATGTGTTGAATAGGGATTTCAAAGCAGAACATACCTGTGAGAAACGGCTTACAGATGTAACTGGATTCAAGTATGGGAATGGTGAAAAAGCATATCTGAGTGCAATCCTTGACCTTGGAGATAGGAGTATAGTATCTTATGACATTGGTCATTCAAACAATACGCCCTAGTGTTTGAAACTTTTGACTTAGCGTCCGCTGCTTATCCAAATGCGAAACCCATCTTTCATAGTGACCGTGGATTCCAATATACAAACAAGACATTCAAGGCAAAATTGGATAAGGCAGGAATGATACAAAGTATGTCTAGGATATCTCGCTGCATCGATAATGAACCGATGGAAGGATTCTGGGGGATACTTAAATCTGAGATGTACTACTTACATAAGTTCAATGATTATGACAGTTTAAAGAAAGCGATTGAGGAATACATAGAATATTACAATACAGGACGATACCAAAAACGTTTAAACTGCATGACACCATAAAGTGGCCCCTTTTGAAACTGATTAATTATTCTAATATAATTCTAATGGCTCTTCAGAAAAACGTATTGTAGTATATATATGAGCCACCGAGAAGGTCCTCGGTGGCCCTTGCTTTATTCAGGAACTTATACTACTTGTATTCATATCGATAATATTTTCTTTTTTAGAATGTTGGGTGAAATTTGAAATAGCAAGCATCATTACTAAGGTTAGAGGGAAAGCTATATAGATTGGTGGTATACCATTGGGAGAACCAAGTACTGCCCATATAACTGAACCTATGCCACCAACAAGCAGGCTCCAAAAAGCTGCTTCCGCAGTTGCCTTCTTCCAGAACAAACCGAGCATGATAGGCCAGAAGATAGCTGCATTAAATTGATAAGCATACATCATAAGCTGAAGGATTTGAGGCAGATACATGGCTACAGCCATAGAGAAGAGACCGCAAACTATAATTACAATCTGACCTGTCTTGATAAGCTTTTTATCATCCATATCAGGTTTTATATATCCCTTAATAATATCATTTGTGATTATTGTTGTAGCACACATGAGCCCGCTGTCTGCCGTTGACATAATTGCTGCTGCTAAGGCGGCAATTATAATACCCGTAATACCCGTGGGCAAAGCTTTTACTATAAATGTAGTGAAGGCTAAATCCTTTTCAATACCAGAGAATAACCCTGCTGTAATAACACCTAAAGTACACACAAAGAAAGCAAATACAGGCCATATTAAAAGTCCTGCATATGTATAGGTTTTCTTAACAGTACTAAGATCCTTTGCAGCAAATATTCTCTGCCATGTGACCATGGATATCAGATATGACGGAACCATAGATACTATCCATTTAATTACCGTTGCGCTATTGACACCTCCTATTGTAAAGAAGCTTGCCGGCAGTGTAGCCTTTAGAGTATCAAAACCACCAACTTTAACCAATCCAACAGGAACTGCAATAAAGAATATACCTAATACTATTATTCCAACTTGAACTACATCTGTATCTATAACAGAGTTCAGCCCTCCCAATGCAGTATATAGTATAACTACCAGCCCTGCTATCCAGGCAGTAGTTTCCTTGGGCAATCCTGTAACTGCACTAATGATTACAGCTCCACCGAGAATTTGTGTTCCAACAAATGTGACATTTGCCATTATAACCATAATAGAACCAAGTAATCTTGCTCTTCTATCATATCTGTAACCGAGGAAATGAGCTGTGGACACGAATTTTAACTTATCCGCAAGAGGTTTAAGCCTTTTCGAAAGAAAATAAGCAACAGTAAGTGCGCCTAATAGAGAGCTGAATACGAGCCAATTCGCACCATAACCTGCTACATAAGCGGTTCCCACGGTTCCTATTATATAACCGGCTCCAATGTCTGTAGCTGTTACAGTTCCCAATAGTCTTATAAAGCCTACTCGTCTCCCTGCAACCAAAAAATCGTCAGCATCATTAGTCTTCTTTGAATAGTAGAATCCAATAGCCATTAAGGCTGCAAAATAAACTACCAGTATCAAACTATCAAGGATCGTCCATGAGCTATGCATTATTATACCCCCTTATTAAATACTTGAATTACATAAAAATCACCCACGCAGTTTTTTTGTCAATTCATAGTCGATCTCAATTGTCACGGGATTAATAACTACACCATAATCTTTTTTTGCATTTTCAATGGATACAAGCTGTTGCCTCACATCCATCAGAACCATTTCAGGCTCTCTCCCCCAAGGATTTCCATAACCTCCACCGCTTGCGGTAATACAGGTAACGGTATCGCCATATTCAAGGAAAGTCACATCACCCATTGCAAAATCCAGAACTTTTTCTTCAGGAGTACCTTCGTTAATTATCCATTTACCGCTTTTACCGGGTTCTCCGTCAAACAGCCCTTGTGGTGGTATCTTTGATTTCTGTGATGTATGGAAAAACTGACCGTCATCGCCAACCATTTTCCACTTTCTTTTTTGTGCAAAACCACCTCTGAACCTTCCTGCACCGGCTGAATCAGGCAATATGGATCTCTCTAGAAACAGCATGGGAGCTTCGATTTCTTGAGCTTCAAGTGGTGGAATAGGACAATTGGTAACATGGCAGGACATAATAGTAAGTCCGTCTTTTGTAGGCCTGGCTCCGAGTCCGCCAGGAACTATCTCTCCCCAATATTGTCTGTGGTTAACTTCACCTCCTCTAGGATGCGTTTTAAGATTGATAGCTGAGCAAAAGTCATAAATATTGCCGCATGAATCAGCCATAACCTTGTTAGGTATCGCATTTGACATAGCTCCCATAATTAGATCCACCAGAATATGGTCTGTAACCATCCTCTGGAAGCAGCCGTTTGGCATTGTGCAGTTTACGAGGGTTCCGGTAGGAGCTATTACCTTAACAGGTCTGTGGCAGCCTTGATTAGTCGGTATTGTGGGATTAGTAAGACATCTCATGGTGTAATAAGTAGCAGATATTGTTGCAGAAAGAGGCGAGTTTATAGGTCCCTTTATCTGTGAATCTGTTCCGGTATAATCAAAAGTAATTTCACCGCCTTTGACAATTACCGAAAGTTTTAGGGTATAAGGCCCGCCTTGATAACCATCATCCAGTATTTTTTCCTCGTGTGTATATACACCATCGGGAATACTTTCAATTTCTGCTCTTGTAAGTCTTTCCGAATAATCCAAAAGTTCATCTATTGTATCCTTGACCAATTTTAAACCATATTTTCTGATTATCTGATTAAAGCCTTTACTACCGATATTGCATCCTGAGATCTGAGCCATTAGATCACCCTTCATATCTCTAGGTGCTCTTGTATTATTGAGGATTATTTTCCAGACGGCTTCATTTCTCACTCCTCTGTCATAAAGCTTAACAGGCTCGACTAAAAGGCCCTCCTGCCATATCTCAACAGTCCAGGAGTCCCCGGTCCAAGTACCGCCTATATCTCTATGGTGAAGCATTGTGACTGAGAATCCAACTAATTCAGTATCTTCATAAAAAATCGGAGCTATCATAATAATATCTTTGGTATGGTGGCTGCCCAGGGATTCACCGCCTGCATAGGGATGATTGGTTAGTATTATATCCCCGGGATGCATCTGTTCTTTGGAAAAGAATTTTGTTAGCACTGTATTAAGACAAGGTCCGAGACAGTTAAGATGTATCGGTATATTGGCTCCCTCAGCTAAAAGCCTTCCTTCTGAATCGAATATAGCCGATGAGCAGTCCATCATTTCTTTTACTATAGTAGAATAACTGCTTCTCACCATGGTGGCAGACATTTGCTCAGCTACCGATCTCAAAGCATTATTCATAACTTCCAATAATATTGCTTTTGACACAAAATCCACTCCTCTCTAAGACTATTTACCTGTGTACATGACTATATTTCTCAAAGCATCTATCTCTGCCCTATGACCGGGATATATGACTACAGTAGCCCCCATTTCTCCTATAATGGCAGGCCCCTCTATGATTTCACCTGCTGCGAGTGTATCTCTGTCATAAATCGTGGTTTCATATTCCCTGCCGTCAAATACTACCTTGCCAAAATGTTTGGATACAGTAGCTGATTCGGTTTTCCATGCTTGATTATCAAGGTTAGGTTTATTCATTAATCCGATGGCACTTACTCTATAATTGACAAATTCCACCGGATCCTCCCTCATTGCATGTCCATAAGCCTGCTCGTGAAGCTGATGATATTTCTCATACATTTTCCGGATGTTTTCTTCTGTTAAGGTGCCGGACGGAACAGGAACGCTGATTTCAAAGGCCTGTCCAAAATATCTCATATCACAGGTTCTGACCAGCATACGGTTCTCTTCAGGTACATTTTCCTTTATCAAACCTTCATTTCCTTGACGATCCAGCTCCTCATATATGGTGTTAAGTATACTGCTGTTTACTCCTTCCATGGTAAGAAGCTTTGTATGGACATAATCATGCTTTATGTCTGAAAGTACAAGACCAAGTGCACAGAAGGTTCCCGGGGAGTAGGGTACTATAACCTTAGGAATCTCCAATTCCTCTGCCAGTTTACCTGCATGCAGCCCACCAGCTCCGCCAAAGGCCACCAGGGTAAATTCCCGCGGGTCATAACCTCTCTGTACAGAAACAAGCTTTATTGCTCTTATCATATTGGAATTCACTACTTGGATTATTCCCTCTGCAGCTTCTGTAACAGCAATATTTAAAGGTTTTGCTATATATTCATTTATGGCTTCCTTTGTAATATCCATAACATTCTCAAGATTTTCCATGAAAATTTCAGGTCTGATTCTGCCGGTTAACAGATTGGCATCTGTTACCGTAGGTTTTTTACCGCCTCTTCCGTAGCATACCGGACCAGGTTCTGCACCCGCGCTCATGGGGCCTACCTTTAGAGCTCCACCGGCATCATACCATGCAATACTGCCTCCGCCTGCACCTATAAAGCTCAAATCAACTGTAGGTATGCTTATAGGATAGCCCTCTACATGACTGTCAGTCGAAAATTTCATTTCATTGTTTTGAATAAGGGATACATCACAACTGGTACCACCCATATCAAGAGTAATTATATTAGATACGCCACAAAGCTTAGCCATGTAATTTGCAGCAATGATCCCCGCAATAGGGCCTGAATCGGAAACGCAAACAGGTTTTTCCACAGCTGCATCAAAAGTCATAACACCTGCATTTCCCTGCATTATAAAGAGATTGGAGTCAATATTGCTTTCCTCCATCTCTTTTTCAAATTGAACCAGATGGGAAGCCATATTGGGCATCATATAAGCGTTAATAACTGTAGTCGATGTTCTTTCATATTCCCTGAACTGAGGGTTTATATCCGAAGATATTGACACATGGACCTCAGACCATTCCTTATGGATTATATCCTTTATATATTTTTCGTGCATAGGATTGGCGTAGGAGTGTATAAGGCACACCGCAACGGATTTTATTTTCTTACTCTTTAGCTCCTTTATGATATCTAAGACTTCATTCTCTTGCAGAGGTTCTATTACTTGGCCTATAAAATTCATTCTTTCAGTTACTTCATATCGCAAGTCTCTCCTTACAAGAGGTTCTGGTTTATCCATAAAAATATCGTAAATATTATCATCTCTGAAAGCCCTACCAATTTCAAGAACATCTCTAAAGCCTTTTGTAGTTATTAATGCTGTGGCCTCAGCTTCCTTTTGTGCTATCATATTGACAACTATTGTGGTGCCATATATCAATTCTTTTATACCTTCTTCATCAATGCCTGAAATATCTACTATTTTCCGTATTCCCCTTTGTATACCTTCCAAAAGCTTCTTTGGAGTTGTAGGAGTTTTAGTGTAGTAAATCTGGTTGGAATTTACATCCGTTAACACAATGTCAGTATTGGTACCTCCCGTATCAATTCCTATTCTGTACATAAAATACCCCTTTCTCTGATCATTCTGATTTGTTTGCATTGTAGTATTCCAAAGAAGCTCTTACAAGCGATCTTTCATAGAAATTCCTACTGTTTATATCGAGCTTCATTGGGCTTTTTTCTATTAAAACCCGGAGCAGAGGAAGAATTTGTGTTCCATATATCCTCATGCAATCCTCCGCATCAACGCCAGGCCATGCATTACAGCTAACAACCAGCCTTCTGTTAATACTGCTTATGCTCTCAGGTATTTCACCGTATAGCGGATCATCAACCTCTATTACATACTTGTCCAAGGTGCCTGTAGGTATTCCTTCTATGCCCTTTACCTGAATGGGGTTCATTTTTGTGTTATAAGGATCAGCAGTCAAATCTAAGATCACTGCATGTTCCGGTAGATATTCCAGCAAAGTATTTGGAACAATTATCATGGTGGGATCGGGCCTCTTACTGGCATCAACCAGTATATCTGTATCTTTTAGAATTTCTCTCATTATACCATGAGATTTTGTGATATTTCTCGGCAGCATCCTGACGATTAAGCCTGGAACCTCAGGGTGGTTGTAGAAAAATTCCCTGTCGCTGAAATCTTCAAAGGCCTTTGCAGAAAATGATGCGACAGCACCTAAGCCAATTATACTTACGTATATCGGCTTTCTGCTCTTACCAAAGAAGTTAGGCATCCTATTTCCCAATTCCTCAAAAGCTACCCTGGAGCCAGCCCTTGATGTACCTCTATAATTCACCATGATCCTGTTATTGTCATCATCTGTGAAAGCATCCATTGAATAGCAGTAGATACCTCTTTCATTCAGAATTTTATTTCTGGCTTCTCTTGTCTCATAGTGAAGCATAGAAATAAGTACCGTATCCGGTTTCATAAGCATTATTTCCCTATCATCCGGAGCACGTAATACCATAACCATATCACACTTATACGCATCATCATGACTTACATATGTTATCCTGTGATTTTTTGACAGATAGTCTTCACGCGTATAACCCAGCCCTTCACCATAACCCTCCTCCAGAAGCAGATTTATATCATATTCAGCAAGTTCTTCAAATAAACCCGGCAGAAAGTCTCTTTTTTCACTCTCCTCTTTGTGCATTCTGGGAAATCCGATGATTTTTATCTTTCTCAACTTATTACCCCCTTTGTGATAGGATATATATGAGCTCATACTTATCTTAATATTTTTAATTTTCAAATATATCTAATGCAATATACGTGCCAAAACTGTTTTGTTGAAAACAGTGCTTTATCAGGCACAAAAACTTCAGAAAGTGTTGCAAATAATAAACGCGTTGCAAAAATGCAACAAAATTCTGAAAATAAAGGTTTTAGTAAATAAATATAGAATATAAAGCCAAGGGGGTGTTTATATGAAAGCTTATGAACAGCATAAGAAGAGTTTTTTAAAGCAGCTGGGTGAGAATTTGGATTCTATGCCGCAGGAGTATCAAAAAGCAGCAAAGTATATAAGGCGGAACTATAAGAAAGTGTCCTTCATGAATCTGGGCGAGCTCACAGAGAAGTTATCAATCCGGGAAGAGGTAATCAATAACTATATATCAGATTTGGGTTTTCATTCCTTTGAAGAATTCAGAAATGAGTTAAGGCATGTTGCTATGGTTGACCTTAAGACAACTGACCGTTTTCAAATATCAATGGATATGATAAATCCTAAAGTAAGCAGCATTATGAACCTTGTAGTAAACAAGGAAATAAACAATCTGAAAAGCCTTTCCGATACATTGGACGAACAAACCCTTGCAGGTATTGTCGGAGAAGTTATTAAGGCAAATGAAATAATTGTTGTAGGCACCAGGGCATCCGCCCCCATCTCATTATATGCGGAATATATGCTAAACAGGATAGGCAAAAGAACGGGAAAAATCATATCCGGTGGGACAGAGAACTTCGATAACCTATCTCTTATCGACAGAAATTCACTGGTTATAGGCTTTGGCTTTGCACGCTACCCAAAGGAAACGGTCAAAATATTAAGTTTCTTTAAGAAGCGCAATATGAAAGTAATTTCTATAACTGATAACCTTATGTCACCTTTGGCACGGTTTTCTGATATCGTAATGACAATACCTTGTGAGTCCATGTCTTTCACAGACTTTTATGCAACACCCATATGTGTGATTAATGCGTTGGTGATACTTGTAAGCCAGTTGGATGAGCAAACCTCCTTAAAGCATCTCAATGAGTTTGAAAATATTGCTAAGGATATGGGGTTCTATTTTTAGGATATATTTCGTCTGGAGGTTTTGCAAATGCAGTATCTTAAAAAATATATAGATAAAAATCAATGTATTATAAACCCTGAGGATTTCTCTTCCTATACTACGAGTAATATTATCACTGCAAATAATATAATGAAAAAACTGATTAATTTATGCATGAGAGTAGCAAAATCCGAAGCTTCAGTACTAATATCCGGGCCTTCAGGAGTAGGAAAAGAGATGTTCGCAGAATTGATTCACAATAATAGTCTTAGAGCCGACAAGCCCTTTGTTAAGCTTAATTGTGCTGCCATACCCGAAAGCTTGATGGAATCCGAGTTTTTCGGTTATGAGCCAGGAGCTTTTACCGGTGCAGGAAGAGGCGGTAAAAAAGGGTTGATTGAAGTGGCAGAAAAAGGCACCCTTTTTCTGGATGAGGTGGGTGAAATGCCATTAAATCTCCAATCAAAGATGCTCAGAGTACTTCAGGACGGCAAGTACTTTAAAATTGGAGGCAATAGGGAGATTTCGGCAAATGTAAGGATCATCTGTGCGACCAATAAGGATCTGCAGCAAATGATAGTGCAAGGCAGCTTCAGAGAAGATCTGTACTTTCGCTTAAATGTCATACCCGTACATATACCTCCCCTAAAGGATAGGCCTGATGATATACCTATACTGGCGCTGTACTTTTTAGACTTTTTTTGCAAACAATACAACCTGAATAAATGTTTTACCTTAAGACTTATGAGGCAGTTACTGGATAACACCTGGGAAGGAAATGTCAGAGAACTGAAAAACACCGTAGAAAGACTGGTTCTCATATCACTTAAGGATGTTATAGATGTGGAAGATTTGGAATATGCTGATTTTGCCAGTAAACGATACGATATAATTAGAAAGTCTGAAACGGATTTCAAAGACGAAGAATTAAACGGAACTCTAAAAGAAATAGTCGCTAAATTCGAGATTTCCATAATTCAAAAAGCAGTAAATAGATATGGAAGTATCAGAAAAGCAGCAAAAGCTCTTGATGCAGACCCATCAACCTTGTCAAGAAAACTAGGAAAATAAGTCATCCAGGACAATTCAATCCTTGGTGCCTCTTTTTTGCTGTTGCATTGCCATACTTTTATCAAGACATTCATTATTCTATATTCACAACTATCTTTTGAAGCCGGCAACATCATGCCTTGCCTTTAGCTCAATACTTTTAGCCTTATACACTTCTGTCATAGTCGAGGTACTCTTAATATTCATTTTATTATAACTTTCCTTAATGAATTGCTAATTGTGTTCATATAAATAATACTAGATGGAACAAAATCGCGAATTCCTCCATCTAATAAGACATAAAAGATAAGTTGCAAGTTATCTGACAACAACCAATATCAAGGAGGAATTCAGATGATTAGAAACAAAGCATTATATGCTATGATTATAGGCACCTGCATTTTTGCAGGTTCAATGACCGGTGTCTATGCCGATACAATTGCTCCCGACACACCGGTATCAATACAGATAGAGCAGGCAAATACCGGAAACCAGCTGATAAGTAAGGACACATTAACGAACAAACAAAAGGAAATAGACCAATATGTCTTTGAAAAGCATGCAAAAGAATTTGCTGATAAGGGCATTACAGTGACAAACACCGGTGTAGTGGTCGGTGACTATGTTGAGGTTGGTATTACACCATTCACCGAAGAAAATGCAAAATACATCTATGATATATTCGGCAAGGATCTTGTAAAGGTAGTTGAAGGCGTTCAGGCAACAACCCTGGGCTCCAGAGATACAATATCTGAGGAAATAATGCAGGTGACAGGTGGACCTGCAGATACAACAATAGTATCAGCACCTGCAGAAAAAGAGGCTTCACCCATTGCAGCTTTCTTCAGCAGCATCTTGGAGTGGATCAAGAATATATTCTAATCCGATATTAAGAGAAAAACGACAGCTTACTGACGCAAGCTGTCGTTTTTTTCGTCATTATATATATCTAATAAAATTCTAATGCTTTTTTAAAAAAACTGTAAGTTTCAAAATCTACAATACAATTAGACAATTATGTTTATTTTGTTTGAACAGTTAGGAGTTGATTGTGTTTTATGAACAGCAAGTATATTTACCTTATATTCTCAAAGACCGGAACTTGGCTATCTACGCTGATCTCCGCCTTTTCTGATATAAAGTATCCACATGCATCGTTGAGCTTTAACAGTGAATTTACCGAAATGTATTCCTTTGGCAGAACCAATCCGAACAACCCTTTTTCAGGGGGATTTGTGGTGGAAAACCTCTATGACGGGGTTTATAGAAAATATGCAGACTGCCGATGCCTGATTTTAAGAGTAGAAGTAACAGAAGAGCAATATTCCCTGCTCCGAGAACATGTTGAAAACTTCTCAAAAGAAAAAGAAAAATACCGGTACAACTTTTTAGGCTTATATTGTATCCTGCTTAATAAGCCTCTAAAACGGGAAAACTATTATTTTTGCTCCCAATTTGTATCCGAGGTATTGATGAAGAGCAACGTGCATAAGTCCGATAAAATTCCCGAGCTTACAAGAACTGATGATTTATATACAATAAAAAACAGAGAAATTCTCTATGAAGGATTTGTGAACAACCGCTACCGTATCCCAGCCTTTACACAGGCCTGAACATGTAAGGAGAATCGTCCATGATCAAGCATCTACTATCCAATTAATGCTTGTATTTTTTCAAGCTTTCACCCATCTCTTTTGAAAGAGTGCTTAGCTTTTCTGCCGATTTTGACATTTCATCAAATAATTGCAGCTGGGACTCAACAGTTGCTGCCAGCTCTTCACAGGCAGCTGCTGTCTGCTCTGATACCTCAGCAGTTTTTTCCATGGCAGAGACTGAATCATTTTTGCTCTTTTCCATTTCTTTTATTGCATTATTAGTATCGTTAATTTTCAATAGTATGGATTGGATTGCATCTGCAGTCCTCCTGAAAAACTCATCAGTCTGAGTGACTGCCTCAAGCTGCTCGTGTGAAACAGCCTTCATTGATTTCATGGCCTCAATTGCCTGCTGTGAATCCTCCTGTATGCTGTTCATCATATTCCTGATGCTTTCAGTTGAGCTTTTACTTTGGTCTGCAAGCTTCCTTACTTCATCAGCTACAACAGCAAAGCCTTTTCCGGATTCCCCTGCTCTTGCTGCTTCAATAGCGGCATTAAGGGCAAGCAGGTTGGTCTGCTCTGCTATGCCTTGGATGGTTTCGACAAACATGCCGATGTTATTAAGCGTTGTGGTAAGCTTTTCAACTGCGAAGAATATCTTTTCAGAAGATGTATTGTATTCATCTGATTTATCCTTTAACCCTTTTACCGTGTTAAGTCCTTCGCTATTCAAGCTATTTACATTCTCGGTTTCCTTAACAATAGTATCATAGCTGTCGTATACTACAGCTATCTGATCTGATAAAGCTTCAAACATCTGTGCGCTTTTCTGGGTTTCCGACACCTGCTCCGAAGCTCCCGCGGCAATCTCCTCAATTGTTCTGGATATTTCAGAAATGGAGGAATTAACTTTTATCACCTTTCCGGATATATCCAATGATGAATCAACAATAGCTTTTGTGAGATTAAAAGTCCCTTGTATGATATTGCGCATTTGTGATGTTATGGAATTCATATGCTCGGCTATCCTGCCAAATGCTTTATATTTATTTTTATCCAGGTTAATAGTAAAATCACCCTGGCTTATAGCCTGAAATATTTCGTTTAAACTCCCTGACGCCGCTTTTATACTGCCGGAGAAAACAATAAAGGTCAATATCTCCACAACTGCTATTGAAATTGTGCATAATACAATAGTTAAGAAAGCCTTGTCCGCATTAGTGACAGAATTAAGTACAAATCCGAGAATAACTCCGCCCAAAACAACTATTAGTGCTAAGAAAAACAGTGAAACCGTGAATACTCCTTTTATTTTTGTTAATAGGCCCATATCATTGCTCTTTTTGCCTGCGCGTAGCTCGTCCATATGTATATCTCCTTCTTTTTTGTAATATTGACATTTAAAAAAACTTAACTTAATATATATATTACAATAAATATTATCATCATAAATATTTATTGTCAATATAATCAAGGAGATGAGAAAAGTGGAAATTTCTATGGGGCGAAAGATATTTAGCCTGCTTGATGAGCTAAACAGCAGCTTTCATAAAAATTTAGAAGCATATTTCGCCAAATGGTCTTTGACTTCTTCGCAGATCCTGGTACTTGCCTTGCTGGATAAGCATATAGAAATGAAAATAAGCGACATAGCCAGCAATATGGGTTTTGCCGACAGTAATATCTCCGGCATAGTAGACAGGCTTGAAAATGCTAATTTTGTTGAAAGAATCAGAAGTACCGAAGACAGGAGAATTGTCAAAGTGAAGCTTGCACAGAAAGCTTATGATTTTAAAAAAGACTTTGATTTAAATATTGAGGAGTTCTTTTCTCAATTATTAAGCAGGACTTCACAGGAAGAGATGAATGAGATAATTACCAGCCTTGAAAAGCTTAAAGATCTGATCCCTCAAAAGTCAACACAATTACTTTAGTTGATCAACTACGAAGAACTGATACGAAGGAGATATGTATGAATATACTTGTAACTCTAAATTCAAATTATCTTAACCCTTTAAAGGTTATGTTGAAATCTCTTTTTATTAATAATCCGAAAGAAAAATTCAATATTTATATTATGCATTCAAGCCTGACAGCTGAGGAGCTGCAGGATCTTGAAGCCATGCTGGAAAGCGAAGGGCACAGGCTCTATGTAATCTCAATGAAGGGTGACTATTTCAAGAATGCGCCAATAGTCAAGCATTACAGTAAAGAAATGTACTATAGGCTGCTGGCTTCCAAGTTTCTGCCCCCGGAAGTGGACAAGATACTCTATTTAGATCCTGATATACTGATTATTAACAGTATAAAAGAACTCTATGACACTGAGCTTGAGGGCTACCTTTTTGCAGCGGCATATCATGACAGAGCACCGGTCAACGGAATAAACAAACTAAGGTTCAAGCCTTATGATATAGAGGCTTACTATAACTCCGGAGTGCTGCTCTTTAACCTGAAGCTTCAGAGAGAAGTCATAGATGAAAAGGAGATTTTTGATTTCGTAGAAAAAAATAGGAATACTCTTATTCTTCCTGATCAGGATATTCTCAATGCACTTTATTCCAAAAGTATAAAACCGGTTGATGAGATTCTGTATAATTATGACCCCAGGTACTACAGTTATTATAAACTCGTATCCAACGGCAGGCATGATATGGACTATATAGTTTATAACACTTCAATAATCCATTTCTGCGGAAAGCAGAAGCCGTGGAAGAAGCATTATACCGGTAAATTCCACTCCTTATACAAGCATTATGAGAGGATTGCACTGGGATAGCCGTTCAGCTTATGATATGAAACAAACCGGCTGCAGAAAACAACTGCAGCCGGTCTAATTTTATACAACGTTTATGCCACGTGAACTATTTCAATTTTGAGCAAATCAGTTTGCCTAATCTCTCCATGCCGGTTCTGATTTTTTCCGGAGCAACGCCGCCAAAGCTTATTCTCATACAATTGTTGCCCTTGCCTCCTCCTTCGGTAAAGAAGCCTTCACCTGCTACGTAGGCGACTTTAACCTCCGGGTTTGTTGTGGATTCTGTCAACAGCTCTGTAGTATTGATACCACCCGGGAGCTCTGCCCATGTGAACAGTCCGCCATCCGGCATGGTCCTCTTGGTTCCCTCCGGGAAGAACTTATCAATACATTCAATCATTATGTCTCTTCTTTCACGATACAAATCACAGATCATTTTATGATGAGCCGGATAATATCCCCGCTTAAAGAATTCGGCACAAATTACCTGAGGCAGCATGGATGTATGGGAGTTGGTTGCTGTCTTGGCATCAAACAATCTTGCAGTTATTTCATCATTGGCAAGAACATAGCCTAGTCTGCTGCCCGGTGAGAAAATCTTGGAGAAGCTGTTTGCCAGAACAGTATGTCCGGTTTTATCAAAAGCTTTAATAGGGAGCAGATCGCTTCCGCTGTATCGGATATCACGGTACGGGTCATCTTCCAGAATAATCACATCGTATTTGCTTCCCAGCTCAGCAATTTTCTGCCTTCTGTCCAGAGACAGGGTTCTGCCTGTGGGGTTCTGGAAAGTAGGAATTACATATACCATTTTCGGCTTATACTTAATGATCTTGGCTTCCAGATCCTCAGGAACCATACCGTTGTCATCCATGTCTACAGCGATGCATTTTGCCTGAAACATTTCAAATATTTCCACGCAGTGTACAAAGCTGGGTGATTCAACCAAAATCACATCACCCGGATCGATATATAACTGGCACAATAAGTTCATGGTTTCCAGTCCGCCGCTTGTAATCAAAACATTGTCAACCTTTGCTTTGACTCCTTTAGGTGCCAGCAAATCCTTAACAACTACCTCCCGGAGATCCGCCAATCCCATGACAGGACCGTACTGAAGGGCTTCTACACCTCTTTTGTCGATTCTCATGACATCATTTGTAATTTCACGGATAATATCAATGGGAAGAGCTTCTTTTGCCGGGGCACCGCCGCCGAAGGAAATGATTTCGGGATCATTCATTGCACCGAATAAGTTGCGGATGATGTTTGCAGACTTTTCCATTGTAGTCATGCGCTGTGCAAATTGTGCCATAATATACCTCCTTTAAATAATTATTTATATTTATAAATTTCTTTTCACAACAACACTTTCTGTCTTGCAGTAAATCAGCTTTAATAAATCGTCAGGTGCCAATTCAATCTGATGTCCCAGCTTTCCTGCACTTATAATAATGGTGTTTAATTCCTTGCAGGAGCTGTCCAGCACTGTCTTATAATCTTTTTTCATACCTATCGGAGAGCATCCTCCACGGATGTATCCGGTAACCTTATTAATATCTGCCACCTTGATCATCTCAACGGCTTTTTCATTTACCGCTCTTGCAGCTGCTTTCAGATCCAGCTCGTCTGCGACAGGAATGATAAAAACAAAGTATTCCCTGCTTGCTCCCTGCGTAACAAGTGTTTTATACACATGCCCCACAGGCTGTCCTATTTTATCAGCAACCGAAACACCATCTATCAGGCCGTCACTATGGTCATAGCTGTATGTACTAAAATTAATTCCTGCCTTCTCAAGAATCCGCATTGCATTTGTCTTTATCTTTTCCAACGGTATCCCTCACCTCATGATTTCTATTTTTATCTGTAAACTGTTTACTTTATTATAATATTTTAAGTGCCGGCTGAAAAGGTTATTAGCCTTCTTAATTTTTATCTGCAGCTTCTTTTAACCCGCTGCCGAGTGTAAGGGACAGCACCAGCGAAAGTGCTGCAAGCAATGCAAGTAAAATGAATACTATATGAAGGCCGGAGTTAATAGAAGCCTTGATAAGCTCGACCGTAATCCCGCCGGTTGAAGCTGAAGCCGAATACAGGCTGTTTGGATCTACTCCGCTGATTCCTGAAGCGCTAAAATAATTAATAATACTTAAATTGAACAATCCTCCAAAAACACTTACCCCAATTGTTTGTCCCAATGTACGTACCAGTGAATTAGCTGCTGTAGCCGCTCCCCTCTTTTCGTAACCAACTGAAGCCTGCACTACTATCGTCAAGGTTGTAAATGCCCCGCCGAAGCCGAAACCCATTATAAATGAGTAGGCTATGACAGATATCAGGGAGGATTGGGTATTCAGAAGCAATAAAAGCGCGCAGCTCAACAGCACAATTACTGCAGACATAACCGTTACAAGCCTTTCTCCGTACTTTGGTATAGCCTTTGCCAGAATTACCGAGGACAGAAGCCAGGCAACAGACATGGGAGCCATGGAAAGTCCGGATATGGTTGCACCAAATCCCAATACATTCTGTATATAAATAGGCATATACACATCTGCTCCCATCAATACGGCAGAAATCAGAAAGCTCAATATATTCACAATAGCAGCGGTTCTTGTAAAGATTTCAAAAGGGATAACAGGCTCTTCCGCTTTTCTTTCTATAAAATAGAATATCAGCAGCAGCACTAAAGTAATGATTATTGTTGCAGTTATTGACAGTGAGTAGATACTGCTGTTCTGCCCTATTGAAAGGACTCCATACAGAAGGATTACGATTGCAGCAGATAATACAAAAGTGCCTGCAAAATCCATCTTGTGCTTTTTCTTCTCAAAGCTTTCCTCAAGGTTTCTCTGAAGCAATATTATCGATAATATTCCAAAAGGTATGTTGATAAAGAAAATCCAATTCCAGGAAAACGTATCTATCAGAAATCCTCCAAGAAACGGTCCGGCCAGGCTGGCAATTCCCCATACAGAGCTTAACCAGCCTTGAACCTTTGACCTTTCTGCAAGACTGAATACATCTCCTACTATGGTATAGGTGACAGTGAAAATCGCCCCTGCACCCAGGCCCTGTATTGCCCGGAAAACTATAAGCTGGTACATGTTCCGTGATATCCCGCAAAGGGAGCTGCCCAATACGAATATTACAATTCCTATGGATAAAATGTGCTTTCTTCCATATAGATCGGCCAGTTTCCCATATATCGGGGTGGTTATGGCTGAGGTCAGCAAATATAAGGAGAATACCCAGCTTATAAGCTCAAATCCGTTCAGTGCTTTGGCAATTGTCGGTACAACTGTAGTTACAACTGTTCCTTCAATTGCTCCAAGGAACATGGCAACCATAATTGCTATAACTATATTTCTTTTTCTTGAGTCCATATAAATACTCCATTCTTTCAGCTAAATTCAGTATTGAAGTGTAAAAGCCGCACAAGCGGCTTTTATTAGTATTCCCAAATTATTTTCATTGCCGGGTCAGAGGATGTCAAATTATCAAAAACTGTCATTATGATAACCTGATATCCGCAAAGCATGATACTTGTTATCTTCAGGGCTCCTAACCTGATTATACCATATTATCATGTTTTATAAACATCCTGCTTGTTTTCTGCTGTCAAGCCTTTCTCTTCCCGTCTTATTCAACAATTATATTATATTCCCGCATCCAGGTGTCTACCTGAATAAGATACGCAATTAACTGTGGCCCTGTCATGAGCTGGCCAAACCATGGTTTTTTAAATACTGCTCCTCCTGTCTCTACTATCTCTGCAACCTTTTTCCCGTCAATCAGCTGCAAAATCGGAGAAGTCTTATCACTTAAAATCTCCCTCATAACATTTTGTACTGACTTTAGATATTCAGGGTTATGGGTCTTGGGGTACGGGCTTTTTCTTCTCTCAAGAATATAATCGGGAAGTATTCCTTTGAGCGCTCTTCTTAAAAGTCCTTTTTCCATATTGTCACAATACTTCATACTCCAGGGTATATTATAGGCATATTCCACAATTCGGTAATCAGCAAAAGGAACCCTGACCTCCAGACTGTTTGCCATACTCATTCTATCTTTTCTATTTAATAGCGTAATCATAAACCACTTGATGTTAAGATAAAATAGCTCCCTCATCCTCCTCTCTTTTTCGCTTTCACCTTCTTCGTGAGGAACTTCATTTATAGTTTCATGGTATTTTGCCTGGACATAGTCTTCCAGCGGAAGGCTGCTGAATTCACCTGATAAAATTTCTTTTCGCTCTTTGATATTCTTTGACCAGGGAAAAGTGTCCGAATTTATA
The DNA here is from genome assembly GCA_964619815.1 of uncultured Clostridiaceae bacterium. Classification (GTDB taxonomy): domain Bacteria; phylum Bacillota; class Clostridia; order Lutisporales; family Lutisporaceae; genus BRH-c25. The sequence goes on along the minus strand of CAZUGK010000030.1, from coordinate 12,300 downwards.
TCCTCCTCTCTCCTAAACCATGGATAGCCTCCAAAGATCTCATCAGCACACTCCCCTGATAATGCAACAGTTGATTCTTTTCTTACTTCTTTACAAAAAAGATATAAGGATGAATCTATATCGGCCATACCGGGAAGATCATTTGCTCTTACTGCATCTTTAAGAGCCGATACCAATTGTGATGTATTGATCATTATATTATGGTGCCTGCTTCCGATATATTCTGCCATCTTTTTGGCATAATCAGAATCTGGGTCCGGCTGAAATTCATTTGACTTGAAGTACAAATCATTGTCAATGTAATCTATAGAATAGGTATTTAATATTCTTTTACCCTGCTTTCTGAAATTCACTGCTGCAACTGCAGAGATTACACTTGAGTCTAGTCCCCCTGATAAAAAAGTACAAACCGGCACATCTGCTGTAAGCTGTCTTTCAATTGCATCAAGCAGCAGACTTCTTGTATGGTCAACTGTTGTTGCAAGATCCTCCATATGTGGCTTTGCTTCCAATTGCCAATACTGCTCAACCTTTATTCCCTCGAGGCCGAACTTAAGGAAGTATGCCGGAGGTATCTCTTTAATTTGTTTAAATATACCACTCCCTAAAGATCTTGCAGGTCCCAATCCAAATATCTCCATAAGGCCATTGCTATCAACTGCAGGCTTTATTTCCGGATGAGCTAAAAGCGCTTTTATCTCAGATGAAAATAGAATTGAGTTTCCTGCTATAGTATAGAATAAAGGCTTAACACCAAGGGGATCTCTGGCTAGAAAAAGCGTTCTATTTGCTTCATCCCATATTCCAAAAGCAAAAATACCATTAAAATGCTTCACACATTCTTCCCCCCATTCTATATATGAGGTTAAAAGAACCTCCGTATCAGAATAGGATGTGAACTTATATCCCTTTTCTAAAAGAATTTTCCTTATATCCTCAGTATTATAAAGTTCTCCATTGTATACTATTATAAATCTCCTATTTCCAACCTCCTTTATCATTGGCTGTGCACCACCTTCCGGGTCAACAACCGTCAACCTCCTGTGTCCTAACAGAGCATGCTTTGAGGAATATATACCGCAAGCATCAGGGCCTCTTTTTGCTAGTGTGCTTACCATTCTCTCCATTATGCCCTTTTCGTTCTGCAGACTTCCTTCTTTACTAATCCAGCCGGCAATTCCACACATATACACATCTCCTAATGATAATTTTTAAATATACTAATATTCCTATGATTGAAAATCATTATTGTTACATTCCCAGCCCCATAATTATTCGGAGCTCATATATCATTCTTTTAGCCATTGACTATATATCACATGTAATATATCATCAAAAATATATTACATGTGATTATTCTCTATTCCGGGAAAAATGTTTAAAGCTGCCTTCATGGCGGATATTACCAAGGAGGGTATGAAATTGGACCTGAAAGTGTTATGGACTATATCCGGGAGCATGGGTACCATGTCTGATCTTGAAATGCTTAAAAGGGCTAAATCCTTCAACATAGATGTGATTACTACGGATACGGAAGATAAAGATGCAGCAGGCTTTGTGGTAACAGGCAAAAAATATCTGGTTCCCAAAGCTAAAGATTCAAAATACATTGATGCCATACTGGATATTTGTAAAAGTGAAAAAATAACAACCATAATACCCCAATACACCGACGAGCTTCTTCTTATGTCAGAGAATATCAAGCGTTTCAACAGCTTCGGCATAAAGGCGCTTGTAACTGAGGATATAGAAAAACTCAAAATAGCAAACAGCAAGATTTCACTCTATCAGTTTTTCAAGGATAAAGCTTTTACACCCCAATATACCTTAGCCTCAACCATTGATTCAATCCAAGATGCAGTTTTTAAGTTCGGATACCCTTATGTGCCTGTATGTATCAAACCTGTACAGGGCGAGGGAGGAAAGGGCTTCAGGGTTATAACCGAAGAGAAAATCGATATATTCAACGAACCCCCGGGCTCACCCAAGATAAGCCTTGATGCATATATCGAACAGGTCAAAACCCTGGATAATATTCCTGAGCTTCTAGTTACAGAATATCTGCCGGGTAAAGAATACAGTATTGATTGTGTATGCAAAAACGGGACTTCTTATATCTGCGTACCCAGGCAGAGAATTGAGACTTCAATGGGGGTATCCAGTGTAGCTTTAATTGAAAAAAATGAAGAATTAATCAGGTATTCAAAAGAGATAATATCGTGTCTGAACCTTTCATACAACATAAATATCCAATTTAAATATTCTGATGAAGGAAAGCCGAAGCTTATAGAAATAAACCCCAGAGTATCGGGCTCTCTGGTTGCAAACTACGGGGCAGGTATAAACATGCTGGAAGCAGCTTTGAGGCTTGCTTATGATATGCCTATTCCAAATGTGGATATAAAATGGGGAACAAAAATGATACGGCATTGGAGTCAAATTTTTACGCAGGCATAATATTATAATATTATGCCTGCGTACTTATGACGGTAATTTATTGTCCTTGAAATGCTTTATATTTCTTAAGCATAGTGCAAGGGTTGTATTTTTCTTTAAACCTTCTGAGGCCGGAAAGTCCCATATCATCCTCTTTATTGATATAGACTTCCTCCATTCTTTTCGCCAGCTCATTGATAAGATAGGCATGCACGCCCCTGTGGGAATTGTCTGTAAGCTCAACATGGGATTGAACCATATCCCCGGATACCTTCTCATATAGACAGAATGCAACTACCTCATCATTATCCAGGACCACTCCGCCCTTTAGGTTGAATTCATTGATATTATCAAGCATTTTATATGTAGGATAAAGCTTCTCCGGTAAATTGTGATACTTTAATGTAAAAGCTTTGCATTTGTCTATGTACGGTTCTACTCTTTCATCAAACTTCGGTGAAAAGGTTTTAAGATAACTATATAGGTTATTTCTTTGGTTTCTGAAAATCTTACCTTCATATTCAATAAAATCCGAGTTTCTGTATATATAATCGAAGGAATCCCTGTCCTCCTCTATTTGGAATTTATAACCCTTGAAAATCTCCAGATAATCTTCAGGTATCTTTGAAAATACAGGACTTATACCGTTTTCCTTACAATATTCAAGAACCGATGTTATTCCCCGGTCTATATCTCCAAGAGGCATATAAAAGCTATTGTCCATGCCGGACCTTATAACTAATGCCCCGTTACTTTCCGCTATTTTTAGTTTATATAATTCATCATACATATAAATATATGAAAACAAGTAATCCGAGCAGATATAGCCATACTTGCCGAATACCTGTTTATCATCATGTGTTATCTCCCTGAAATCCAATAACTGCTTCCTCCTTCAAACCTCATAAAAGCGAGAGTATATATGCAAGGTTGAAATACCCTTTAATCGATTATAGCATAGTTGATTGTTGAAGTGGAATAGCTTAATCAAATAACGAAAGCTGAGTGTCTCCATACCCATCTTTATAGGCATTTATAATATCCTCCATCCTATAAAGCATGCCGCAGCTGTCGCACTCCTTCCGGAACAGCCGCCACAACTCCTTGGCTTTTGGCGAACGGCATTCATAGGCATAGCCATACTGCTGTATATACTTATTTTTAAGGGCGGGAAACTGCTCATCAAGCTTTTTGAAATACCATTCCCTCTGGTTTTGCCTCAAGGTTACGCCAAAAGCAGGGTAAATGAATTTTGCCCCATTTTCATGTGCAAGATGTATTATACCCCTTATATTATCCTCATTATCCTCCAGAAACGGCAATACAGGCATAAGCAGTATTCCTGCAAATATGCCCTGCCCGGAAAGCTCCCTGATTGCAGCAAACCGTTCGGACGATACAGCCACATTGGGTTCTATCTTTTTGCACAGCTCATCATCCCATGTGGTAATTGTAATCTTTATAAGCACAGGAGAATGAAGCTGTATTTCCTTCAGAATATCAATATCCCGCGTAACCAGGTTGCTTTTTGTAGCAATAGCAGCACCAAACCGGTAGTTATTGATAAGTGACAGAGCTCCTCTTGTCAAACGGTACTCCTTTTCAAACGGGTTGTAAGGATCGCTCATAGCACCTGTCCCAACCACACCGGTCCTGCGTTTGGATTTAAGCTCGCGCTCAATTATGACAAGAGCATTTTCTTTTGCCCTTACCTCGTCAAAGTTCTCCACATGGTAGCATTCGCTGCGGCTGTCACAGTATATGCAGCCATGGCAGCAGCCTTTGTAAATATTCATATTATAGTTGGTGCCGAACCAGGAATTATTTGCAGCGTAGCCCGAGATGATTGTTTTTGCCGGAATAAGCTTCATATTACATATCCTTTTCATTTTATTATGAAACCAGTATATCACGAATAACATGACAACTGTATGTCATAATTGTGTATTCCTCGTCTTTAAGTAAAAATCCAGGATCTATTCCTGCTGCTTTAGCTTTATAGTATTCAGCAGATGAAACTCATTGACTATCACCTTTTATTCATGCTATGCAAGGGAAAACTTATTGAAACTTTATGCGCTATATACAACCCAAATAGCACCCGCTGATTGGCATAGAAAATAAAAGCCCATTGCAGTTAACTACTGCATTTGCCGAATAACAACTCATCATAATATGAACCGTCTATAAAACAGTAGTCTTTTAGTCGTCCTTCCAGCTTAAAGCCGTTCTTTTCCAGTACCCTGGCAGAGCCAATATTGGCATGCACCACACGTGCATGCAGCTTGTGGAGCTTAAGCACATCAAAGGCAAAATTATCCATCAAAGCAACAGTCTCTGAGCCATAACCCTTGCCCCAATGTTTCTTATGAAAAACATAGCCGATTTCTGCATGGTTCGCTGCACGGTTAAAATTGAAAATCATAGCTGTACCGATAATTTCACCGGTTGATTTGAGAGCAACGGACGCATACAAATGCGTATCTGCTGCCTCACGCCGCAGCATTTCTTCAATATAACTCCGGGTTTCATCCAAGGTTTTCATTAACGGCCAGCCGATAAAGCGTGAAACCTCCGGGTCTGAAGCATAGCTGTGTATCACTTGTGCATCATCTGTGCTCAGGGCTTTGAAGTATATTTCCTTACCTTCCAGCCCATGAAATAAGTTTGTAAACATCGTATTCCCCCTTACTTTTCTCATAAATAATTTTCTTCTGATTCTTACCTATATATTTCGCGAAAAACATTTTACATTATTAATTCAAGTTTTGCGAAATGTTTCCTTGATCGTTATTGAATTCGCACAATACCCTAATGTAAATGCTTTAGTGCGTTCAATATAACACTCATTAATCCAATCTGAATATTATTTCTTCTATTTCTTTACCTCTTGCATTAGCAAATCCTTTGTCAGTACCGATTTTTTCAAAGCCGCATTTCTCTAAAACAGCTCTTGAACCAAAATTATCAAACGCCGCTCTCCCATAAATAGGCCGCACTTTTTCTATTGATAAAAAAGCCTCTAGGGCGGCTGTTGCAATTCCTCTTCCCCAGAACTCCTTCCCAATCCAGTAGGTGATTTCAGCTTCACCTTCCATCTCATACTTTGCTATGCTTCCTACAATTTCACCACCGCATATGATCGTCTGCGCATTTATTGTCTTATCCTTCAACAGCCTTTTCCACTTTTCCATATATGCATTTTTATTAGCTGGATCTGCCGGAGTAAATGCAGCCATATAATTTGCTTCTTTATAAAGTTGGTTGACAAAGAAAACTTCCAGGTCGCTTTCAACCGATTTTCTAAGATATAGATTCATTAGGCCAACTCCTTTTGCTATACCCATGAAATCCGGGCATCCTATTTTTTCAGATCTATTACAGCATATTCATGTCCTAATACTGTTTTATAACAAGTCCCAGCAGTCTTGAAAAATCTACTGCCTGCATAGGAGAAACTATTGCACCCGCTAGGTCTTTCAGTTGTATTCCCAAACCTTCAACATTAGAATCACTAAAGTCTATTCCCGACAGACTTGTTCCTGACATCTGGCATAATCTAAAATTGCACTTTATAAACCGCACACCCGCAAAATGGCTATTCTGGAAATTGCTATTTTCAAATATACTTTCCTTAAATATGACCCTTTTCATTTGAACAAGACTCATTAAGGCAAATTTGCCATTGCATTGTTCCATATAAACATTCTGGAGCATGGCATCGCTGAGATTCACCCCAACAAGTTTGCAGTTTATAAACTCTGTCCTATGAATAATTGCACCACTTAAATTTGCGTTTGACAAATCACAATTCTCAAACCTTACATTAGTAAGCTCCAATGAGTTCAACAGTGCAGCTCTAAGCTCCACGTTTTTGAAAATCACTCCTTCAAAGCTTACATGACCGGCTTCCTGGTTTTCAATTTTACAATCTGATATGCAGGTATCTTTATAACTATCTTCATCTTCAATACAAATAACTTCAGTACGAGTACTTTCAATTCCCTTTACAAACATCGGCTTAATTATCTTAAGTTCACCCTGATTACTATCCACTATATAATCTCCTTACACCGTTGTTTTTGGCAACATCCAAAGGCTTCCCCTTTTCTCATCGTATAACGGTATAACTCCTATCATTGGCCTTTTCATCTTTAATTCTACCACCTTTATAGATTTGACTTAATTTTGGTATCAGGTAGTGCCAATTCCAGCAGTCTCTTTGTTGTATTGGCATTTCGGATGGTAATATCCTGATACGCTTTTGTTCCAACTACCTTTGACCACCGTGTACGGGAAAAAGTTTTCAGTGGAGCCGACCAGAATATAATCTCTTTATATACATAAATCTGTTCATACTCCGGCTTTATTTTCCCTACTTCAGCAGCAACTTCTTCGGCTGTGGCAGGCTGGATTACAAATATGGCATTATGCTTTGAGTCCGGATTATCCCCCCACCATTGGGGTACATGCTCTAATGCTTCTTTCAGGGTATTAACCTCTATCACTGCCATACTTATAGGAAACTTGAATTCCTTTGAGATTATTTTCTCACATTTTTTGATTAGCTTTGTGATGCTTTGCTCATCGCTGTCAAAGATTACATTACCGCTGTTAATATAGGTCATTGTATTTAGAAACCCGGCCTTTACAAAGCAAGCCTTTAAATCTTCCATGGAGACCTTATTTTTCCCACCGACATTTACTCCCCGGAGTAGTGCAATATATTTCATTATAAAAAACTCCCTTATTTATTTTCTGCAATAGGATTCTAGCTTCTTCAACATTATTAGGGCGTCCACCAGTTCCCCGATACAGTAATCATGACAAGAAGTCTGATACTGTTACCAAAGTAATCGCCTTCGTTGGTAGGAGAAGAGATCATATGATTCCATAACGTATTGAGCCACTCTTGGTTGCTTGAATCGACCATGGCACTCACCGCAAACGGCGCTACGAATGCCATTACATTTTTCTCTTCTTCGGATATTTCCGACCCATCCAACTTATAACCCGCGTTGATGTTGGACGGCTTCCCTCCCGAACTTCTTTGAACCCAGCGATTCAGCGTTGATATTTGCTTTAAGGCACGTGTATCTCCGCTCAACAAATAGTCGATGGGTATGCGCCAAGGGATTCTTGCAGAATTGTAATAATAATCTCCATCATATGGTTTTTCTAAATAATTAGGGTTTGCGGGAATGTATTCATTCCCCCCTTTAAAAGAAAAATCGGGTAACAATCCTGTAGTTGAACTTTGATTGCTATATATAGAATTAATGATAGAGTAAGTTTTATCTGCAACTTTTCACCAGTTTGAATTTCCCTTTGCCTCTTGGAATACTTTAAGATGGCTTAACATGAAATCTGAAGACCGCGTCCCCATACCATAGGTAGAATCATCGTTATTTACCCAATCTCCCAATTTCAAAATCCATTCATCGACGTTTACATCTTTATCCATTATGGCATTGATGATGGTCTTCGCTTCTTTCAAATAGTTGATTTCTCCATTGCTCCCCCATTGTTTGTCAGCCAGCAGCAGCGCGTAGGCAATATCCATATCCCCATCTGTAGCCGAAAAATTTCCATCTTCATTTGCATAGGGAGGTGTATTCATGATGTCTCCATTGCTTGTTTTGATTTGCTGCCATGCCATCAAAGCCGGATCGTTTATGCTGGGATGTGCTTTGTAAAAGTAGTACAACCCATCAAAGTAAACTTTTGCCTTGTCATCATACCCGGCCATTAATGCAGTGGCAAGCATGCCGTAGCCATGTCCTTCCGAACAAGAAACAGCATTTTCCGGATCATTAATTTTTTCCAGATTGTAAAATACATAGTATTGATTTGGTTTTTGGGGATGCTGGACCAGATATCTGCCTTTCCATTCATCGTAAATTCGTTTCACATCGTTATCCAACTGATCCTGTGAAACGTAATTTGGTTTAATAACTCCCGAGGTATAGGCAGTATGTTGTGGGAACGGTTTACTCACAGCAACTTGCTGTTTGGGTGAATTATTTTTGATAAACGATTTATCTGCCTTGAATGATGTGTAAGCATCCGATACACCGGATACGACAGATACAACAGCTAAGCATATAGCGAGCATGTTTATAGATAGAAAGCGGTATGATTTTTTAATGTAAATCAACTCCTATACATTAAACTTGTTAATCAGCAAATAACACATAACATACATATCACTGCTTATATATAAGAAATTCTACTAACTAGCCAAAACTCCTCCAAACTTTCCAAAATATCCCGAACACAAAATGGGGTCAGGCTTGAAATATCAATCATCAACAAGACTATTCATGATTTCAGAAATCTGTTCCTGTCTGTCTGCTGTAAGCTTATCAACATAGTTATATAGGTATAACCTCAGTGTTTGTTCTGCTTCAGACAGATCCACAGCCTGAATGCCTGATTTGTACGGATGCCGCTTGATCAGTGCAGCAAGTTCAACATCGCCAAGGATACCGAAAGCCAAAGTGATTTCTTCTTCGCTTAGTTGTGCATCAAAAAGCACATCCTCAAAATCACCAAAGGATTTAATTTTTTCTTTTATAAGCGCGAGCTTATCTGATGAATATCTGCATACCAACAGTTCGGCTATCAATTTTCTATAGTCTTCATCGTCCATCTTCTTACCGGATAAAAAGCTGATTCTGTGCTTCAAGTCCGGATTAACAGCCGATACAAAGGTTTTAGCGAGGGTATACGTCCTAACTGCACATATGATATTTGATGTAATTTTCGGCATACTTTTTGCGATGTATATACGGAGGGAAGGATTTGCAATATTGAGTTCCTCTTGTACCTTTTCTGCCGCTTTGCGGAGCTCCAAAGCTATTAACTGATCATCATATTCCGATAGCTTCTTTTGCAGACTCAGAACATCTTCTTTTGATATATACAACCTTACCACACTGCGGTTTACGAGCGCGCAACCCAATGTTCCTATTAATACCTGCTCAAATATATTAATCAGCAAATCCTTGTAACCCATATCATATCCGCAAAGAAGACAGTGGATATCCTCTGCAGCGAAACTCCTGCAAAATTCATTTTCAAGAAATAAGTTGCCAAGATATTTCTGAATAAACTCGACACCCTCCAGATCAGTAACAGGATTGCACAGTTGATAATCGATGGATGCAGACGCTTCATGAGCCTCATAATCCGGATTATATGATTTAAAAAAACTCCCTATTCCATTGTCCCCGAGGGTTGCATTATAGGTGTAGTCTGGAGTTTTTAACCTATTCTTTTGAACCAACCTGTAAATATCTTTTGCTGCACGAAGCCTGTCATTGATTAGGCCTCTGCCCTTTTGATACATTTCTTGAATTCTCCCTGCTTTTAGTTCACTGGCCGCATAATCTGCGTCTGGCAATGATTTCAGATACAGTCCCATTGTATAAAGATTGGATTTCATAATGCTTTCAGCAGTCTCCACTCTTATAGAACTACTATCACCACTGTTATACCTCTCGCATTTATATGCCAAAAACCTGATGCATTCCAACTGGAGGTTCTCTATATCGGAGTCATTTAAAAGTCCACAGTTATAAGCCTCCTGCAGAACTGAAGTAAAATAGGCTTCACCGCTCAGATTATTGCTGTCTATGATATGCCGCTTTTCAATATTCGTCATCTTCATCCTCCTCATCACATAACGAATCCTCAGAATAATCGGGAGGGTACCCGTATCTCAAATTATGCGCCATATTGGCAAGCTCACGCCCCGGAAGCAGTTCCAGTGACCCCTGGCATATGCCGTCAAAGCTATTTTTCATGAATTTAATCAAATCATCATCGCTCATAAGATCAAGGGTTTCATTCTTGTAATAGTAGAATATCTCAGTAAGCTCATGAAGCGTTTCAGCATAGTTGTGCTTCGAAATATAAGGAGAATCGCAGAATTCCCAGATTATCTTACCGATTACACCCCCGCCAAACTCGATCCGTCCATTACCTTTTAATGCCAGAGTTCTCGTCTTAACCAATTCAACAGCATCAATGCGGGACAGGGTTAGCCCAAACCGGGAGGTAAAGTCATTACATTTTTCAATTTCCTCCACCGCTTGTTTTTCTACCAGCGACGAAGATATACTCATTATTTCAAATGACAATAGCAATCACCTCCATTTAAAATTGTTAAAAAAAACTTGACAAAATATATTGACACCTCGCTCGAAATATGATATGATATAGTTGAGTTATAATGTTAATTTATTATATTGCCGTATCTTTTATAATAACATTTTTAAGTGCAAAAAACAATAGACTAAACAAAAAACGAACATTTCTGTTCGTTTTTTTAATTCCAGGTGCTAGGCACGACGGTTGCAGCACAAAATGGGGTCAGGCTTGAAATATTCCCTTCTAAAAAAAGGAATATTTCAAGCCTGACCCCAATACCCTCCAATTATTCCGGCTCCTAGGAACTAGTGGGACTATGTACCTGTCCCCTTGTCCCATCCCCTATCTGTTTTATAAAGAATCCTTTATCTATGCTTTCTTTAAAATATACTCTTTGTTATTCCCTCTGGCAATAACATGATATATCCCGCCGTTATACTCTTCTCCACTGTCTCCCCATAAGAAAAAATCCTCCCGGTAATTATATCCACATAATGCCAAAAGGATTAATTCTTGTCAATAACTGTCTATCTGTCGTGCCTGGCGCCTATTCTTTATTCCACATTATTAGGATTATTAAGAATGTTTTGATGCCTAGAACTTACTCTCCGATAAGTTGACAAGTTGACAGACTGGCACCAGATCCTTACAACAGAGTTTAACAAAGTCTGGCTGGCAGACATTACATATATACGAATCGGTGGCAAATGGAGCTATCTTGCTGCTGTTATTGACCTTGCCCGCAGAAAGCCGGTAGGCTGGGCATTCGGCAGCAGACCTACAGCCGATTTAGCCTGCAAGGCGCTTAAAATGGCCTTGGAGAAGGAGAAGCCAGCAAAAGGGCTTATCCATCACTCTGATAGAGGTAGCCAGTATACTTCTAAGGAATACAAGAAGTTTCTTGAAGACAATCATATCATAGGCAGCATGAGCAGAAAAGGGAACCCCTATGACAATGCTCCTATGGAGTCCTTTTTTCACCTATTAAAAGTAGAGCATGTAAATAAACGCTGCTTTTCGACGCTTAAGGAGGCTGCTATCAGTATAAGCAAATGGTTTATGTATTACATAACAACAAGAAGACACAGTGCTCTAGGTGGTATTTCGCCGCTAGAATACGAGATCAGGAGAAATCACCCGTTTAGTCTGTCCGCCTGAGCCAATACGGTTCACTTACACAATTTATCAAATTTATGTTTTACAACATTATCTATATCAAAAAGAGAAACAAGAGTACCAGTCCAAAAATATGGTTGCGATGTGTCAAAAAGATTTTCTCCTGTATTACCTGATTCATCTGTATAAACTATAAAGCAACAATTATCAATTAAGTTTTCCATAATTACCTCCATAGCAGTAAACAAAACTCATTGGTTTTGGGTACTATATTCGAAGGTTACTAGGTTATCAAAATCAATAAGCGAAGTAATCTAATGTGTTCAGAGCCTGATACTTATATAAAAAGTGCAATAACATAATAACCTAAACGCTTGGTGCCTATTCCGTATTATACTTATTAAATATAATACTAATATAAATTGAATACTTTCTAATATGATTTATGCAAGGTATTAATGTTTACTTTTGCTTTCGCCATATATGCTGATATAGGATTGTCCATTGCTTCTGGGTTTTCAAGTAATTGCCGAACTTGCCTAGTGGTTTGACTACGATATAATACAAAAATTACTTTTGGTAAAGGATAGTTTA
>CAZUGK010000029.1:25827-37369 GCA_964619815.1 uncultured Clostridiaceae bacterium | reverse complement strand
TGGTGGACAAAAGTTCCCGTCTATTGCCGGACAGGATGAGGCGGCAGTAACAGTATAGAGCCATTGTACACGAAACTGATTTTGGAAATTGTATTTTTTTATACTTTTATATATTTTAGCGTATATTGAATTTCAGTGGGAAAACCGTGGGAATTTTTGCTAGAAGTTGTACAAAGAAAACTATACTTGCAAATTAATATATACAATTATATAATTGTGCGCATAGAATAGGAGGTGCATCATGCCTTTTAATTCCTTCGAAAATTATCCAATGAGTTGGAAGCCACAAAAACCGCATACAGATAACCCTTTATATTTGGCGCTCGCAGATCAATTAGAATCAGATATTGCTGCAGGCATTTTGTTGCCCGGTACAAAACTGCCACCATATCGGGAACTTGCTGATTACTTGGATATAAATGTAAGTACAATTACGAGAGCCTTTAAAGTTTGCAAACAGAAAGGACTTTTAAGTGGCACAATTGGTAGTGGCACATTTGTTTCTTATGATACAACCTCAAATACACGTTTGACTAGAAGTACTGATTCTTCTTTTCTTGTTGAAATGGGACCAATTTTCCCAAGATCCAATGCAACCGATGATGTAATTTGTATATTGAAAAAGATGATTTCTGAACCAGACTTTGGAAGACTACTCCAATATGGCAACCCGGAAGGTAATGCTTGGCAAAAAGAAGCTGCTGTTAAGTTAATTCGTAAAGCAGGTTATGATACGACAGCCGACCGCCTGATACCAGCAACTGGAGGGCAAAATGCAATTGCAGCAATTTTGTCCGGTCTTTTTCGTGCGGGTGATCGCATTGGTACAGACCCACTTACTTATCCAGGTGTAAAAACCACTGCCAAGATGCTAGGAATAGAATTGATTCCTATTCAACATGAAAATCATGAAATCAGTGAGGCTGGACTCTTGCACGCTTGTAAAAATGAGCATATCAAGGGTATATAATGCCAGACTATCAGAACCCAATGACGCATACCATGTCTCTATCTTGCAGAGAAATGATTGCGAGAATAGCAAAAGAGAACAATCTGATTGTAATAGAGGATGCTGCCCATAGTCTACTAAATGAGAATCCACCCCCGGCAGTGGCTTCATTTGCACCCGAACATACAGTATATATTGCAAGTTTGTCTAAAACAGTGGCTCCAGGTTTTAGGCTTGCTTATGTGGTATCACCATTACATTACAAATCGATTCTCTCCGATGCACTCTATAATATAAATCTCTCTTTGTCACCGTTTCTTATAGAGCTAGCTTCGCGTATGATTGCCTCTGAGTCCACCGACAAAATCATCGACGAACATCGCCAGTTAACTAAAAATAGAAATCATCTTGTGAATCAATATCTTCCAAAGCATTTGTTGATTGGACCAGATGAGTGTATTTTTAGATGGCTTTTACTTCCCAAGAATTATACAGGAAGAGAGTTTGAAGAATTAGCTAAGCAAGCAGGCGTTCAGGTTTATGCTTCAGAGCGATTCGCAGTAGGAAAGGCCAAACCTCCTGCAGCTGTCAGAATAGTTATTACAGCTCCTGAAACCATGGATGAGCTACGAACAGGACTTGAAGTTTTAAAAAAATTGCTTTTCAATAAATAATTAATAAATCAAATTGTGCGGCACACAATTACAATATTGTGTGCCGCTTTTGTTTTTGTTACGATAAGAATAGAAAAAGAAAACTAATGGAGGTAATATAAAAATGAAAAAAGTCAGCACACAAAATGCACCGTCAGCAATTGGACCTTATTCACAAGCTTATATTGCCGGAGACTTTCTATTCACATCAGGCCAGGGCGGAATAAACCCTATAGATGGTTCCGTTGTAGCAGGTGGTATTGAAGCACAAACTGAGCAGACTATGAAAAATTTGGGTGAATTATTTAAAGAAGCCGGTACAGATTTTGCAAAAGTGGTTAAAACAACCTGTTTTCTTGCAGATATGTCTAACTTTACTGCATTTAACTCAGTGTACGAAAAGTTTATTACAGGTAAACCAGCCAGAACCTGTGTAGCGGTAAAAACACTTCCGCTTGGTATTCTGTGTGAGGTTGAAGCAATTGCTTATTTAGGATAATAAAGGAGGAAAGTAAAATGAGACAATATGTAGTTGATGCTTTTACAGACAAGGTATTTGGAGGAAACCCAGCTGCTGTATGTGTTATGAATGAATGGCTTATAGATGAGACTATGATGCAGATAACAAGGGAAAATAACCTCTCCGAGACGACCTTTGTTGTAAAAGAAGGAACAGACTATAAGCTAAGGTGGTTTACACCAGGTGGTGAAATTGATTTGTGCGGACATGCTACTCTAGCAACGGCATATGTTATCTCTAGATTTATCGAACCAGAAACAACAGAGGTCCGTTTCCAAACCCTTAGTGGTCTATTAACAGTTATTAAGAAAGGTGAGCTTTTTGAAATGGACTTCCCATCCTATGTGTTGAAAAAAGTAGAAGTGACGGATTTAATAGTTGAAGCCTTGGGAATTAGACCCCTTGAAGCTTATATGGGAAGAGATCTACTCTGTATACTCGAATCTGAAGCTCAAGTCAGAAACTTAAATCCCAACCAAGAAAAAGTAAATCTATTGGATGGGTTGCTTTTACATGCTACCGCACAAGGAAAAGAATTTGACTGTGTATCGAGATCATTTGCACCAAAATGCAATGTACCGGAAGATCCTGTATGTGGTTCAGGGCATTGTCATATCATCCCATTCTGGGCAAATAAGTTAGAGAAAAATAATCTTGTTGCGTATCAGGCATCTCAAAGAGGTGGTACATTATATTGCGAGTATCAAGGTGATAGGGTAAAGCTTAGTGGCAAAGCAGTCTTGTACTCCACTGCGGACATTAATTTTTAATGTGTTTAAGGTAATTGCTGAAAAGGAAATTTATTGTTCAGAGATTACTGTTCCTTTAGAATGATACCTAACTTGAATTAGTTCTAAATAATCAAAAAAACTTTAAGCCCTAATTTCAATATCTTATTGAAATTAGGGCTATTCTGTTAGTTTATAACTTATACATTGTGACTCAATACAAACCGGACTTTTTTACTGAGTAGAATTCTAAAAAATTGAATAAAGTATAAACAATCACGGTGATACGCTCCTGTACCACCGTGTCCTCATATTCGTTTTATAAATAATCTTCTCTTACCGGTGTAAAGACATCTATTACCTCGCCTCCCTCAAATACTTCAAATGAGTGAGGAACATTTTCAGGTATAGAATAGCTATCACCAGCATTTAATTCTACCTCAAGTGCCTCTATTTTTAATAGGTATTTACCTGAGATTACATACCCACTTTGTTCATTGGGATGAGTATGAGTTGATGCATAATTTCCTTTCACATAATTCATTTTTGCAACCATTGATTTCTCACCAACAGCTAAGACATCAAGTGATACACCTTTGAACATTCTCTTTTTTGCTTTCTCTTTTTTAGTTATCATATTTCCACTTTCCTTACTCAAAATCTATTTTTACAATTCGACTTCATTTACAAGCCAGCCTTTACAAACGTCCACCCATCCCGAAGATGAGGAATGCGTCACAAGCTCTTCTAAAGATAATTCTACTGTACTATTTAAACTTCCCCCTGCTGTATATATGATGTCAAAACGTTTGAGGGATATATCTAAAAATACACTGACGCCTTCATTGATAGCGATAGGACAAACTGCACCGGGAACATGTCCGATATAGGTTTCTACCAACTCACCTGGTATCATTATTGCCTTTTGGCGAAAGCAGGCTTTATATTTTGTGTTATCTATTTTGGCATCACCTGCACTTACAACTAGGATGGCTTTGTCATCAAGCATAAACGACATGGTCTTTGCAATTCGCGCTGGCGCACAACCAATCGATAATGCTGCCTGTTCCACTGTGGCACCAATCTGTTCCCTTTTCACGACGCACTGACCTAAACCCACTCTATCAAAATACTCTTTTACTCCTTCAAAAGACATATCTTCGCCTCCTCTTGCATTTTATTTACGCTTAGTATATACTGCATTTAATAATAAGTAAAACAAATATATCTTATTTAAACATTAGAAAAGGTGATTTGTAAAACTATGAACCGATATATTGCGCTTCAAAAAATAGTGGAGCTTAATAGCTTTACCAAGGCAGCAGAAGCCCTTGGATACACTCAATCCGCCATGAGTCAGATGCTCTCGTCGTTAGAAGATGAATTGTCTATCAAATTGTTATATCGCTCCCGTGTTGGAGTAAAATTGACATTAGAAGGTGAGGATTTATATCCATTTATTCAAAGAGCTATTCTTCAATATCAAGCTATGCAGGAAAAAGCAAATGAGATAAAAGGATTGGATACGGGTGTTATCCGAATTGGTACGTTAGCAAGTATTTCTTGTCACTGGATGCCACAGTTAATAAAAGAGTTTCAGGAACTATACCCCAATGTACAATTTATACTTCATCAGGGAGATTATAGTTCTATACAAGAGTGGATAAAAATTGGAGCCGTAGATTTCGGCTTCATCACTCCTGCCGCTGTAAATGGATTGCAAACAATTACTCTAAAAGAGGGAAGAATGTTGGCGATTCTGCCTGAGAATCATAGATTAGCTTCTCATTGTTCTGTCAATTTGAAAGAAATCGCGAATGAGCCATTTATTTTGCTAGAGGAAGGTCATTTTAGTGAACCTATGGAAGCATTTCATGCTTCCAATTTAGAACCCAATATAAAATTTACCATCCATGACGATTATACTATTATGACAATGGTTGAAGCAGGTCTAGGTATTAGTATTTTGGCAGAACTTGTGCTGCGTCGCACAAATTATGACGTTGTACTGTTACCGGTTGATCCCCCTATTAGCAGAACGATTGCTATCGGATATAAAGATAAAGACAGCTTACCGATTGCCAGCAAATATTTTATTGAATATTTAATCTCGAATATTGAAAAGCTCCCTTAAAAGCTATGGTTCAAAAGTCATTTTTACATCACACCCCAAGTATTTACTTCAAAAACTTCAAAATAATAATATTGTGGGAAAAGATTTTTGGTGGGAAATCGGCGGGAAATTCAGTTTTACTTTGACTGTATAGTCGGCAGAACACTTGGTATAAGCCGCTTTTATTACAAAAGTCTCATGTAGAAGCAAGACACGGGGCAGCCTTTGAAGGGCTTTTGAAGAGATATTTCGGGAAATAAGGTTGGTTTGAGTGGCTGCACCCTGGTATATATAAAAAATTTAATACTGTGAAAAGTGAAAAGAAACGCATAGAAATATGTGTTTCTTTTTTTATAACGAGTAGGAAAGTATAAATTTCCTTAGCGTACCACTTTCCGTAAACGAGTTTCAAAAAAGGCTTCCTTGGTCGTTAAGTGCTTCGATAGAAGCCTTTTTTATAAGCAAATAAGCAGAGAAGAAGCAGGTAACTTACCAAAACCGAAGGAACAAAATACAAAATGTTGTCATCGCAAATCTACATTTTGCGCAAAACAATCTATTATTTACCTTGCATAAATGTGCTTAAACTAATAAAATGGATATAACAATTTATACCATATCCTTTAGTCAATTTATTGTAAGAGAGGTTGGATTATGACACAGACTGAGCTTGAAATAATTCAGCAAGAAGGAGAAAGCTATAAAGTTGAATTTAAAGAAAGTGTAGATAAAAGTCTTATAGAGGAAGTGTGTTCATTTGCCAATGCTTCCGGCGGAAGAGTATTTATAGGAATAGATGACAATGGAAAAGTAACCGGCACAGATACGAGTAATTCAGCCCGCTCAAGAATACAGGATACCTTAAGACAAATCCAACCAGATCTAAATATAAGTCTAGAAGTCTATAATAATATAATTATTGTTACAGTGCCGGAAGGAATCGATAAACCTTATAGCTGCTCAAAAGGATTTTTTCTCAGAATAGGCCCTAATTCACAAAAGCTTAGTAGAAATGAGATAATTTCATTTGTTCAATCTGAAGGACGTATAAGATTTGATGAACTTGTTAAGACAGAGGCAAAGGTGGACGAAGCTTTAAACAAGAAGGCTTTTACCAAGTATTTAAGTCTCTCAGGAATTTCAAACGTATTATCCACGGAGCAGATACTCATGAATTTAGGGTGTAGTGTAAACGTAGATGGTCAAGCTACTTTCACAAATGCAGGAGTGCTGTTCTTTTCAAATGATCCCATTAATTATATTCCACAAGCCCAAGTGATTTGTGCTTTATATAAAGGGACTGAAAAGATTACAGTTCTAGATCGGAAGGGCTTAGTGGGTGATATAGTTACAATAATAGATGAAGCAATCCTGTTTCTAAAAAAGCATCTTAATCTCAGCTATGAAATTAAAGAAATCCGCAGGAAGGAGATACTAGAAATACCTGAAATAGCAATTAGAGAAGCTATTGTAAATGCTGTTTGTCACAGGGACTATTTTGAAAAGGGTGCCAATGTGATGGTTGAGGTTTTTGATGATAGGGTTGAAATCAGCAATCCTGGTTCGTTACCTCATGGAATGTCAGTTGAGGACTTTGGAAAGAGAAGTATGACAAGGAATCCTTCAATTGCATCTTTGCTACATCGGATTCATTATATAGAGAAAATGGGGACTGGTATTAATAGAATGAAGGCTGCTTGCAAAGAAGCAGGAATTCCTGAACCAGAATTTTTGTTAACAGGTTTTTTCACAATTTTATTCCGCAGAAAAATTGAAAAAAACATCGGTATAAACATCGGTATAAACATCGGTATAAATGAAACTCAAATGAAGATTGTTGAGTTGATGAAGCAAGATAGTAGAATTACAATTCCACGGATAGCGGAAAGCGTTGGTATTGCAAAAAGAAATGTTGAATCAAATATCGCAGATCTAAAAAGGAAAGGTATTGTTGCACGTGTTGGTTCAAGAAAAAATGGACAATGGGAAGTAATTAAAGATGAAATATAGTGAGCTTTTTGACAAATACCAGAAGCTCTTAGCGGAAAACGAAAGACTTAAAATTGAAAACGATGACTTCAGAAAGCGCCTTGGACTGACATCGAAAGATTTAGATATAAAAAACGATGCGCAGGCAACAAAAGAGGCAGATGGTATTTCTTACATTGGTGTATCTGAACTAGCACAAATAAACAACAACAGTTTACCCGAGGATAAGATTAGTCTGTTTATGTCACTATGTGTAGTGTCAAGTGCCAGTCTATTAACTTGTTAACATATATTGTCTGCCACCCATACTCCACACATGTGGAGTGCGTAGTAGGAATGCAACGGAAAGATACGTAGATATCCTGAGTTTTCAGCATTTTGCGCGGTATACTACTTTCAGTGATAGGGGGTCAGGGATGTGGAGAAAAGTGGTAATGAAAAAATATTGTGGGAATTGTTAATTATACTCATATATCTCTGCATTGAAAACCTATACTTTATCTGAATGGAAGATAAATATAATACAAGCCTTTCTCTTTGGAATCCTCCATTATGTAAGATATATAGATAGAGGAGTTGTAAATGCGTTACTAATTACTTCTTATCAGATTGTTATAGGATGCTTTTTTGGTAGATTATATTTAAAGACGAAGACGCTTACTCCAGGGATTTTTATACATTTGCTGTGGGATATATTATAAAATTTCTAATTGGGTGACGTAAGAGTAGATTGTGGCGTATGGATTTAAAGTCCATACGGCTTCAAGATTCTTTTCCGCCTGGAGCATTGCTGTTGGATTATTTGTTTCATGGCTTGCTCAGATGAATCTAATAGGATAATAGGCTTGAGCTGGTACAAAAATGCAATATTTTGTTCACTTGGAGGTGTAGTTGGGTTTTATTGCAATGAACCCTTCCGCCATGGCCCCACCAGGTTCAAGCGGCATCTTTTTTGACCGTTCAAGGCATACAGAATGCATTGTCGAAATATGCAGAAAATAGAGGAAAGTGATATGCCGCAAGGTGCAGTGTTTTTTCTGTACCTTGCATTTATATTTATACTTGTAGACACTTAAAAGCTGTAGTAGAATAGAACGAGAACATATATTCGATAAATAAAGCTGTTGTATTGTGATGTATTGCAGGGGAGGCATTGGAGCATTATTAAATAATTCCGTATATAAATTCTACGATTCGTGGGTGTGCTTTTATAAGTCATTGAAATATAATATCCTCAAAGAAAGGCGGTGTCAGTTTGAATCAAGTTAAAATCGGAAGATTTATTGCAAAATTGAGAAAACAGCAAAATTTAACTCAGCGTGAATTTGCTGAAACTCTCGGAATTAGCAATAAAACTGTAAGTAAATGGGAATGTGGCAACGGAATGCCTGAATTATCCCTTATGATGCCGATTTGTGAAATTCTCAAAATCAATCTTAACGAGTTATTTTCAGGAGAGAAGCTGAACGATGCAGACTACAAAAAGAAAGCAGAGGAAAATATAATGATACTTATAGAGGAAGCGGAGAAAATGAAAAAGAACATTGTGGGTGGTAAAGTTTTGGGTAAGGTGGCTAATATTGATATGAATGTTAGTGAAGCCCATAAAACTAATATTGAGTTTTGGAATACAATTGGTAGTGAGTTTTTGGGTGTAACAGCGTTACCCAATTGGGGAGGTTATTTACCATTAGAGGAGGAATTGAACTTACTTGGAGATTTGACAGATAAAAGTGTGCTGGAAATTGGCTGTGGCAATGGCCACTCCTTAAAATATGTTGCAGATTTAGGGGCAACTGAGTTATGGGGATTGGATATATCTGCAAATCAAATTGAGAGAACTGATAATTACCTTCAAACACAAGGAATCAGTGCTGAACTAATTTGCTCACCTATGGAGGATGAATGTGGATTACCAATTGATTATTTCGATTTAGTTTATTCTGTTTATGGAATTGGTTGGACAACAAGCTTAGACAAAACATTTAAGCGCATTCATTCTTATTTGAAAAAAGATGGAGTATTCGTTTTTGGGTGGTCACATCCTATTCATAAGTGTGTGTCAGTTGAAGATAGTAAACTTGTTTTTAGTAACTCTTATTTTAATGAAGAATGGTATTGTGCTGATATGAGCGACAAAGAAATTATGCTCTCTAATCGTATGTTGAGTACATATATTAACTCTTTGGCCAGAAATGGTTTTGTTGTTGAAGAATTTATTGAAGAAACTGACAAAAAAAAAGCAATGGCATCAAATAATGATTTTGGCAGAAAAGCATTAATGTTGCCAACGGCTTTTGTCATTAAGGTGAGAAAATTGTAGGCTCAAGGGGATACATTTCTTTGTATCAGATCGTAAAATATGTAAAGACCAGATTACGGTAATACATACTAGCTGCCAGCGTCATTCATCTTATCAAGATAACACGAATTCATTAAATTTTAAGTTGTTGAATCGGATAATAATAATTTTATGAATGGAAATAATCAATGGTTTATTTATAGTAATAAATAGAAGGGAGGCATCATGATGGAGACGATAAGCCGCGTAACACCGTGGTCGGAGGACAATATGAAAAACTACCAATCGCTAGATGAATATTTACTAAAGCAGCCCGTTGCCAAAAAAGAACTCCGAAATAGACGTTCCTATTTTTAGGAAAGCGGTTTATACGGCAGATATTTCTATGGCGTATTAAATTATGACAATATGAGATGCCTTCAAGGCCCAGCCACGCCTTGCGTGAATCTTTTTCACACACTCAACATAGGTGGGGTCAGTGGCATTGTCAGAATAGAAGGAGCATGGATTATAAAATTTTGGGGCGGTAGCCCCTTTTATTTTTAGAGCTTCCTCAGATGAGGATGTAAACTGATATTTATTACTCTCTGAAGTGTCAATATATGTAGCCATTTTAATGAGTGGTGAATATACTAATATATGGTGCTCTAACATATAATCTAGTACGTAATTGAGAGGGAATTACAATGATCGAGCTTGCTTTGATAGGCTGTGGAAAATGGGGAAAGAATTATCTGAAAACCATAACCTCGATAGAAGGCTGTGAATTAAAGTGGGTCTGTGACCTTGATTTTCAAAAACTAAAGGAAGCTGCTTCTGCTTACCCTCAAACGAGGTTCACTGCAAATAAAGCAGATATATTGAATGACAGTGAGGTGCAGGGTGTTATTATAGCTACAACACCTGAAAGCCACTATATGCTGGCGAAGGAAGCTTTAAGTAGGGGAAAAGCTGTTCTCGCTGAAAAACCAGTTACAATTAACCGGAAGGACAGTGATGAATTGATTGAATTGGCTGTCGCTCAAAATACCATATTGATGGCCGGTTACACATTGATTTACCATCCAGCTGTTAATAAGATAAAGAAATTCCTGGAAGAGAATGATATTACGGATGAGCCATATTACCTAAACATGTCCAGAACCAATTCGGTTTCTCAAGCTCTCAGCGTAGATGTCCTTCATGATTTGGCAGTTCATGATATCTATCTTTCCCTCCATCTGATAGGAGTAAGTCCTATCTGGGTAATTGCCCAGGGGGAAAGTTATGCTGAAAGTCCATATAACAATGTTATTAATATACTGCTAGGTTTCCCGAATGATAAAATTGCTTCAATTTTTGCAAGCTTCATTCATACTAAAAAAACAAGGAAAATTACACTGGTTGCATCAAAAGCAAGATTAGTGTTTGATGATGTACAGACTGCCGATAAAAAAATCCAACTTTTCGTTAAAGGAGAGAGTGATTATTACTTAGCAATTGAAGAAAATTTGGAACCTCTAAGACAAGAATGCCTTCATTTTATTGAATGCATAAGAGAAAACAAGGAACCCCTTAGCGGAAGAGCAAATATTGATTTTGTAGCAAAAATAACTGATTGCATATCCGACTCTCTAGCAAAAGGCGGAGAAAAAATTTTCATCTGCTGATGGAGATAGGCAAGGATTAAAATCAGGTAAGCGTGGTAGGAATATGTTGGTTGTGAAGCGGTATGCAAAAGAGTTTGAAAATGAATGGGAAGACTTTGTTGGTGCCTCCCTTAACGGCACTTTCATGCAGGAGAGAAAGTTTCTGGGCTATCATCCTTCTGACAGGTTTTCGGATCATTCACTGATCTTTATGGAGGATAATAGGATTATTGCTGTTCTCCCTGCTGTCGGAGTACAGCAAGCGGATAAGTGCACCTTATATTCTCATCCGGGCGCTTCTCATGGAGGGCTGATTATTGAGCCCAGCCTTGGAACTAAAAAATGCCTGGAGCTGGTCAGCACCTTTGTTGATTATTGCGCCAAAGCCGGTTTTGACTATATACGGCTGAAACCTGTTCCGAGGATTTACCATAGTGGGCTTTCGGACCAGCTTGACTTTGCGTTGAGGTACTCGGGATTTGAGATTGAGTATACCGAGTTGGCTACAGCCCTTGAGTTTAAGAAGGAAGGGGAACCTTTTTTAAAGCAGGTGATGAATCCCACTGCATTCCGAAGCTATCAAAAGGCATTGAAAAGTGGGCTTTCGGTTATTGAGGATGCAGATATAAATGATTATTGGCCTGTATTGGAAAGTAAACT
>CAZUGK010000029.1:323-25817 GCA_964619815.1 uncultured Clostridiaceae bacterium | reverse complement strand
AAACACCTGCAGACCCTTTACCCTGACAGGATCAAGCTCTTTGCAGCCTATAAAGGGACAATGCCGGCTGCGGGTGTTTTAGCGTTTTTACTGAACGAAAGAGTAATAAACTGTTTTTATATTGCCCACGACGACCAATACCAGCACATGCGGCCGCTAAACCTGATTTTTGGTTATATGATGGAGTGGGGACGAAAAAACAGTTTTTTATATTTGGATTGGGGTATTTCCACTGAGGGAAAAGGAAGCAGCGTCAATACCGGGCTGTTCCGTTTCAAAGAAGGCTATGGAGGGCACGGGGTATTGCGGGAGTGCTATTTGTATGCTGTAAACAATAGTAAATAGTTTAGTGGGGTAGGGCAATGAAATTAGCAGGTCACCAACCGAATTATATTCCCTGGCCGGGATACTTTGTTAAGATGGCGCAGTGTGATATTTTTTTTATTTTAGATACTGCTCAGTTTGAAAGAGGCAGTTCATTGGATAATAGGAATCTTATCAAAACTCCCCAGGGGACTCAAATGCTCACTGTGCCGGTTAAACGCAAAGGCATGGGCTTGCAGCGATTTGATGAAGTTACTGTTATACCCGGTTGGAAAAAGAATCATCTTATGGCACTCCAAGTAAACTACGCAAAGGCACCTTATTTCAAAGAAGTTTTCCCGATGCTGGAGCAGGTATTGCAAGATACCGGGTATCTCATAGATACCAACAAAGCTTTTATCAGGTCTGTATATGACCTGCTCGGACTGGAAACAAAGCTTGTCTTTTTATCAGCTTTGCCTCAATTTGCCGATCTTAGAAAAAATGAACTGATAGCTGCAATCTGCTGCCACTTTTCTGCTGACTGTTACCTGTCCGGTAATGGAGCGAGGGCATATAATCAACCCGAGATTTTTGAAAAACAAGGCATTAAGTTGGAATATATGGACTATCAGCCTATAACATATCCGCAGCTTTGGGGTAGCTTTATCCCCAATCTGTCTATAGTTGATATGTTATTTAACTGTGGGGCGGAGGGCACACGCAAGCTTTTGCTGAGAGAGGTGCAAGTATGATCAGGGTGCTGTTTTTTTCACATGATTCGAAATATACTCTTGGGCTGCCGCAGGGCTTTAGGGAACTGAACTGCCCTGTTTTTGTCCTGAGGGATTTAAGCAGAAGTTCTATAAAAGAAGCAGTTGACCACTTTAGGCCTGATCTTATGATAACAACAGGATGGGCTTACCGCCGGCATAAACGTGAGCATGTAGACGAGCTGGTCAAAAGAGCTGATAAATATAAGGTGAAACATGTCTATTGGGCAACTGAAGACCCAAGATGGACCGAAGTGTGTTCCTTTAAGTGTATTGAAATTTATAAACCTGATTCAGTTTTGACCATACATCCTGATAGTGTGAGCAAATACCAGGTGCAGGGACTTAATGCCGGGCACCTGGATTTTGGCTGCAATCCGGAGTTCAACAAATTTGCGCATCCCAGCAGTAAATATGCTTACGATATTGCTTTAGTCGGAAATGGCGGAAAAGCCTGGAAATCATATCGGAAGGATAGTGTACAGATACTGCTTAAGCCTTTGGTCGAAAAAGGCTATGACATTGCGATCTGGGGCAGCAGATGGAACAATTTCAATGAGGTGCTGATGGGCTTTAAAATCCCAAAACACATGATAAAAGGGGAGCTGCCCTATGAGGAAACAAATAAGGTTTATAATTCAGCAAAAATCATATTAGGTCTGCAAAATGACCAAGGATTATTAACCTCCAGGACTTTCGAAGTGCTGGGCTCAGGCGGTTTCCTTCTGACGATGCCGACTCAGTCCGTCAATAAGCTATTTGTGAATAATGTTCATTTAACGTGCTCATATTCTCCTGAACATACTGTCAGGCTGGTAGATTACTTTTTGAAATATGATGAAACACGTAAGGCGATAGCACGAAATGGCCAATCAGAGGTATATGCAAATCACACTTATAAGGAGCGTGCCAGCCAAATTCTGAAATTCATGCAACTCTGTTGAAAGGAGTAAAAATGTGTAACCAGACAACCATCAATCGTAAGGCTTCCGTAATTGGGACCAGTATAACCGGTGGAACAGATGCGAAGGTTTCTTTTTATCCGGCTCCGCCAGATACAGGCATAGTATTTATACGCAGCGACCTTCCTGGTCGTCCCGAGCTAAAATGTTCATTTGAAAAAGCAAAGGTTGAATACAGATGGACTTCTCTCATAGATGGAAATATACGCATTGAACACACAGAGCATGCGCTGGCTGCCATATCAGGGTTAGGTCTCGACAATGTGTATGTTGAGTTGGAACAGCCCAGTCTGCCTGTAACGCCTGATTACAGTAGCAAAGTGTTTACTCAGGCACTCATAGGAGCAGGGATATTGGAACAGCCCGTCAAGAAGGAAAAGATCAAAATACATAAGCCTATTATGGTTTATCAGCGTGAAAAATTAGAAGAGAAGGAATATGAAAAGCTGCTTATAGCGCTTCCCTATAATGGGTTTAAATTAACCTACGTGCTTGATTATCCGAAGCTGCCGTGGCTATCACAAATTGCTGAAATAGACGTAACCCCGCAAACCTTTATCAAAGAAATTGCGGATGCCCGTTCTTATATAATAGAGTCGGAGTTAGAAGAAGTTGTAGACCTGACTGGAAAAGTCAGCTCAAACGTTTTGGTGGTCAAATCCGGAACTGAGCGCGGAGAATGGCTTTGGCCCAATGAACCTGCCCGGCATAAGGCGTTGGACCTTCTCGGCGACCTTGGTTTGCTCGGGAAAAAGATATGGGGGCATGTGATAGGTATCAGATCCGGTCACCGGCTAAATCTCGAGTTATGCAAAAAAATTTATGGAGAGTGTAATGATGATTGCTTTGTCTAAACCCATGCTTGGTATAGAGGAACAAATGCGGGTCAATGAAGTTCTTTCCAGTGGAAGGCTAGCTCAGGGAGAATATGTGGAAAGGTTTGAACAGGATTTTGCCGTATATCTGGGAAGTAATCATTGTGTTGCCACCTCTTCGGGAACCTCTGCCCTTCATGCAGCATTGCTGGCCCTGGGTATTAAACCGGGGGATAAAGTGATAACCACACCTTTCTCATTTATTGCGACTGCAAATGCTATCCTCTATGTGCAAGCGGTTCCTGTCTTTTGCGATATTGATCTGCAGGATTACAACATTTCTATCCAGGCTCTATGGCATACCATGAAAGAGCACCCTGATGCAAAAGCAATTATTGTAGTTCACCTATATGGGTATCCCGCACATATGACAGAGATAATGGAAATAGCCGATAAATACAACCTTGCAGTGATAGAGGATTGTGCACAAGCTCACGGCGCTTCAATCAATGGTAGGAAAGTCGGAACCTTTGGGCACGTTGGGGTCTTTAGTTTTTATCCTACTAAAAACATGACCTGCGGCGAAGGCGGTATGCTTGCAACCCAGAACAAGGAATTGGCGGAGAAAGCCAGATGCCTGATAAATCATGGCCAGATGGCCAAATACCGACATGACTTACTTGGGTACAACTATAGGATGACCAATATACATGCAGCAATAGGCATAGAGCAATTGCACAAACTGCCTGGATTTAATGAAAGGCGCAAAGCTGTCGCGGCCCGTTATTCGGAAGAAGTAACAAACCTGGCTTTTAGCAAGCCTATATGCTTACCTGACTTTGAACATGTATATCATCAGTACACCCTTGGAGTAGATAACCGGAGCAGCTTCATAAAATTCCTTGAAATGCAAGGTATTGGGTGCGGCATCCATTATCCCAGAACTATTCCGGACCAACCTATATATCAGCAAATAGAAATTATTGGTTCAATAACAAATGCCCGTAATGCTGCCGAAAGGGTAGTTTCAATACCCGTTCATCCAGGGCTCACAGAACAGGAGGTTGATTATATTGTCATTAGCTTGCAAAAATACTCAGGAAATTAATAGCCCTTTGAGGGTATTGGTTACAGGTTCCGGATCCGTATATGGGCTGGGTATAATCAGGGCGCTTAAAGCATCCGTGCTGTCTATTGAAGTTTTTGCAGTTGACATGAACCCGTATACCTTGGGCTTATATGTCGCGGATAAGGGCTTGATTGCTCCCAAAGTAACTTCTGAAGAATACTACTATAAATTTATTGAAAGCCTTTGCAAGGATTATCAGATCAATGCAATATTCAATGGGTCAGCAGCGGAGCTTCCCTTTTACTCAAAACATAGGGAATTGCTTGAAAGGTCAACAGGAGCCAAGGTGTTTGTCAGCTCTCCTAGAGTCATAAAAATTTGCAGTGATAAATGGTTGACAGTGTGTTATCTGTCCCATTACGATTTCCAGGTCCCTGCAAGCATAAGGTATCCCGAAGATGCTGACAAGCTTCCCTCATTATTAAAAAGGACGGGGTTTCCTCTTATAGTCAAGCCACGCACGGGCCGTGGCTTTGAAGGGTTCATGCTCATCAAGGCTGAGAAACAGCTGAGAGATAATTTGAAGGGAAAGATAGGCCTGATTGTACAGGAGTACTTGAACGATGAGGAACAAGAGTTTACCGTGGGGATTTGTATTAATCAAAAGGGGAAGGTTATTTCCCAAATCGCTTTAAGACGGTATTTGCAGGAAGGAGTTTCTATTGCAGCAGTTTCTGACGGTTATCATCATATTGCAGATTATTGTGCCAAAGTTGCAAGTACACTGGGAGCGTACGGGGCTATAAATATACAGCTGCGGCTTAAGGATGGGAAACCGGTAATTTTCGAGATAAATCCGCGATTCAGCAGCTCAACCGGTATGAGGTTACTATTGGGAATAAATGAGCCGGAGAGCTTGATTCGATCAGAAGTGCTTTGCCAGGAGGTAGTACCCGGCGGCGCAGCAACTGGCATGGTATTGAGGCAATACATGGACCATTATTTCCCTTTGGATGGATTGACTAAATTAGAAGCAAACAAATGCTGGGGGCAGTAGTACCAGACTAATTATTCGGACGGTTTAAATGATATGATATGTGTGGAATCAACTAAAAAAATCATGGAGATCTTCGATGGTAAATGGTCATTTCTCATTATTGGAGAATTACATGCAGGAACAAAACGTTTCAATGAAATGAATAGAAGCTTAGGAATTAGTACAAAGGCTCTATCAGATGCCTTAAAAAACCTTGAATCAAGTGGTATTATTACACGTACCGTATATCCAACCTCTCCTGTCACAGTAGAGTACTCCCTAACAGAAAAGGGGCGTGATTTTGAGAGGGTATTTGTTGCAATGAGAGAATGGGAATTAAATGGCTTAAGGAGTAAAGCGAAATTGGTATACGGAAACCTCCGAAAAAATGGTGCTGGAGTTATTCTCAAATTTATATTTTGTGGGAAAAGATTTTTAGTGGGAAATCGGTGGGAAAATCAGCTTTATTCTGGCGATAGAGTTGATAGAATGCTTGTGAAAAGCCAATCGGAAGTTGAAAGTCTCATGTAGAAGCAAGACACGGCCAGATGTTTGAAGGCTTACTCAAGAGATATTTCAATAAATAGACACTTTGCGAAAAAATTCGAAAGGGTGAATAACCAGTATAGAATAGGTAAAAGAACAAAACATAGTAAAACTCAAGAAAGAGTAATATATACCAAGTCTAAATTGCTTTTTGAGACTGTAAATTATTTTATAGTGAATAGAAAACTAACTCCTTTCTGGCAATAATCCACTATGCCGGAAAGGAGTATTTTTATGGGCGCAAATTTGCAATTTCTGAAAAAGCATAATAGAGGATCCTTATGTATCTAGGAAAATACTGCAATAGAATAAATTGTATGAATATAAAGGTTTTGTTTTTAAAAACCTATCTATAAGTGGATTATAAAATGAAAGGATAGATAATATGGGTTTAATGAATTTAATAATAAATAAGGAACCAACGGTAGTAGAATGGATTGAGGGGGGGATGCTATGGGATATTTGTATGTACAAAGTATCAGGAATCCCAATAGCGGAACAATTATTATTATTTGCTCAAGATAAGGATTTAAAGAAGGTTCTAAATATGGGAATCGATAATCTTATAATCCCACACATAGAAAGAATACGGAATTTCTTGTTAAAAGAAGGACTGGAAGCTCCAAATATGCCGGATAGAAAATTAAAAGGAGATGATACATTAGCCTATTCGACAAGCAATATATTGAATGATACAGATATAGCTAACGCTTTGCGTGAGGTTTTTAGACTTGGTTTGAATTTAGAAATACAAGGAATAACAAAAGGGACAAGAGCAGATATCAATTATTTAATAAAAGATATTTTAAATGAAGATATAGATGGATATATCAATTTGCTAAAGTTATCTTATGAAAAGAATTGGATATTAACGACCCCACCGCTTCCATCACAGCCTCCACAGTAAGAGGCTGTTTTTGAATGTGAGGAGTGAGTTTATGTAGGTAGCAATGACAACCCAATTATATGCATTCAGAGTTTTCCTAAACATTAAAAGAAGCTAGCTGTAGATAAGAATTCGAAGGATTGCTTAGTATATGCTTCAATAAGTAAAATTTACAAAATTACGAAGTCTGTATCATATCCGGCATATCCGGAAAACTCATTAATATATTAGTTGTAGAGAATTGCAATTGGAACGCCACAAGGCTGTGTGATGAAGCAATGGAGCTTCCCGGAAGAGAACATTTCTCGTGGAGAGCTCTGCTTTTTTCATAGTCGTTAGGAGGGGTCTTATGAATGAGGAGAAAAAAAGGGTTATACAGGAATACGTCCCCGGGAAGCAGGTAACGCTGGCACATCTTATAGCAAAACCGCATAAATCATTATGCAAAAAGCTTGGACTTTCTGAGAACAGTAAGAACGCAATAGGCATACTCACAATCACACCGAGTGAAGCAGCTATTATTGCAGCAGATACAGCGACTAAGGCTGCTAATGTCGAGATAGGCTTTGTAGACAGGTTCAGCGGCTCTCTTGTTATAACAGGTGAAATCGCATGTGTTGAAGCTGCACTTAAATCCGTTTTGGTATTGTTAGCCGACGTTCTGCAGTTTACACCGGTGAATATCACGAGGTCATAGGCAGATATGAGAAGAATTATGCTTATTGGGAGATCCGGCTGCGGCAAGTCCACTTTGGTACAAGCAGTTAACAAGCTTGATAAGGTTTATAAAAAAACACAAGCTGTGGAGTTCCAACCAAATATGATAGATACTCCCGGTGAATATATAGAAAACAGATTGTTCTATAAAGCATTGCTTGTCACTTCAGCAGACTGTGACATAATTGCACTTGTACAGTCCTGTACTGACGATGAGTGCATATTTCCTCCTGATTTTGCCAGTGCTTTTACAAAGCCTGTAATTGGAATAATAACCAAAGCCGATTCTAAAAACAGAGAAAATTTAAATACTGTTAAATGTTTGGAAATGTCGGGTGTACAGAACATATATAACACCAGCTCCTTTACAGGAGAAGGAATAGAAGTTCTGAGAAAATTATTGGAATAAATGGGATGGATGGACATATAGATTATATAGCAGGCCATGTCTAAATATTTCACGGATAAATCTTTGCTTTCATTCAAAATCCGAAAGACGGTTTCCTTAAATGTTATTGAATTCACACAAGACCCGAAGGAATGCCTATGTGTGTTCAATATACGTATATTCTTAGCCTTGAAAGGGGAAGGGATGTATGGGAAAAACGATAGTTATAGCCGATGATGAACCTATCACCATGATGGATCTGTGCGAGATATTGAGAGAAAATGACTATGATGTTGTGGGAGAGGCTTCCGACGGATTTGACGCAGTAGAAATATGCAGAAAATATAGACCCGATTTAGTGCTTATGGATGTAAAAATGCCTTTGCTGGATGGGATAAGTGCGACAAAAATAATAATGAATGAAGATCTTTCGGATTCCGTTGTGCTGCTTACTGCTTACAGCGGAAACGAATTTGTGAAACAAGCCAAAGATGCAGGAGTCATGGGGTATCTGGTTAAGCCGATTGATGAAAAATCTCTCTTACCTGCCATCGAAGTAGCGATATCGAAAGGAAAAGAAATAAAAAGAATAAAGGATGATGCTGCAAAAATAAAGGAGGATCTGGAGTCAAGAAAAACGATTGAAAGGGCTAAAGGCATATTGATGAATAAGTTTAAGATTACAGAAGAGGAAGCCTATAATAAAATCAGAAAACTCAGTATGGATAAAAGATGTTCCATGATGAAAATTGCTGAAGTCATAATGCTGGGAGGCAGTTAATATAGACGAATGGGGAAAAGGCAATGTTGAGAAGCTTGTGCAAGATACATACTGATTTATCTGATGAGGATATACTGAAGCTTGAGAGGATTTCGGATATACTGCCGATAATTGCTGATCTGGTAAGGGCTGATATGTTTATTGATTGTATTACGAGGGATCCCAATGTAGCGATAG
This sequence comes from uncultured Clostridiaceae bacterium, assembly GCA_964619815.1. Lineage (GTDB taxonomy): Bacteria > Bacillota > Clostridia > Lutisporales > Lutisporaceae > BRH-c25. Next base: position 17,364 of record CAZUGK010000029.1, on the reverse strand, counting down.
TGGTAGCTGAAGCAAAACCTTCAATGTATCCCTCCATGTACAAATATACGGTTGTGGGGGAGTTCGCTCTAAGAGAAAATGAACCTGCAGCGCTTAGAACTCTTGAAATTGGCATGGCTACAAGAGATTTAAAAGCTATCACCCAGGAAAATATGACAGTTAAACAGAATGTTGTACCTATTATGAATGACACAGGAAAGATAATAGGTGTTCTTATAATGGAGCAGGATATAACACAGGACTTGAATCAGAACAAACATATGGAGATATTGGCTGAAACAGCAGAGCAGCTTACGGAAACACTTCTAACCTTCAGGGACAAGGATAATGAAAATGTAATAGCCAATCATCTTAATGACGCCATAGTCATGTTTGACGAAAAAGGAATAGCTACATATGCTAATCCGGTTGCTGATGAACTATACAAAAAACTGGGATATAAGGATAACATTGTAGGTATGAATTTCAACAATTTAGTGCTTGACGGCAGTATGCTTGAAGAGGTCATCAAAAAGCAGCCCTTTAATATCTCAGAGGTGAATGTAGGTAAGCTGTCACTTCAGATAAAATACGCAACCTCGAGGAAAAAGGAAAAGCTGGTAGGACTCAGCATGCTGATTAAAGATATTACCGAAGTAAAGGAAAAGGAAAAAGAGTTGATATTAAAATCCTTCGCAATGAGGGAAATACATCACAGGGTAAAGAACAACCTCCAGACTATTGCAAGCTTGCTGCGGCTTCAGTCTAGACGGATTGACAATGAGGTTGTCAAGAAGATGTTTGACGAAAGCATCAGCAGAATACTCAGCATAGCAGTAACCCATGAAATACTGGCGCAGAACGGTGTGGATGATGTTGACATAAAAACCATACTCTCAAAGATTATGCGAAGCAATATCCAGTACGGATTGGCTCCCAACAAGGATATAAAAATAGAAGTAAAAGGGGACAGCTTTAAAGTAAACTCCGACAAAGCCACATCTATAGCTCTTGTGGTGAATGAACTCATGCAGAACTCCCTGCAGTATGCGTTCAGCAACAGGAACAGAGGTTATATTGATATATTGATACAAAGAGGTATAATGTACTCGAGTATTTCAATAATTGACAACGGCGTTGGATTTGATATCAGGTCTGTAAGGCCGGGAAGCCTTGGACTCAGCATAGTAAAAAACATTGTAAAGGATAAGCTTAACGGGACTCTAAATATTGAATCAAATACAAGGGGTACTAAAATTGTGTTTGATTTTAAAAATGAATAAATGAAACACAGCGCTGTGTTTCTTGAAAAGGCAGAGCAGCCGGATGAACCTTGGTTCTTTCGGCTGCTTTTTTGAGGTGGTGAAGCTTTGGTTGAGAATGTTTTAAGTGTTGGTATCGACATTGGTACCTCAACTACACAGTTGGTTTTCAGCAGAATAAAAATAGAAAACACTGCTTCGGTGACTTCTGTTCCAAGAATCAGCATAATCGACAAGGAAGTGATTTACAGGAGCGATATTTACTTTACTCCACTTTTATCTCAGCTCGAAATTGACGGTTCAAAAGTAAGGGGGATAGTAGAAAGCGAGTACAAGAAAGCTGGTATAAAGCCGTCAGATATAACCACCGGGGTTACAATCATCACGGGGGAGACAGCAAGAAAACAGAATGCGAGCCAGGTAATGGAGACACTAAGCGGTTTGGCGGGAGATTTTGTAGTTGCTACTGCAGGTCCTGACCTGGAAGGAATAATTGCAGGCAAAGGTGCAGGTGCTCATGCTATTTCAAAGAAGACCGGCAAGACGGTAGCAAACCTGGATATTGGAGGAGGAACAACCAATATTGCAGTTTTCAAGGATGGAGAGGTGATTGATACCTGCTGCCTTGATATAGGAGGAAGACTTATAAAGCTTCAGGACAGTACCTTAAAGACAGAATACATAGCCCCTAAATTAAAAAGGCTTTTGATGGAAGCAGGAATCTATACTGCGGAAAACAAAGAGCTTTCAATACAGCAGGTCAGGGATATCACAAAAAGAATGGCCGGAATGCTTGAAGAGGTGCTTGGTATTGCAGTTAAAAGCCCAGAGCTATCCTATATGCTGACAACACGGGATCTAAGGCGGGATTACGATATTGACTGCATAACCTTCTCAGGAGGAGTTGCTGATTTTATATATGGAGGTGCAGTGAGTGGCTTTTTCTCATTTGGAGATATCGGAATTTTGCTTGGAGAAGCAATAAGAAAGTCCGCAATATTTAGAAGCTTTGAAATAGCAGAACCTGCTGAAACAATCAGGGCAACTGTAATAGGTGCAGGTGCTCATGCAGTAGATATAAGCGGGAGTACCATTAATTATACAAAAGATATCTTCCCCATAAAAAATATTCCGATTCTCAAGTTATCAACCAAGGATGAAGGCAGTGATTATGAAAGAATCGCAGAGGGGATAAAAGAAAAAATCAAGTGGTTCTATCACGGGGAGGAAAAACAACAAATTGCACTGGCGTTAAAGGGGGTGAAAAATCCGAGCTTCAAACAGGTGTGCAAAATTGCACAAGAAGTATTGAAAGGCATGGAGGAACTATTAAAGACCAAACTCCCGGTAATCGTAATTATTGAGAACGACATGGCGAAAGCATTGGGGCAGACACTTTACAGACATTTAGGCTATGAGAGGGATGTCATATGTATAGATGACATCAGCGTTGAAAATGGTGATTACATAGACATAGGAAGGCCTCTGGCAGGAGGACGTGTTGTTCCCGTAATAATCAAAACATTGGTCTTCAATTCTTAAGTGGAGAGGTGAAATTAAGTGAGACTGAAAACAAAGCTCTTTGGCCACGTGTATCAGTTCAAAAGCGTAAAAGAGGTATTGGCAAAGGCAAATGAGGAGAAAACAGGAGATAAGCTGGCTGGTATTGCTGCATCCTGCATGGAGGAAAGAATTGCAGCAAAGGAAGTGCTTAGCAATCTTACGCTGGCAGATCTGAGGAACAACCCGGTGGTTCCCTATGAAGAGGATGAGGTTACAAGGGTAATACAGGATGCGGTGAATGAGTCCATTTATAATGAAGTCAGGAACTGGACCCTTTCAGAGCTCCGGGAATGGATTCTCAATGACAATACATCAGGAGATGAAATCAGGAGGATCAGCAGAGGCTTGACAAGTGAAATGATTGCAGGGATTGCAAAGCTTATGTCAAACCTGGACCTGATTTATGGAGGAAGCAAGGTTAGAGTCAGTGCACACTGCAATACCACAATAGGTCTGCCTGGAACTCTTGCCGCAAGATTGCAGCCTAACCACCCCACAGACAACATTGACGGTGTGGTTACAGCTATAATGGAAGGCTTAAGCTATGGAGTCGGGGATGCAGTAATCGGACTGAATCCTGTAGAAGATACAGTGGATAACGTAATGAAGATTTTGAAAAAGTTCGATGAATTAAAACGAAAATGGGAAATTCCGACTCAGATCTGCGTACTTGCCCATGTTACCACACAGATGGAGGCAGTAAGAAGAGGTGCTCCAAGTGATCTTTTCTTCCAGAGTGTAGCCGGTTCACAGAAAGGAAACGAAGCTTTCGGTATTTCTACTGCTCTTCTTGATGAGGCAAGAGAGCTTTCTTTGAAGCAGGGAACAGGCACCGGCCCGAATGTTATGTACTTTGAAACAGGTCAGGGCTCCGAGCTTTCGTCAGATTCACACCACGGAGCCGATCAGGTCACCCTTGAAGCCAGATGCTACGGTTTTGCAAAGCGTTACAGCCCATTCCTGGTCAATACTGTTGTAGGGTTTATAGGACCGGAATACCTGTATGACAGCAAGCAGGTAATAAGAGCTGGACTGGAAGATCATTTCATGGGCAAGCTTACAGGCATACCGATGGGGGTTGATGCATGCTATACAAACCATATGAAGGCGGATCAGAACGATGTGGAAAATCTTGCAGTTCTTCTTTCTGCAGCAGGCTGTAACTATTTTATGGGCATACCCCACGGAGATGATATAATGCTGAACTATCAGTGCACGGGATATCATGAGTCTCCCACCCTAAGGCAGTTATTGGGCTTAAGGCCTATCAAGGAATTTGAACAATGGCTTGAAAAATGGGGAATTATGGAGAAGGGAAAGCTTACAAATCGTGCAGGGGATGCGTCAATATTCCTAAAATGAGGAGGTACCCGCATGAAATTAAAAACAAAGCTTTTTGGTACTACATATCAATTCAAGGATATAAATGAGGAAAAATCAGGGGATATGCTGCTGGGTATAGGAGCCTGTACCGTTTCAGAGAGAATTGCCGCTAAAGCAGTACTGAGTGAGCTTAGTCTTGAAGACTTGAGGAAAAATCCTGTGATTCCGTATGAAGAGGATGAAGTTACAAGGGTAATTGATGATCTTGTTAATGAAAGTATATACAACGAAATAAAAAACTGGACTGTAGGGTATCTTCGTGAATACATATTGGATCACAGGACCACAGGGGAACAGATAAAAAGAATCAGCAGGGGTATGACCTCTGAAATGATTGCTGGAGTAGCAAAGCTGATGTCAAACATGGATTTGGTCTATAGTGCAAGTAAAATAAAAATAACGGGAAGGTGCAACTATGAGATAGGCAAGGCGGGAACCCTTTCCTTCAGGCTGCAGCCCAATCATCCCTCAGATGACATAAAAGGCATTCTGGCATCCATTATGGAAGGGCTGAGCTATGGATGCGGAGATGCGGTTATCGGTATCAATCCGGTTGAGGATACTGTAGAAAACACCAAAAAAATCCTGAGTGCCATTTACAATTTTATGGTAGAGAAAAAAATCCCGACCCAGACCTGTGTGCTTTCTCACGTAAGTACTCAAATGCAGGCAATAAGGGAAGGTGCGCCGGCATGTATGCTATTCCAGAGTGTGGCAGGTACGGAGGATGCCAACAAGGCTTTCGGAATCAGCAGGGAGCTGCTGGACGAAGCCTTTGAGCTTATAAAGCAGAAGGGTATGGCACCAGGGCCTAACCTGATGTATTTTGAGACCGGCCAAGGTTCAGAGATGTCATTGAACACAGATCATGGAGTGGATGAAATGACTCTTGAAGCCAGAACCTATGGCTTTGCCAAAAGGTATATGCCCTTTATGGTGAATAATGTATCCGGATTCATAGGGCCAGAAACTTTATATGACGGAAAGCAGATAACCAGAGCAAGTCTTGAGGACCATTTCATGGGTAAGCTTACGGGACTGCCTATGGGCATGGCTCCATGTTATACAAACCACACCAACATAGACCAGAATGATCAGGAAACAGCTACAATGCTGCTGGCTATGGCAGGCGCCAATTATTATATGGGAGTTCCTGTAGGTGATGATGTAATGCTCAGCTATCAGGATACAAGTTACCATGACGATGCAACATTAAGAGAGCTTTTGAACCTGAAGCCTGCGGAGGAATTCTTCAAGTGGCTGGTTGAAATGGAAATACTTGATGAGAATGGCAGACTTACGTCGAAAGCCGGAGATGCATCCATATTTCTAAATATTTAAGGGGTGAAAATATGATTTCGGAAAGTGAAATAAAGAAGGTCGTCGAGCAGGTTCTCTTTGAACTGAGCGGCACTATAAGGACGGAAAGCTATACGGACAATGATTGTCACGCAGAAAAGCCAAAGGAGTGTGAGGAGGAATGCTGCTTAAATGACATTACGGCGGTTGATCTCAGAAAACAGGTGCTTGTTCCTAATCCGTGCGATCTTGAAGGATTGCTTAAAATGAAAGGATATACTCCTGCAAGAATTGGTGTCTGGAGAGCCGGACCAAGATATAAGACGGAGACTCTTCTGAGATTCAGAGCAGATCATGCGGCAGCTATGGATGCTGTTTTTACCGATGTTTCAGAGGAGTTTATCAATAAGCTTAACCTTTTCAAGGTCAAGACCATGTGCGGAAGCAAGGATGAATTTTTGACACGGCCGGACCTTGGCAGGAAGTTTGATGATGAGAACATAAGAATTATCAAGGAGAAGTGTGTAAAGAACCCTCAGGTACAGATATATGTATCCGACGGCTTAAGCTCAACAGCTATTGAAGCTAATGCAGAAGACACTCTGGAAGTAATGATTCAGGGGCTGAAGGGATATGGTATCAAGGTAGGCACACCTTTTTTTGTCAAATACGGAAGGGTACCTTCCATGGACCCAATATCAGAAGCAACAGGGGCAGATGTAACCTGCGTATTGATAGGAGAAAGACCTGGCCTTGTTACTGCAGAAAGCATGTCGGTATATATGGCTTACAAAGCAACTGTAAATATGCCGGAAGCCAGAAGAACGGTGGTTTCAAACATACACAAGGGAGGTACTCCTGCTGTTGAAGCAGGTGCTCATATTGCCGACATTATAAAGCTGATGCTTGAGAAAAAAGCAAGCGGCATAGATCTAAAACTTTAATGGAGGGATATTAAATGAAAAATGATCCTATTCGTGCGACGGTTCTGGCAGTAAAGATTATACCAAACGTTAACCCGGAAGTAGCAGAAGCCTTTAAGCTTGAGCCCAATCAAAAGAGTCTGGGGCTTATATCTGCAGACATTGATGATGTTTCCTATACTGCACTGGATGAGGCTACAAAAAAGGCTGACGTACAGGTAGTATATGCAAGATCTATGTATGGAGGCTCTGCCAATGCAAATACAAAGCTGGCAGGTGAGTTCATAGGCATAATTGCAGGGCCGAATCCTGCGGAAGTGAGAAGCGGACTTAGCGCAGCAATAGACTTTATAGAAAATGGGGGCTGCTTCTACAGCGCAAATGATGATAATTCAATACCCTATTATGCCCACTGCATATCAAGAACAGGCTCATATCTCTCGAAGGTTGCAGGTGTAGATGAAGGAGCAGCAATTGCTTACCTTATAGCACCTCCCCTTGAGGCGATGTATTCCCTTGATGCAGCAATGAAGGCTGCAGATGTAAAGCTTGCAGCATTTTACGGGCCGCCATCTGAAACCAACTTCGGCGGAGGACTATTGACCGGCAGCCAATCAGCCTGTAAGGCAGCTTGTGAAGCATTTGCCGCAGCAGTTCAATTTGTAGCTGAAAACGCTACCAAGTACTAGAAATAAGCCGGGTGAAAGCAATGGACAGTCAAGCGCTGGGATTGGTGGAGACCTATGGCTATGTAGGAGCTGTAGAAGCTGCGGATGTATGTCTGAAGTCAGCAAATGTCAAGCTGATTGGAGTTGAACTGGTTACAGGTGGTTTGGTAACGGTAGAAATTACGGGGGATGTAGGAGCTGTAAGAGCTGCTGTAGACGCATCAAAATCAGCAGTGGAAAAGGTGGGACATATGATATCGGCCCATGTAATACCGAGACCTGCCTCAGATACTTCAATGCTTCTTTGCGGCAGCTCAAAAGAAACAGATGCGGCTAAAGAGGAGAATACGCCCGAAACATCCGAAGAGGATAATAGCCGAATTGAAACCGGGATGAATATTGAAGAAAAATATGAAAACGATGATTCTCAACCCCTTGATTTTGTACAGCGGCTAAACAGTATGAAGGTTGTAGAATTAAGAGCTGTTGCAAGACAAATGGCAGGAATTAACATGGAGAGAAGCCACATTAAGTTTGCGACGCGCAAGGAGCTTTTTGAAGCAATACTGGAATGCCACGAAAGGAAGTAATGATTGATGGAAGTTAAAGATTTGGATTTACTGTCCATACAGGAGGCCAGGACCCTTGTTGCTAATGCCAGGAAAGCACAGCTAAAGTTCAGTGAGTTTTCTCAGGAGGAAGTAGATGAAATAGTAAGGTGTACCGCAGAAATAGCTGAAAGGGAATCCGAGAGGCTGGCTAGAATGGCCGTTTTGGAAACCGGGTTCGGAGTGTATGAGCATAAGGTAATAAAGAATAAATTTGCAAGCAGAAGTGTATATGAAAGCATCAAAGACCTCAGGACAGTTGGGATTATAAATGAGGATAAGACAAATAAGCTGCTCGAAATAGCGACACCGGTGGGGGTAATTTCTGCCCTGGTTCCATGCACCAATCCTACTTCCACGGCGATTTTCAAGACTCTTATTGCAATTAAGTCGGGGAATGCCATTGTTTTCAGTCCTCACCCTTCTGCACTGAAATGCATAATGGAGACTGTGGCAGTTCTGAGAGATATAGCCCATAAGGCAGGTGCTCCTGAAGACCTGATCAGCTGTATGTCCATACCGACCCTTGAAGGTACTGCAGAACTGATGAGACTTTCATCCCTGATTCTGGCAACCGGTGGTTCCGCAATGGTGAAGGCAGCCTATAGCTCAGGAGTTCCGGCGCTGGGAGTAGGTCCGGGAAATACACCTGCCTTTATTGAAAGGAGTGCCGACATTCCTCTTGCAATTAAGAGAATACTTGCAGGAAAGACCTTTGATAACGGGACTATATGCTCCTCCGAGCAAGCTATTGTCACGGAGGACTGCATAAAGGATGCCGTTAAGAAGGAGCTTGTCAAGCAAGGTGCATATTTTGTTCCGGGGGATGATATGAAGCTCCTGGCAAAGCTTATTCAGAAGCCTGGGGGAGGTCTTAACCCGAAGATAGTAGGGCAGAGTGCGGGGCAGCTTACGAAAATGGCAGGTATAGAGGTTCCGTATGAACCCAGGGTTCTTGTCTGCGAGCAGGACGGTGTAGGAAGAGATTATCCCTTCTCAATGGAAAAGCTCTCTCCAATCCTGGCTTTCTACAGTGATGAAAATTGGCAGAAAGCCTGTGAGCGGTGTATTGAGCTTCTTAAGTATGGAGGTATAGGGCACACCCTGGTAATTCACTCAAGCAATGAGAAAGTAATAAGGGAATTCGCTTTGAGAAAGCCTGTCTCAAGGGTACTTGTCAATACTCCGTCATCCTTGGGTGCAATAGGAGCCACCACAAATCTTTTACCGTCACTTACATTGGGCTGCGGCACGGTAGGCGGGAGTGCAACCTCTGATAATGTTAGTGTAATGCATCTGATTAATATAAGAAGAGCGGCTTATGGCACAAAGGAAGCGGAGGAGCTTATTCCAAAGGAAAGTGAAAGGGTATCGGAAATTGACATTGGTAAAATTACAAGGCTTGTGCTGGAAAGGCTCAAGGAATTAAATTAAAAAGTTGAATAAGAGGAGGATATATAAATGACTAATACAAATGCACTGGGAATGATTGAAACTAAAGGCTTGGTAGGAGCTATAGAAGCCGCTGATGCCATGGTAAAGGCAGCAAATGTATCTTTAATAGGAAAGGTTCATGTTGGGGGAGGACTGGTAACTGTAATGGTAAGAGGAGATGTTGGCGCAGTAAAGGCAGCCACGGACGCGGGAGCAGCAGCTGCAGAAAGAGTAGGAGAATTGATATCTGTGCATGTAATACCAAGACCTCACAGTGAGGTAGAAATGATTATGCCAAAACTTGAAGGCTAAATGATGCAGCCGGGTCAATCTCTTGACCCGGTGCCTATGCATTCAAAAAAGGATGTGAGAGCATGGGATTGATTACGGAGACATCGCTGCGCGCTGAAATAAGGAATAAGGATATTGATAAATATGTAATAAAACCTGGCACTAAGATAACTCCATCAGCCAGGCAATATCTTAAGGACAGAAAGATAGAGCTGGTTGTTGAGGAGTTTAAGGTTGAAAATGACGGAGGACAGAATGAAAAATTCAAGGCCGAAGAAAAAACCTCTGAAAAGTATGTTCTGGCAGGTATCGGTTGCCATGTGAGCGAAAAGCCTGAGTATATGACACAGCTGTATGGAAAAAAGCTGGTATACAAGGATCATCCAAGAATAGTTTTCAGGGGAGCATTAGACAGTCTTCAATCCCAGATACTTATGCTTCAGGTGGAAGCGGACGGGAACAGGCTGGATAAACTTCTGGAAGAGCTTGAAGAAGTACTTCAATATGTAAGAAATATCTTAAAATGTGAGGTTTTGGAGGAGGAATTTCAAAGCTGCACTCTTTTGGGCTTAAGCAGCGAGGAATTGCGGGAGAAGTCTCATAACCCTGTCAAGTACTTCAACATGAAGCATATACTTCCTCATTACAGTATGGGAAAAGTTGCATTGCAGTTGAACTTGCTGAGAAGCAGCGTCAGGAAAGTGGAAATTTATGCAGTTAAAGCCTTTAAAAAGGAGGAAGGTATGGAAAGGGAGGACCTTGTCAAAGCACTTAACAGGTTAAGCAGCTGTATTTATATAATGTTGTTGAAGTGCATAAACGGAGCATACAGGCAGGTGATAAAATGACCCGTGAAATGATTGACTTTATAACACAAAAGGTGAAGGAAGAATTGATGAAAGAGTTATTGATACCGGTTGAAGCATCGGCCAGGCACGTGCATCTAACAAGGGAGCATATGGACCGGCTTTTCGGGGATGGGTATGAGCTGACTAAGAAAAAGGATCTCTCACAGCCGGGACAATGTCAGTACAATGAGAGAGTTATGCTGATAGGTCCGAAGGGGGTAATAGGCGGGGTAGCAATACTTGGACCCCCGCGTACCAAGACGCAGGTTGAGATAACACGTACCGATGCATTTGCTTTAGGCATAACCCCACCAGTGAGAGACTCTGGTGATTTGAGCAAAAGCGGGACTCTGTTTATTTCATCCGGGAAAGCAATAATTAAGGCGGAAGAAAGTGTGATAATTGCCAAAAGACATCTGCACATGACAAAAAAGGATGCAAAGCATTTCAATGTTCAGAATAAGCAAGCAGTCAATGTCAGAGTCTTGGGGGAAAGGCCACTGATTTTTGAGGATGTCCTGGTTAGAGTAAGTGATAACTATGTTCTCAGACTGCATCTGGATTTTGATGAAGCCAATGCATCAGGGTGTACTGAAGGAACAGTATGCAGAATATGCTGAAGCTTTGGCAGGAGGATGGATAAAATGATTGATTTTACTAATATCAATAATTATATAAAACAGGTAGAGGATACAATGGCGAGGTGCACAACGAAGCTTGGGTCCGGTGATCTCATTGCAGGTGTTGATCTTGGTACTGCGTATATTGTGCTGGTAGTACTGGATGGAAAAATGAATCCTGTTGCCTGTGAAATGGAGTATGCACAAGTAGTAAAAGATGGATTGGTTGTAGATTTTGCAGGTGCCAGAGCTATTGTAAGGAGATTGAAGGAAAAAATTGAAGAAGAGCTTGGGGTTGAACTTACGAAGGCTGCTATTGCAGTTCCTCCCGGAACAGGGGAGAGGGACAGCAATACTCACAGGTATGTTGTGGAGGGTGCAGGTCTGGAGGTTACCTCGGTACTTGATGAACCTACCGCGGCAAATTCGGTACTCAAGGTGGAAAATGGAGTTGTAGTGGACATCGGGGGAGGAACTACAGGACTGTCTGTCTTTGAAAACGGCAAAGTAGTTTATACTGCTGATGAACCAACGGGGGGAACCCATCTTACCCTTGTTATAGCAGGCAGCTACAAAATCAGGTTTGAGGAGGCAGAAGAGCTTAAAAAGCAAAAGAGCAGATACAAGGAGGTTTTTCCTCTGATTGTGCCGGTTGTACAAAAAATGGCTTCTATAATAAATAAACACACACAGCAGTATAAGGTTGATGGAATATACCTGGTAGGTGGAACCTGCTGTATGGATGGAATTGAGTCCATCATTGAAAAGGAGACGGGAATACCTACCCGGAAGCCATATAACCCGCTGCTTGTCACACCTATCGGTATAGCAATGAATTGCAGATAAAAGGGAAGTGATATTATGGAAATCGACCAGTTGGTTTCATTGGTCACAAAGCAGGTAAGGGAAAGGCTGGAAGCATTTGAGAACAGAAAAAAGGTTCTTGTGCTGGGAAAATGCGATAATCAATGCTTTGAAAACCTGTACAGCATGTTTGAAAGCAACGGATTTGCCCTGTTCGATATTGAAGCTTATAGAAAGGAACAGGATTTGAACAACTATGAATTCATAGTTATTCCCAAGGAAAAATTCAGGGAGCTGCTGCAGCATGCAAGTCCTGAAGGTGATGCTTCCGAGCTTGAGAATATGCAATCCAGTGAAAAACAAGTCGCATCAGAAGGTGAAGCAATAAAAAGCTGTAAAATTGATAAGAGGATTGTAACAGAACAAGATATTCAAAGGCTGACCAGGGACGGCTGCAGAGAAATAATAATCAGCAAAAAGACTGTAATTACACCTCTTGCTCTTGACTCGGCGAAAGCCGGCAGGATAAAGATAGTGAGGGAATAAAGGCACTGAAGGAAGGAAGATATGCATGATAATTGGAGTAGTTGTAGGAAATATCTGGGCTACCAGAAAAGACGACGGGCTTAATGGCCTTAAGCTTCTGATAATCAAGCCGACTGATTACTATACCGAAACAGATCGACCGACTTTTGTTGCAGCAGACTTCATTGGTGCCGGAGTTGGGGAAACTGTACTTGTTGCAACGGGCAGTTCCGCAAGAAAAGCACTCAATAAGGAGGATTCTCCTATTGACGCTACTATAATCGGTATCATTGATACGGTTGAGGTAGAAAAAGCAATACCATAAGGCATGTTGCGAGGTGAGATACTTGGACTTATTGAAACAGATTTACGATGCTGGAGTTGTCGGTGCGGGAGGAGCAGGTTTTCCAACTCATAAGAAGCTCAATTGCAGGGTGGAATATTTGATAATAAATGGTGCTGAATGTGAGCCCCTTCTTGCAACTGATAAATATCTTATGAGGAGCAGGAGCAGCCAGCTTGTTAATGCTGCCATGCTTGTAGGAGAGAGTATAGGAGCCTGTCATGTTATATTTGCACTTAAGAAAAAGTATATAAGTGAGGCGCAGGCTCTGAAGGAAGTTATAGAGAAAACAAAGTCAAGAGCCGAGCTTTTTTTTCTGGATGGCATATATCCTGCAGGAGATGAGCAGATACTTGTTTATGAGATTACCGGAAGAACAGTTGAGGCCGGAGGGATTCCACTGAGTGTCGGAACAGTTGTCTCCAACATAAATACAATTTTTAACATTTCAGAAGCTGTAAATAATAGGCCGGTAACCTCAAGATTCGTTACTATAACCGGGGAAGTAAGAAAGCCTGTGATTGCTGAAGTACCTTTAGGTACATCAGTGCCGGAGTGCATTGAAGCTGCCGGAGGGGCGGGCTTAAAAGAATACCGTGTTATAATGGGGGGCCCTATGATGGGCAAGCTGCTCCTAAGACATCAGCTCAGGGACAGATATATAACCAAGACCGACAGCGGAATAATTGTAATTGCTGAAGACCATTACCTTGCCAATAGGGCTTCTGTTCCTATTGAACATATAATCAACCAGGCAAAATCCGTGTGCATACAATGCTCCTACTGTACGGATATGTGTCCCAGATACCTTATAGGACACAGGCTGCGTCCTCACAGAATAATGCGTGGGATGGCAATGGAGAAGGAATATGATGAAGTATATAATGAGGCATTAATTTGCTGTGAATGCGGAATATGCGAGCTATATGCATGCCCTATGGGACTCTCCCCGAGAAAAGTCAATATCTATATAAAGAACAAATTGAGGAGTAAAGGTATCAAGTTCACAGATACTGGAATAAACTTATCGAATTCAGCCATGAGGGAGTTCAGGAAGATACCGCAAGGGAGACTGATTGGCAGGATAGACGTGGCAAAATACGATAGGAAGGTGGATGATGCTGTAAAAGAGATGCATCCGGAAAAAGTATGCATTCCGCTAAAACAGCATATAGGTGCCCCCGCTGTTCCTGTTGTTTCTCAGGGGGAAGAAGTGAGGAAGAGGCAGCTCATTGCGTCTGCGGAATATGATCAGGTAAGTGCAAATATCCACTCCAGCATTGATGGAATAGTAGAAGAAGTCAGCAGTGACCACATTAAAATTAAGTCTACAGGGTCAGGTGATTTGAAATGAACAATACTATAGGACTGATTGAACTGAACAGTATAGCAAAGGGCATTGAAGCTGCTGATGCAATGATAAAGGCTGCTGAGGTTGAACTGGTTTTTTCAAAGCCGGTATGCCCGGGAAAATTCATAGTGCTTGTGTTTGGTGACGTAGGTTCAGTAAAGACCTCCGTTAATGCGGGAAATGAAAAAGGAGCCCAGTATGTGGTTGATAAAATGCTGCTGCCCAATGCGCACCCGCAGTTGGTTCCTGCAATATGTGCCGTATCGAAGGTTGAAGGGGAAATTGCTGCAGTAGGAGTAATGGAGTTTTTTAGTATAGCCAGTGCAATTGCAGCGGCTGACACTGCTGTAAAAGCCGGGTTGGTACAGTTGATTGAAGTAAGGCTTGGTATTGGGATTGGAGGTAAATCATTTGTAACATTAACAGGAGATGTGAGTTCGGTTAATGAAGCCGTAGCAGCTGGAATACGAACTGCAGAAGAAAATGGCATGCTTATAGCAAGCAGTATAATACCATCTCCCTGTAAGGAAGTATATTCAACTTTACTATGATTTAAGGGGGTAATAAAATGAGTATAAATGAGGTTATAGTCTATATAATGGTAGCCTTTATGGCTCTTGGAGCGTTGGATAAGTGCTTTGGAAACAAATTTGGATTAGGTGAGAAGTTTGACGAAGGCTTTATGGCAATGGGATCACTTGCAATAGCAATGGTGGGAGTAGTTTCTTTAGCTCCTGTGCTGGCAACAATACTAAAGCCTGTCGTGGTTCCTGTATATACAGCTTTGGGCGCTGACCCGTCAATGTTCGCTACAACACTTCTCGCTTGTGATATGGGTGGATATCCTCTTGCAATTGAACTTGCACAGACAAAGGAAGCAGGTTTGTTCGCAGGCTTGATACTGGGATCAATGATGGGACCTACTATAGTGTTCACAATTCCGGTAGCACTTGGAATCATAAAGAAGGAAGATCACAAGTTCCTGGCATCCGGAGTGCTGGCAGGTATGATAACCATTCCGATAGGCTGTTTTGTGGGAGGTCTGGTAGCAGGCTACAGCATAGGAATGATATTAAGCAACCTGATTCCGATAATAATAGTATCCATATTAATAGCAATAGGGCTTTGGAGGATACCCAACAAGATGATAAGCGGATTCAATGCATTTGGTAAGGGCGTTGTAATTGTTATCACCCTGGCAACAGCGGCTATAATTATAGAAACCTTGACCGGACTTGTAATAATCCCTGGGATGGCACCGATTTCGGATGGTATCCAGATTATCGGATCAATTGCCATAATGCTTTGCGGTGCATTTCCAATGGTATTTTTCATTACAAAGGTTTTCAAGAACCCTCTGCTAAAGCTTGGGAAAATGCTTGGAATGAACGATGTTTCTGCTGCAGGTATGGTAGCTACCCTCGCCAACAATATTCCAATGTTCGGGTTAATGAAGGATATGGACGACAGAGGAAAGGTCCTCAATGTAGCCTTCGCAGTAAGCGCGGCATTCGTATTCGGCGACCATCTGGGATTTACCGCAGGGGTAAACAGGGAAATGATATTCCCGATGATTGCGGGGAAGTTGGTGGCTGGTATTACTGCAGTCATGGTTGCAAGCCTGATTGCTCCAAAAAGCACCATCGATAAGACCTCTGCAAAAAAACTTGAAGCTTGATGGAGGTAGCACAATATGAATAACATAGATGAAAAGCTTGTTGCTGATATTGTTAAAAAAGTACTGATGGAATATGATTCCCCAAAGAGACTCTGTGAGATTGAGAAGAGTAGAGCTAAAAGCGGCATTGTAGGGATAAAGGGGAGCACTGTAAAGTGCGAAAATTTTGATACCGGAAAGCCTGGTGACAGGGTATACCTGAAAGATATACTTACATTGGATGAAAATCATAATCTCGCTTGCGGTTTCATGGAAATGGATAAGAGCGAGTTTGATTGGACACTTAATTATGATGAGGTGGACTATGTAATAGATGGTACACTTGAGATAAAAACAGGTGGCGAGAAAATTACCGGAAACGCAGGAGATGTGATTATGATACCGAAAGGCAGCAGTATCAGCTTTTCAACCCCAGGCTATGTCAAATTCTTTTATGTGACATATCCGGCAAACTGGAGTGAAGCAAAATAAAGAGACACCGGCTGGTCCGGTGTCCCTATCATTTTATAATCAGTACAATCACAGGTAAAGTTACTATTAGAAATGCAAGAAGTATAGCCCCTGCTGCCGCTGCTTTGTTTTTCTTTCTCAAGTTGTATCTTGCAAAGCTAAGAATATATATTAGGTTGAATAATATAAAAACCGCTGCAATATACTTCATTTATTCTTTTCCCTCCGAAGTTATAATTGGAGAGCTTCTTAACTGAGTCCCCGTCCTTTTTATGGTAAACTTAACCTCTGTAGTTATCTCGGCATTTTGGAATTTATTACACCAATTATATTTTTCCCATTCTTGTATGGTAGGAAAGTGTCTTGCAGCAATCTCACCGAAACCAAATATATCTGTTTTCAGACTTTTGCTTTTTTTCATCAGCTTATCAAGACCGTCTTTTATTTGCTTTTCAAAGGCTTTTTCAAGTAACGGCTTTAACTCGGGCTGTTCATAATTAATCCTGCTCTGGACAGCAAGCAGGTCACCATCAAGCTCTACCTTCAAATGTACAATTGGTTTATCTCCTTCAAAATTAACCGTTACGGCAGGCTTTTTTGCCTGACGGATATCAAAAGGAACAATTAATTTAGGTTTTTTTGGATCTTGCATTGTGAAGAATCCCATTCTAAAATCACCATTTGCTATCTGCATAAGCCGTGTCTCTTCACCGGTTAACTTACCTACCATCTTGTCCCCGTCAAATACTGCAGCCCCGAAAAGCTCTATTACGCTTTGGCTATTCGAGGGAAGTTCCCCTGCATAATATTCTCCCCCTGATTTATATTTATTTCCCCATTTCTTATCATCCTGTTTTAGGTTTTTAGGATTACCTACTGCCCCAAGTATTGCAACTGGCTGGCGATAGGTAGACTTCATTTGGTCATAAAAGCTTTGTAAGGTAACATGGGGGAAAAAACCGGTTATGTTGGCTTCTTCAATTATAATCTGCAAATTTTTTGATAGTGCTGT